>JAEUVM010000715.1 GCA_016787125.1 Chitinophagaceae bacterium | reverse complement strand
TCGGGCTTGCCGGTCACTTTTACAATAAGATCATAATTATGTCCGTGGTAATTAGGTAAGGCGCATTTGCCAAACACATTGGTATTCGTTTCATCATCCCATGCCGGGTTAAACAACCGGTGTGCCGCATTAAAGCTCTCTTTCCTGAAAACGGCCACTTTTTTACCCATAGTATTAAGTTAACGAATGAAGCTGATAAAAGTTCAAATGCTATAAAATAAAACCGCTGCTCTTCCGGTGTACCATCAGCCAAAATACTCAACATATATTTTAGCCGTTTCCACCAGTTTCAGGCAATGCAGGTTTACACCTTCCGGCAGGTGTTGTTTGAGCTCATTCCAGATACCTATCACGAGGTTTTCGATGGAACACATTTTCCCCCGCATAAAATCCACATCCAGATTCAGATTGCGGTGGTCCAGTTTTTCAATAATATGTTCCTGGATCACGGCGCCCAGTTTCTTGGCATCATAAATGAATCCCGTATCCGGATCTGGCTCGCCTTTGATGGTGACAAACAATTCGAAGTTGTGTCCATGCCAGTTTGCATTGGCACAGCGGCCAAATACCTCATCGTTCTTTTCCTTACTCCAGTCAGGATTATACAGCTTATGCGCTGCGTTGAAATGTTCAATTCGTGTTAAGTAAACCATGCTTTACTTTTTACGTCCTTCACAGCAGTTTGGGCGGAAGGAACCGGTGAAAAAATGGTCAGGGGCGCAAAGGTAAGATATTAGTTTATAAGTATATTAGGTTATTGGGTTATTGGGTTATTGGGTTATTGGGATATTGGGATATTGGGATATTAGGTAATAGGTTAATGGGTGTTGGTTTCGGAAGGATAGGCAGAAAGTGGAATACCCGCAGCATTTAGCTGGCGTTGATTAATTTGCATCATATTTCCATCATAATGAATATACTGGTAGCCGCAGCCACAACCATAGAAATAAACCCTTTCCTCTACGAACTGAAAGAGGGAAAATTAAAAACGGCCCCCGTGGATGTGCTGGTCACCGGCATCGGCCTTACGGCCACCACCTGGTCACTCACCAGTCTCCTTCATATCAAAAGGCCCGACCTTATCATACAGGCAGGAGTGGGTGGCTGTTTTGATCCAGCCATACCAACCGGCACAGTATTAGCCATAAAAAAAGAGGCTATAGCCGATCAGAGTGTGGTTGAATTGAATGAACTGAAAACATTGTTTGACCTGAAACTGGTACCGCAAAACCAGCACCCGTTCCGTAAAGGATGGCTCATGAACAACAGTGAAGCTCTGAAGAAAGTGAAACTTAAAAAAGTGACCGGCATTTCAGTCAATGAGATTACCACTTCAAAACAAAAGGTGAAATGGTACAAACACACATTTGATCCCGTAGTGGAATCAATGGAAGGAGCCGCACTACATTATGTATGCCTGATGGAAAAAGTGCCGTTTATCCAGATAAGAAGTGTGTCCAACCATATCGCCGAACGGAATAAAAAGAAGTGGAACATGAAGGAATCCATCATCAACCTGAACGATGCATTGGTAAAAATTATCCAGGCAAATTTGTGAGTCACGGATTTTTTAACCTGTAATTAAAACAATATATCTCTTGACACTCACACTTGGCTTCTCACCCTGTCCTAATGACACCTTCATCTTTGATGCTATGGTGAACGGAAAGATCGATACCGGCGATCTGTCATTTGATGTGGTAATGGAAGATGTGGAAACGCTAAACCGCTCTGCACTTGAAGGACGCCTGGATATTACCAAACTCAGCTTTCCTGCTTTTTTCCGTTCGCTTGAAAATTATATACTGCTTAATGCGGGGAGTGCATTAGGAAAAGGAGTAGGACCACTGCTTATCACCCGGTCGGAAAAGGAAGTATCCGCTGCCGATGTAATTAACGCTACAATCGTTCTTCCCGGCGAAAACACTACGGCCAACCTTCTCTTCAGCCATGCTTATCCGGAAGCAGGCAAAAAGCAATTCATGCGTTTTGATAAAATAGAAGATTTTGTACTGGAGTCATCAAAAGATATACTCGGTGTTATTATTCACGAAAACAGGTTTACATACCAGCAAAAAGGTTTGCACAAAGTGGCCGACCTAGGAGAAGTATGGGAACAGAAAATGAAATTGCCCATTCCATTAGGAGGCATTGCCATCAAACGGATACTGGAAAGGGAGACGGCACTGAAAG
The DNA here is from genome assembly GCA_016787125.1 of Chitinophagaceae bacterium. GTDB lineage: Bacteria > Bacteroidota > Bacteroidia > Chitinophagales > Chitinophagaceae > JJ008. The sequence goes on along the minus strand of JAEUVM010000715.1, from coordinate 3,679 downwards.
TTGATATGCTCATCCGTAAAAGTCTCGACTATGCTTTTTCCAATTACCCGTTCATTACAGATTATGTAAAAGACCATGCCCGTGAAATGGATGAACAGGTAATGCGCCAGCACATTGATCTTTATGTAAACAATTACTCACTGGGCCTTGGCGTTGAAGGACAGCAGGCCATTGAAGCCATGCATACAGTATATCACCAACTGGTTAAGACGGAAAAAACAAAAACGGAACTATTTCTTTAGAGCCACTGCGTAGGTTTCAAGGCAACGCTTACGGGCGACGTCATGCTCCACGATTGGTTTGGGATAAGAAAACTCTTCCAGTTCGGGCACCCAATGACGTATATATTTCAGTTCGGGATCAAACTTCTGTGTTTGCAGGTAAGGGTTGAACACCCGGAAATATGGCGCCGCATCACAACCACTGCCAGCCGCCCATTGCCAGCCGCCGTTGTTGGCAGCAAGGTCAAAATCCAGCAGCTTTTGTGCAAAATAGGCTTCGCCCCAGCGCCAGTCAATCAGCAAATGTTTGGTAAGAAAGCTCGCCACTATCATACGTACCCTGTTGTGCATAAAACCGGTCTGGTTCAGTTCCCGCATGCCGGCATCCACGATCGGGTAACCTGTTTGCCCCTGGCACCAGGCTTCAAACTCATTTTCATTATTACGCCATTTAATAAGGTCATACTCAGGTTTAAAGGCTTTGCCTGCCACATGTGGAAAATGCCATAGTATCATATGATAAAAATCCCGCCAGATCAGTTCATTCAGAAAAGTTTCGTTCAATGCTCCGGCTTCTGCGGCCAGCGACCGGATGCTGATGGTACCAAAGCGGAGATGCACACTTAATCTTGAGGTACCTTGTATAGAAGGAATATCCCTTTGCTCTTTGTAATTACGAATCACCTGTCCTTTCCATTCACTTTCAGGAAAGGACAAACCTGCTGCCTTGAAATTCATTTCTTCCAGGCTGATGATGCCTTTTGCAGGCTGCTTATAAAAATTGCAGAAATACTTTTTATTGGGATAGGGTTTCAGGTGAAAATCGGTGAGTATGGCTTTCCATTTTCTTGAGTACGGGGTAAACACCGTGTATGGCTTGCCATCATCTTTCAGCACTTCATTCTTTTCCAGTATTACCTGGTCTTTATAAGTATGAAAGGACACGCCTTTATCTGCCAGCATTTTTCTTACAGCCTCATCCCTTTCTTTTGCATACGGCTCGTAATCATGATTGGTAAATACTTCAGCTACATCGTACTCATTAAGTAATGAAGTATATACCTGTGCAGGTGTGCCATACCGTACATCAAGCGTGGAACCAATTTTCACCAGTTGCTTCTGAATATCCTGCAGTGCGAGGTGAATGAATTCCACGCGGCGGTCGGTACGGTCGGTCAGTTCATCCAGGATATTGGTATCAAAAATAAAAACAGGCACCACCGGCCGGCCGGCTTTCAATGCATGGTACAATCCGGCATTATCATGCAGGCGAAGATCACGACGGAACCAGAAGATGTTAACGGCAGGTTTCATGGGGATGTAACAAGCATGCTAAAAAATTGTTCGTACCAGTGCCCGGTATACAGCAGGCACCAATGCAGGAACGTAAGTGGTTTCATTAAAACGGCCTACCCAGCGCAGGCCATGGATAGCATTGGAAAGAAAAACTTCATCCGCGGTTTCCACTTCCTCAACCGTCAGTGGTCTTTCTTCAACCGCAAAGCCCTCTCCTGGCAATGCAGTAAGCAGGTGACGGCGCATCACTCCATCAATACATCCTTCTGAAAGCGGCGGCGTGAAAATGGTTTTGTCTTTTATAATAAAAACGTTGGCCGTTGTGGCATCGGCGATACGCTGGTGTGTATTAAGCACCAATGCTTCATTCCATTTCTGTTGTTTTGCATACACGGCTCCCATCACATAAGGAAGAAAACTGGACGACTTGCAATTGGCAAACTGATCACAGGGTTTCTGCATATCCCGGTATACGCCTGCCACCAGTCCGTTGGTATGCAATTCCTGAATGGTTTCGCTGAGCGGCCAGCATTCAGCCAGGTATTGAAGTTTCTCGTCGCCGTCATAAAGACCCCCGCTGCCCCTGGTTACTGACAATCGCACCCGGGCCAGTTGGCTGCATGCGTTTACTTCGCATAAATTCAGTATTTCTTCCTCCAGTCTTACCGGGGTGAAATGTGCAGGCACCCGGTATTGCAGCAGTTTCATACTGCTCCAGAGCCGGTCGGCATGATAGGCTGACAACAGTAAACGGCCCTGCACCACTTTCATGGTTTCAAATAAACCATCCCCATACCGGTAGCTGTGGTTATCAACAGGAACGGAAGCCTTGTCGGCTGACAGCAGTTTGCCATTCACAAGCACTTTATTCATGTGTACAAGGTAAAACAAAAAGCCATTTCAGGTGAAATGGCTTTTGAAGCAAAAAGTATAAGTGAACAATAGGCACAAAGTTGATCAGGCTTGTTCCACCAGGCCGGCCTTTACGGCATACATCACCAGTCCGGCCATTGATTTGGTGCCGGTCTTCGTTTTCAGTTTATCACGGATGGCTTCCACAGTGCGTGGGCTCAGGTCTACAATATCTGCGATTTCCTTGGTGCTTTTTTCATCGCACATCAGTTTCAGGATGGTTACTTCTTTATCAGTAAGGTGTACCTCCTGGGGCATGGAAGATTCGGTGGTGCGTTTGGTGCGCAGGCCGCTCAGCAATGCTTTATTGGTAAGATCATTAAAGAAGAAGTCATTTTCATATACCTGCTTCACGGCTTCGTAGATCATTTCAGAGCCTGACTCTTTAGTAAGGTAGGAGTTGGCGCCGATCTCCATCATTTTAGATATCACTGAATGGTCATTATGCATGGACAGCATAATCACTTTTACATTCGGATAGAGTTTTTTGATTTCCGGAAGGGTGGTCAGACCATCCATAATAGGCATTTGGATGTCGAGCAGTACCACATCGGGCTGAATATGACGTAACAGATTGAGCAGTTGCATACCGTTCTCGGCTTCGGCCACCATCTGTATGTCTTTACGGCTTTGGAGTGAAGTTTTAACGCCGGTGCGGAAGAGCGCATGATCATCGGCAATTGCCACCTTAATAACAGTGTTTGTTTCGGGGTTTTTCATTTTCAGGATTTATTAATAAAAAATCGGATACTGTAACAATTACAGGATGCAAGATGAAAAATTCCTGCAACATATACCATAGGAAAAGTACTTGATTTCGTATTTGCGGAAAGTACCGCTACGAAAGCAGGTTAACGGGCTTGTACTATTTACCCGCCTGAAATTCTACGACCCGTTGCGTAAATACCGAAGGCTATAAATAGGGCAGTTATGCTCTTGTTAACATTTGAATGTGGATATACTTTTGAGTCAGAAAGTTGATTGACACGGATGATCTGTTTACCCTCTCATCCAATGTCCATAACCGTCCAGAAAGATTTGCCAATACCCTTGAAAAACCAACCCCGTTTCAACGGGAAGACACTTCACCGGCAATCAGCTTTCTCTTTTTTTTGAATAAGTCCCGTTTTTATAAATCCGATACGTATGAAAAACAACCTCAAACCAGACTACCGTTAAACCCTGTCCTTATGAAGCACAACAGGTAAAAAACTTTCTCTTTTCATAACAGTAACATCAAAGCCCCGGTC
>JAEUVM010000379.1 GCA_016787125.1 Chitinophagaceae bacterium | reverse complement strand
GGTTTTCAACACAGGGTAACGGAGGAGGGGAAGGCTTGTGGGGAGTTTGGTGATTGGGTTATTGGGTTATTAGGTATATTGGGTATATAGGTATATTGGGTATATAAGTATATAGGGTTTATTAAAGCGGCTATAGTCTTTGTGCTTTTGTGGGAGACTTCTTTGCGGGAGATTTCTTTGCGGGAGACTTATTTGCGGGAGACTTCTTTTTGCCTTTGTGGGAAATCTCTTTTTCTCCTTTTCTCTGTGCGAGGAAAATATTTTCGCCCAGCGCTAAATGGGAAAATGAGGAAGGCGTGTGGGTAATTGGGTTATTGGGTAATTGGGTTATTGGGTATATAAGTATATAGGGTTTATTAAAGCGGCTATAGTCTTTGTGCCTTAGTGGCAAAAATCGCCATATAGACACATAGGTCACATAGGAGAACACATAGGTTTTACGAAGAAAGCGGCACATGGAGGGCGATGAGGGTGCCGCGGCCGGGGGCGGAGTCGAAGTCGACGGTGCCTTTCAGGTATTCTATCCTCGTTACGATGTTGCGGAGGCCGATGCCTTCAAATTTTTCTTTGTCCGATGTGTCGAAGCCTTTGCCATTATCTTCCACCGTGCCGCTGATGCCGTCTTTATCACGGATGAGTGATATATCCAGCGTGGTGGCGCCGGCATGTTTGATGGCATTGTTCACACATTCCTGGATTACACGATAGAGTACCGTCTCTATGTTGGAGTCGAGGCGCTCGTCCAGTCCTTCGGTATATACATGTGCCCGCAGGTTCCTGCTGTTCAGTTTATCCACGAAGTCGCGGATGGCGGCGCCGAGGTTATTCTTCAGCAGCGCATTGGGCATCATGATATGCGATACGGTGCGTACTTCCTTACAACTTTCATCCACCAGGGTGATGATCTTCTGAAAGGTTTCCCGCTGCTCGGTATTGCCGGCGGGCAATTCTGATTCAAAGGCGGAGAGGTTCATTTTGGCGGCGCTCATCATTTGTCCCACGCCATCGTGCAGGTCTTTGGCGATGCGCTCCCGTTCATTTTCTTCGGCTTCCATCACGGCCTTTACGGCCATTTCCTGCTGCTTCATGATCTCGGCCTGCAGTTGCTGTTCTTTCTTCAGCTTTTCTCTTTTATAGAGGGAATGGATAAAGAGTCCGGCGAATACTATTAATATACCGATGCCGGCGAATAAATATCCCTGCAGTCGGAGGCGGTTTTTTTGTTGTATGATCTGTTGTTCTTTCCGCACCGTTTCATACCGGCTGTTGAGTTCTTCTATCTGTTTGGTCTTTTCGAGTGCAAAGAGGCTGTCGCGGAGCGCTGATCTTTTAAGGAAGTATTGAAAGGCCCGCTGGAAGTCGCCCTGCTTTTGTGCCACATTCGACAGTTCATTATAGTTGTTGGATTGCAGTTCGGGGTACTTCAGGTTTTCGGCGGCTTTGTTGCTCAGCGTAAGGTATTCGATGGCTTTGGCATAATCGCCTTTATTGTTCATGGCCACGCCGAGATCGGAGTAGGTGAGGGCGATGGCGAAACTGTCTTTGAGTATCTGGCGGATATTGAGTGCCCGCAGCAGGTTTTTTTCTGCTTCGGCATATTTTTTCTGTATCACATATACGCCGGCAATATTGCTGAGGGAGTAGGATACGCTGAGTGAGTCGCCGGCTTTCTCTGCCAGTTTCATGGAGGCGGTATAGCGGTTGATGGCTTCGGTGAAATTTTCCCGGTATTCAAATACCACTCCCGATTCATTCAATATCATGGCGATGCCGCCGGTATCTTTTATCTGGCGGTAGATGGCATCGGCTTTATTGTAATTTTCGAGAGCCCGGTCGAGGTCTCTTGTTTTGCGGTATAGTTTGGCGAGGTCGTTATAGACGGGCGCCAGTTTTTTCTTCTCGTTGGCTTTTTCCAGTATGGAGATGGATTCAAAAAAGTTGGCGGCGGCCACATCGTATTTGCCTTTGAAATAGCTGGCCACGCCGATATGTCTTTTCAATTCGGCCACGCTGATGGAG
>JAEUVM010000631.1 GCA_016787125.1 Chitinophagaceae bacterium | reverse complement strand
CCTTTGGCAAAACGGAAACCGGCGATCATATTGGCACCATAGTCGAGCCCTTTCAGATCGTCGAGTTTATCCCTTCCGAATTTGATCTTTGTCTCCGAACGTGAATAGGATGGACTAGGATCAGGATCGGCCGGTGTGGCGTTGGATGTCTTTACTTTTTTGTAAGAAGGAAGATCAAAACCCAGAGAAGGGCCGAGACCAACAAAGAAAGTGGTTTTACCTTTTGAGTTATATAAAAAATTCAGGTGAAGATCAGCATAGCGAAGGGCCAGCCAGGTTTTATTATCACCGGTTTCGGTAAGGGTGCGTCCTTTTTGTGTATAATGAATACCAGGCTGGAAGCTGAAGCGGGTTTTGCCCAGTTGTCTTTCCAGTATCAGGCCGGCAGTAATACCTGTTTTACCATCATCCCGCAGGGTCTTATCGTCCACTGTTCCATACATATTAGCGCTTGTGATACCGGCAGTAATGCCCACCCTGGTTTTTTGAGCAAAACCTGAAGCCTGCAGGAACAGAACGGCAACAGCCAGTAAGAACAATACTTTTTTCATACTCAGTAGTTTTTGGTTACCTACTCGTTTCGCTTTTCGGTGTGGGCGCCGTACTCTTTTGGGTGGAGGGATTTTCCGGGTTTCTCCCTGGTTAAAAATAAATAAGCTGAAATTACCGGGCAACTTACTTAAATGCCTCAACTTTTCAAAAAAAGCCCATTTTTCAACCGGGGCAAAGGTACTGGTTCAGGGGCAGAGGTGCAAACAAAAACAAGCGGCTTTTCGGGCGTATTTCCGGGTTCGGGCAGGCGTGACCTCCACCTGGCTTTTTATCTTGCTGCCCGGTAAACTGTTGGCATTCAATAGTCGTCTGAAAACAGGGTTGCATTACCCATTTAATCAATAGTTTTAAACAAAAAAGAGCTTATGAAGAAACTGTTTATCATCCTGGCGGCCTCTATGGCATTAAGCGGGTGTGATGTATTGTCAAAATTCCCCACCGGAACAGGCGGGGGCGGCGTTACAGAAGGCGAAGCTGCTGAAGGTATCAAAGAAGCGCTGGGCCAGGGCCTTGTAAAAGCGGTATTGCAGCTGAATAAGGAAGATGGATTTTTCAGAGATGCCTTTTATAAAATACTCCTGCCCCCCGATGCGAAGAAAATAGAAAACACCCTGCGTGACCTGGGAATGGGAAAGATGGTGGACAAAGCCATCCTGCAGATCAACCGGGCAGCCGAAGATGCCGTGGGCTATGCCAAACCCATTTTTGTGGATGCTATTAAGAATATGACCCTCTCAGATGCCATCGGACTGGTACGCAATGGCGATACAAGTGCCACCCATTTCTTCCGTATGAAAACAACGGATAAACTGATCGCCACCTTTCAGCCGATGATCAAAGCCTCGCTTGATAAAGTGGAAGCCACGAAGTATTACGATGATATCGTGAGGACCTATAATAATTTTCCCACCACCCGCAATAAGATCAACCCGGACCTGCCCTCCTTTGTTACCACCCGTGCTACTGATGCATTATTTGACCTGGTGGCCAAAGAGGAGATAAATATCCGTCAGAACATTGCCGCAAGAACCACCGAACTGCTCAGGAAAGTGTTTGGAGGAAATATCAGGTAGCGCAACTATTGTTTTAAAATAACGTCAAAACTATCCGGCAGCCTTTTTGCAATGGCAGAAAGGCTGTTACTTTATAAAACCGTACTTAAAACCCAACGCATGAAAAGAAATATAATAGTTGCAGCGGCCTTTTTTTCCCTGGCCACCATTCCATCCTTTGCGCAGATAAAACTTCCCCCCATCCTTACTAAAAAGACAAACACCGGCACCATAACAGAAGCGGAAGCCGGCCAGGGTATTAAGGAAGCGCTGCTGAATGGCGTTACCACAGCCGTGCTGAACCTGAATAAAACAGATGGTTTTTTTGGCAGCGCTATCTATAAGATGCTGCTGCCACCCGATGCCGTGAAGGTGGAGAAAACACTGCGGAAAATCGGTATGGGTGCACAGGTGGATAAAGCCATCCTGGCTATCAATCGCGGCGCCGAAGATGCCGTGGCCTTTGCAAAGCCGATCTTCATCGATGCCATCAAAGAAATGACCTTGAAAGATGCGCTGAATATTGTGAGAGGCCCGAACAATGCAGCCACTAATTATTTTAAGGAAAAAACAAAAGAGAAGCTCATCCTCGCCTTCACCCCTTCGGTACAATCTTCATTGGAGAAGGTGAATGCCACTAAATACTACGGAGACATTGTAAATGCTTATAACAAACTCCCTACCACGCTGAACAAAGTAAACCCTGACCTTACGGCTTATGTGGTGGGTAAAACAGTGGATGCCTTGTTTGACCAGGTGGCCAAGGAAGAAGCCAACATCAGGGCCAACCCACTGGCGAGAACATCTGATATTTTGAAAAAAGTATTTGGAACAAAATAATCCTACTCCGGGAATACACTCCAGAACAGCAGCACCACCCGGCGACGGGCATCGGCAAGGTTATAATCACCCACTTTATTGCTGGGCAGCGATTCTCCTTTGCCTTCGGTAACGAAAATGATATTGCGTACACTGCCGCCCATGGTAGAGCGGTCTTTTGTATAAAGCTTGAATAGCTCTATCACGGCAGCAGCCCTTTTGCGTGACAGTTCCTTATTCAGTTCTTTATCGTCAGGTTTTACACCACTCAGTTTTATTCCTTCCACCAGGTCTTTATATAGTGATGAGCCTTCGGCAATAGTGGTGCCATCGGCATACCCTTTGGCCGTGATAACGAGAGACAGCGGGAAGTCGGGATATTTTTGGGTAAAAAGATCGATCTCTTTGGCGGCAGGCTCAAAGAATTTTCCAATGGCCTGGGCTACTGCCGACGATACAGTGTATTTGCCGGGTTCAAAAAGTACATCCTGGTCCAGCTTCACCACCATATTTCGGTTGATGAGGTCGTTGATAAAATTCACTTTATCTGCTATCAGCTTCGATGTTTCCTTCGAAAGGGCGAGAGCATTTTTCAGTTTGTTCCAGTCTTCCCGCTCCACCACGGTATTGCCGATCAGGATGGAGTTTTGCGCCACCAGTTTATCTATTTCGGTGGTGGTAACGCCGATATACTTCTGAATACGGTTGCTGGCCGTATCGTCTATTTCATTATCTGTTTGCTTGGTTTGCCGCTTTGCTTCCAGTTCTTTTAGTTTCAGGCTGTGGGCCATCAGCTGGCTATCGAGCACAGCCAGTTGTTGCTGGTGAGTGGTGGCTTTTTGCTGCGGCACGCAGGAAAATAAAACGGCGGAGAGAAGCAATGCCACAAGTACATACAGGCAGTTAGTACGCATAGACAAGGTTTTTACCGGTCTTTCTAAAGATAAACAACAATCAGCGTTTTGTCAAGAGCCGGACAGTAATACCTGCCAGGCCTCCTGTACTTTATTTTGCGCCAGCAGTTTTTGGGCATAGGCATGAAGTTCTTTGTCCATTTCATCCGGGCTGATGCTGTAGTACTGGATGATCTGCTTCAGGTGGTTATCATCAAAAGAGGGATCAATGACCGGCATTTCATGCACATTGGCAAGTTGACCGAGATTGTTGCCGGTAAGAATAGCGCTGTGGCGAACGGATGGCGGCAGGACATCCACGCCGATACCCAGTTTGGTATTGGGTTTTTCCACCTGGAAAAGATTCTGTTCGTTCACCACGCAATACCAGTCGCCGCCAAGGCGGGCAATATGATTTATTTTCCGCTGGTCGATTTTTTTATTTTCATCCAGCAGCGAATCGTGAATGTGCATTCGCAATACTTCGCAGATCACCAGGTTGCCGGCGCCGCCTTCCGTGCCCAGGGGTTTTACTTCTGTTACTTTGCATTCCAGTTTTGCCAGGCTTTCTTTTACCATGGGCGGCTGTACCAGTGTGGCGGCTTCTTCGGTAAAACCGGCTTTTGTAAATTCATTCACTTCTTTGGGAAACTCGCAGCTTGACAGCGATACCTGCTGCACCATATCATAGGTTACAATATTGATCACCACTTCGGGCACTTCCAGTACATTGTCAAGGGTGTGCTTGGTGGTATTATCTCTCACCCTGCGGGCAGGTGAGAAGATAACGATGGGCGGGTTGGAAGAAAACAGGTTGAAAAAACTGAAGGGGCTCAGGTTTACGTTGCCGTTCTTATCAATGGTGCTGGCAAAACATACCGGTCTTGGGGCAATTACATGCTGGAGGTAGTATTGCTTTTCAGCGGGAGTGAGGGTAGAAAGATCGAAAGTCATGGTTTATTGAATTTCTTAACCGCTAAGACGCCAGGGCGCAAGGTATTACAAAGACTTAATAATTGTTTACCATTCGCTTAACCCCATGTTTTATTAGCTCTACATTAAAATTTATCAGGAAGCCCATTCTTTTATCTGTCAGTTTTAAATAAGAAAGTAGTTGCGCCTGATGAACTGGAAGAACTGTTTCAACCGCTTTCACTTCAATAACGATCTCATTTTCCACGAGGATGTCAATAACAAACTCCTTTTGGAGAGAATGGCCTTTGTACACAAGCGGCACACGTACCTGGTATTGCACATATACATCTCTCAGTTGTAATTCCTTTACCAGGGCATACTCATATACAGATTCAAGCAGCCCGGGCCCCAGTGTCTTATGTACCTCAAGTGCTGCATGAAATACCTGTTTCGCCAGCAATTCATACTGTTCTTTATTCATAGGGTGGTATTTGTCTTTGCGCCATAGCGCCTTGGCGGTTAAGCTTTCATCATTTCTTCAGCTTCAATATACTCCAGTCGCTCTCTTCCGCCACAATAGTATTCTTCAGCATCCCCAGCCCGTCAATTTCCATTTCCACTTCATCACCGGGCTGTAACCATTGTTCGGGATAGTTGGGATCATTCAGTTTGCCGGTGCCATTTAGTTCCAGGAAACAACCAGTACCCACCGTACCGCTGCCGATCACATCACCGGGATACAGGTTTACTCCATAGGAGGCCCGCTCCACCAGTTCGGCAAAGGTCCAGTCCATATCACCAAGGTTGCCATCACTTACCTGCTGGCCATTAACCCTGCACTGCATCCGCAGGTTCCAGTTTTTACCGGTATGATTTTCTTTGGCCGGTATTTCAAATTCTTTTAGTTCATCCAGTGTTACCAGCCAGGGCCCGATCACGGTGGAGAAATCTTTTCCTTTGGCGGGGCCGAGGTTCAGCAGCATTTCTTCCATCTGCAGCCGGCGGGCACTCATATCATTCATGATCATCAGTCCGCCGATATGTTCATCCGCATCTGCTGCTTTTATATTCCTTCCATGTTTGCAAATCACGATCGCCGCTTCCAGTTCGAAGTCAAGTTTTTCAAAATGATCGGGCATGCAGGTGATCTCTCCCGGGCCTTGTATACTATGATGATTGGTAAAATAGAAGATCGGGTACTGGTCAAACTCCGGTATCATATCCACTTTCCGGTTTCGTCTTGCGGCTGCCACATGCTGCCGGAAAGCATATCCATCCCGGCAACTGGTGGGAAAAGGTACCGGCGCCATCAGTTGCACATCTTTGAGCAGCACGCCTTTATTGCTGGTGCGGGTGCCTTCTTTCAGCATCAGCTCGCCGGCAAGGGCCACGGGCAGACTTTCCTCCCAGTAGTTCAGAAACATACTCATGGTATTGGGCAGGTCGGGGTGAAGCACATCCATATCATAGATCATATTGCCGATCAGCACACCCAGTTGTTCGTGTTCATCTTTTACGTAGGTAACCAGTTTCATATCAGAATAAATTAAGTGCCGCTAAGTTAATTATTTTGGCTGCACGGCTCATTTATCCAAAGCAGTCATATTCAGTAGTTTGAACAGATGGGGGGGTGACGAAAGTCAGTTTGCCTTCATGGTACGTGGCTGCCGCCTCCAAGCGGCTTTTCTATATCTTTGCGCCATGCAATTTGACAAAATTCATAATAAGGGGCAGGTGAGGCTTTTTAAAAGCGACTTTCTTGAAGCACTTACCAAGGCCAACCCGCTGGTGATATGGGGTATGTATATCCCCATCCTTTCCTATATCATTTACCTGGCTGCCACAAAATACAACTACAGCACACAAACCATTTTGCTGGTATTCTTTGGCGGCATGTTTTTCTGGACCTTCTTTGAATACATTGCCCATCGCTATATTTTTCATTGGGTGCCAAAAACACCCCGTGCCACCAAGTTTGTATACACCCTTCATGGCAATCATCATCATTATCCCCGGGATAAACAGCGGCTGTTCATGCCGCCGGTGCCGAGCCTTATTATTTCATCCACCCTGTTTGGCCTGATGTATCTGATCATGGGTACTTATGCACTCATGTTCTTCCCCGGCTTTTTGCTGGGCTACCTGATGTACGGCACCATGCACTATGCCATCCATGCCTGGAACCCCCCGTTCAAATGGATGAAGGGACTTTGGAGAAACCATCACCTGCATCATTATAAAAACGAACACAATGGGTATGGCGTAAGTTCCACCCTGTGGGACCATGTGTTTGGCACCATGTTCGACCTGAAGAAGGAAAAAGAAGACAAAGAGAAAGTGCAGGAACTGATGTTTGAAAAGAAGAAATAACACTGACATAATTTAACACCCGTCCCGCCGGCAAATCACGGCGGGATTTTTATTTTTGACCAATGAAATACCTGCTGCCTGTTTACCTGTTTATACTTCCCGTTTTTCTTTTTTCTTGCAAGGAAAAAAAGGAAAGCAAACCGGAGCCGGCTTCATTCTTAACTGCAAAGGAAGCCGTCCGCCTGAATCAACTGGTATATAAAACAAATGCACAGGAAGCTTTTGCCAAAAACGGAACTGATTTTAAGGTGGTGTTTGAGCCCCTGGCGGTAAACGGAAACTATGCCATCATTGTAAAAAAGAAAGAACAGGATCAATACGCCCTTGTGATAAGAGGTTCGGTGATGGAGTTCAGTAATGAAGGCTTTCAGAATTTCATTTTGCAGGACTTCAACATTTTCCGCATCAAGCCTTGGGCCTATGCCGACTCTGTAAAAGAAGCTTACCTTAGTATCGGTACTTATACCGGGTTTCAAAACCTGCTGCAACTGCGGGATACCACTACCAAACTTTCCATCAAAGAGTTTATTGAACAAAAAATACCGGCTACGGCCAGCCTTATCATCACCGGCCATAGCCTTGGCGGTAATCTTGCTTACCCGGTGGCTGGTTATCTGAAAAAAGAACTCAACCCGGCCAAACGTCTTCAGCTGATCACTTTTGGTGCACCGGCTGCCGGTAATGCCGCTTTTGTGAAAGACATGGAAGGAAAATTTCCGGATGCAGAACGGCATGCCGCTTCGGGAGATATTGCTGTGGCATTTCCTGATATGGAACAAATGGGCGATCTGGCGAAAGCCTCCGGGCTGGAACCAGTATTACAATTGGATAAACTTGACCTTAGTATTCTCGATACCACTCTTAAATCCAGTAACCTGCTGAACCTTGCCGGTAAACTGCTCAAAAAAACAGGCTTTATCAATGAAACAAATACATACACGCAAAGCAGCAAACATCTTCGCAGGCTAAACAGTGTGACAGACACGTTATCTTCCGGGAATGTTTCTGCAGAAACGCTTTTCAACAGGGCCTATCACTATCACCGGGTGGATGCCTATGCGGCATTGCTGGGTGTGGATACACTGAAAGACTGAGCAGCTCACCATTTTTCCTCACCCGGAATATCGCCATCACCTGATTTAAACATCTCCCTGGTTTTTATTTTCTGCAATTGTCGTTCGATCACCAGGTCGGCGATCGTGGCAGCCGCATTTTCACCGCCCGACTGATGTAATAGCGATCGCACTTTATGCTCACTTACATCTATGCGGTAAAGATGCTGTACCAGTTTGTCAAAATCGTGATTGATAAGATGGTTGATATGATGCGTAAGCTGCTGCCGCAACTCCTCCATACTGCCGGCATTTAATTCAGCATTCAGCGATCGATTGATAGCGGTGGTCAGCGTGTTATCCATCTGCTCAGAATTTTTCCATCACACCCAGTCCGAACAAGGCAAAGTCAAACTTCACCGGGTCTTCAGGGTCCAAAGTTCGCAGATAATCCGTTAGCTCCAATGCCGCCTGCCAGTCGGTTTGTTTTCTTTGCAGAATGCCCAGTTTTCTTGCCACCCTTGCCACATGCAGGTCAATAGGGCAGATGAGAGCAGAAGGATGTATCTTTTTCCAGATGCCAAAATCAACGCCTTTTTTGTCCTGCCGTACCATCCAGCGCAGGTACATGTTCAGGCGCTTGCAGGTTGACTTTCTCTCCGGCGTGGCAATATGTTTTTTGGTTCTGCCCGGTACATGTTCCAATGAAAAGAAAAAATGATGAAAACCAGCCAGCATTTGTTCAATGGTGTTGCCATGGATGGTGAATGCTATCTCCAGGCTTTTATTGTTTGTATAATACCAGCGAAAGAATTCAATGCAATACAACAGGTCGGTGGTATTGAAAGTACGGTGTTTGAACCGGGTAAGCCGTTGCAGATCGGCCGCGTTGTGCTGCAGACAAAACTGGTACGGGGCATTATCCATCAGCGTCATCAGTTCTTTCGACTTCTGAATGATGGTGGTGCGGTTGCCCCAGGCAAAAATGGCGGCAAAGAAGCCGGCGATCTCAATATCCTGTCTTTGGCTAAAGAGGTGAGGAATGCAAACGGGGTCATTTAATATAAACCGCGGCTGGTTATATTCTTCTGTTTTTGCGTTTAAGAAATCTGCCAGTTTATTATCACGCAGTTTATTCGGCATTTTTAATCCGTTCTCCCCGCACCGGCGAATAATCTGATTTTGGTTCACCATTAACGACCAGTTTTTCAAAATAGCATTTGATGCCATTGGCACCGGCCATGTTTTCCTGGTTCTGTATATGAAAGTGAAGGTGCGGTTCAGATGAATTGCCCGAGTTGCCGCAAAGGCCCAGCGTTTGCCCTTGTTTTACCATGTCGCCCTTTTTCACTTTTATGGAGCCCAGCTGAAAATGGGCAAATAACAGGTATTCATTGTTTCCTGTTTTCAGTACAATGCAGTTGCCGGTTACCTGTGCAGGGTTCAACTGTCCGGGAATATTATCCTTTACTCCTTCCGTCACACTTACCACTTCTGCATCACAGGGTGCTGTCAGCGGCTGACCATAGGCATAGTAATCTTCATTTGTTTTGCCATCCGTGCGGTAAGATTTTCCCGCAGTATCCATGATCACTATATCAAAAGCATGGCGTTGTGCTTTATTAGAAACATGATAATTCTGTTCTTTGGTGTCGCCGCCCCAGAAAACAAACCATTCACCGCTAAAAGGAAGGGATAGTTTGGTCTGGTTGCGGCTTACAGGGGTGTTTGCGGCAGGCCCGTCATACGGTGTAAACTGCAGCCCGCTTATTTTTCGCTCCGCATCCGATGCTATACTCATCCAGAAAGTGTTGTTTTGAAATTCGGCCCGGAAGCGGGCAAAGCCGCCTTTCGTTTCAATCAGGGTATAATTTTCAATCTGGCCGGCATCACGGTAAAGATTTCTGAAAAAATCTTTTGTCTTATCAAGTGGCAGGCCTGCTTTCATCTCTTTAGAAAAAAGATGAAAAACACTGTCAGGCTGTTTGCGGTTGTAATATTCCACAAACTGTTTTACGGTCAGCGGGTCGTTTACACTTTGCTTTTGTCCTTTACAGGAAAGCAGCGTAAACAGCGGGCATAAAAGAAGGATCATTTTCATAGTGTATAAGGGTTTGATTATTGAATACTTTGTTTCAGGTCTTCCACCAGGTCGTCAGGGTCTTCAATGCCCACACTCAGGCGTATAAGTGAATCGCTGAGTCCATTCTTCATTCTTTCCTCCCGTGGTATGGAAGCATGCGTCATGCTGGCAGGGTGGTTGATGAGTGATTCCACTCCGCCAAGACTTTCTGCCAGGGAAAACAAATGAGTGCCGGATAAAACCCTTTTTGCTTCCTCCACGCTGTCATTTTTCAGTTCAAAAGAGATCATGCCGCCAAAGTCTTTCATTTGTTTTTTTGCCACAGCATGACCGGGATGATCTTCGAAGCCCGGCCAGAAGACCTTACTTACTTTAGGATGGTTGCGCAGCCAATGAGCAATGATCTTTCCGTTTTCACAATGTGCTTTCATCCGGATACCTAATGTTTTTATTCCCCTTATCACCAGGAAGCAATCCATCGGACCGGGCACTGCGCCACAACTTTTTTGTATAAAATATAATTTCTCCCGCAGGTCTTTATCATTCATCATCAGGGCGCCCTGTATCACATCGCTATGACCGCCGAGGTATTTGGTGGCAGAATGCATCACGATATCTGCGCCCAGGTCGAGGGGGTTTTGAAGGGCCGGCGAGGCAAAGGTGTTGTCAACAGCCAGCAGTATGTTATGCTGTTTTGCAATAGCGGCCACTGCAGCAATATCGGTAATGTTCATCAGCGGGTTAGTGGGTGTTTCCAGCCAGATGAGTTTTGTTTTAGCTGTTACTGCGTTCTTTACATTTTCGGAATTGGTGGTGTCAACATACACAAAACTGATCCCGAATTTTTCAAACACTTTGGTGAAAAGCCGGTACGTACCGCCATACATATCATTGGCACAGATCACTTCATCGCCGGGCGCCAGTAATTTGATCACTGCATCAGTGGCAGCCACACCGCTGCCAAAGGCAAGGGCATACTTACCGTTTTCGATCATGGCATATGCATCTTCCAGCGCTTTGCGGGTGGGATTTTGACTGCGGGCATATTCATATCCTTTATGTACTGTTGGCGCTTCCTGCACATAGGTGCTGGTTTGGTAGATGGGGGTCATAATGGCACCAGTGGAAGGATCAGGTTCCATACCGGCATGGATGTATTTGGTAGCAGGTTTCATATTAAGTTATATTAGGAGCCAGGGTACAAAGATGCCAAAACCGGCTCATTTAAAAAGAAAGGACGAAGATAAATAGCGCCAGTCGTAATTCCCCGTTTCATGTGATGAACGAGGGGTTACTGGTTTGTTAAGCGTTTCAGGCTTCAGTATTTTTTCTTCCACTAATATTTTCCGGGCTTCATGGATGGCTTCTTTTACTGAGTCAGTTTCCATCCAGTTTTTTTGCGGGGGTTCAAAGCCCACTTTGTCTTTTCGGTAAACGATCGCTTCAGGCAACAGTTTTTTCATGTTTTGACGCAACAGCCACTTTGTCCATCCCTGCCTGATCTTGAAATGAGATGGAAGGGAAAACATAAATTCCACCAGTTCGTGTGATAAAAAGGGCAGCCGCACTTCCCGTCCATGCGCCATCGAGTTGCGGTCGGCATAGCGAAGCAATTCTTCCAGCCCATGTATACAGGTGTTGAAGTAAAGCACCCCGTTCAGGTTAAAATGCTCAGGCGGTGTATAGTAGGCTTCCTTGCTGTGTTCTTTTACAAATTCTTTGGCCAGGTCTTCCTGCCGGATCGCCTGCAGCAGGTACTGCCGCTCCATCACCACACTGGCAAAGCCAGGGAAGTAAGCGGCGATCATGTTCTTATACGTAAAGGGCTCGGCGATACCAAGCTGCCGGGCCGCTGCTATCTCGCCGCTTTTTTTCAGCTTTCGGTTGCGAAACAATTCCTGCCAGTACCATTTGTAATATTTGTGATAGCCTCCGAGTATTTCATCGGCACCTTGTCCATCGAGCAAAACGGTAACATCTTGTTCAGCGGCCAATTCGTACACCTTATACTGTGCAAAAATGCTGGCTGATCCAAAAGGTTCTTCCTGGTGATGACATATCTTTTCCCAGCTGTTCAGCAGATCTGTGGCCCCAATTGTGGTGGTGTATTGTTGCAAACCGAACTGCGCTGCGGTTATTTTGGATAGTGCTGCTTCATCTTTTTCAAATCCCGGGAAAACAGCGGTAAAACATTTATGACTGTTTACCGGTGAATGAAGCGAATGGCAAAGCGCTGCAATGGCCGAACTGTCAATACCACCGCTTAAGGAAGTACCCAATGATACATCGCTGCGCAATCTTTTCTTTACTGATTGACGCAAGAGGTCATCAAAAAGGGTAAGGGCTTCTTCATCGCTTATCTTCTGCGGCGTGGCTTCAGGGTCAATGTCCCAGTATTTTTTAGTTGCCAGGGTAAAATAGATGCAAGAAAACTTCAGCCAGCTTGCCGGTGGCAGTTTCAGGATATTATCATAAAAAGTTTCTTCCGGTTTGGCAGGGTTATCCGTATAGCCAATTGTGATAAAGTTGAACAGCAATTTCCTGTTGGGGCTGCGGGGGATACCTGCAGCCCAAAGCGCTTTCATTTCTGATGCAAAAAGAAATTCTTTTTCACCGGGGTAATAAAAGAAAGGCTTTTCGCCAAAACGGTCACGGGCCGCAAAAAGTTCAGTGGCCTTTTCATCCCAGATGGCAAAGGCAAACATACCGTCGAAATGCTGCACACAGTCTTCTTTCCAGCAATCGTATGCCGCAACGATCACTTCTGTATCTGTCTGCGAATGAAAAGAATAACCTTTGGTCCGGAGTTCTTCTTTTAATTCTATGTAATTATAAATCTCACCATTGTGAATAATGGTGTAGCGACCCATATAATGCATTGGCTGGCTGCCGGCATCGCTAAGATCAAGAATGGAAAGCCGGCGATGCCCCAGCATAGTGGTGTTTGCTTCATTATGCCACAGCCCTTCACCGTCCGGGCCACGATGGGCCAGCGCAGTTGTCATTTTGTTCAACCGTTGCAGATCGCTTTTGGAAGGATCAGCCTGTATAATACCGGCTATGCCACACATAGAATGTAAAGATTCAAATAAGAAATCCCAAATTCCAAATCAGGGATGAGAACTGTCAGAATGTGACCGGGAGGCGGACTTCAGCATCGTCCCATGCCATCACTAATTCGGCACCGGCGTCTTTTTTCTCAAAAACAATGGTAAAGTACTCCAGCGAATTCTTTGTTATTACCACCGGCATTTCAAAACGGGCAACATCTTTTGCTGTATCCGGCTCCAATCCCCAGGTATCGGTATTGGTATTCAGCACTACCGTCCATGAAGCCGTATGAGGAATACAATAGAGTACATAGCGCCCGGCCTTTATTTTTTTTCCCTGGATAGTGGCGTCAGCAAACAATTCAAGTTCTGTGGCTTCATTGGCCCCGAGGCGCCAGGGTTCTTCGTACTTCAGCACTTCATGAAAAATATGGCGGCCCTGCAGGTGGGGACGGCTGTAGATCACCCTTGCCAGCGGAGAGGCGGTGGTGGCTTTGGCCATTTTCAGTTTGGGATAATCAACCGGGAAATAACTCATATCCATGGGCGACACATCCACAAGGGCATATGGGTTTACACCGGAACGGTCATTCTTGGAAGGCGGAGTGGTGTTAATGGTAACGTTGCTGCGGTCATTATCTTTCTTAATGTCTTCTTTCTTATCGTTGCAGGCAACGGTGAGCATAATTATAAGGCAAGAGAGGATATATTTCATAGACTTACTTTCATTATAATGAAATGGGTAAAAGCACCTTCACATTATCCCATCCTATCACCAGGGTACACCCGGTTGCCGTTTTATCAAATGCCATGACGAGTGATTCGATCACGGCATCTGTCTTTTGCACCGCAACGCTTGTTCTTATCACATCTTTCTTTGCATTGTATTTGAAAGCTCCCCAGGTATCAGTGTCTTTATTCAAAATGATCACCCAGGATGTTTCGGAAGGAATGGCATAAAGTGTATAACGACCCTTGTTTATCTTTTTACCGCCAATATGTACATTTTTAAAAAATTCTATCTCCGTCGCTTCATTGGCTCCCATCCGCCATACTTCCCCATATTTTACAATATTGCCAAAAATCACCCTTCCCGCTTTTTGCGGCCGGCTGTACACCACCCTTGCCACCGGCGACTCACTTATTTTATCCTGTATTTTCAGTACGGGGTAATTGGCCGGGAAATAACTCATATCCATCGGCGACTTATCAACCGGCGGTAAAGAACCATTTTGTGCCAGCAGGCAGATAAAGAATAATTGAAAGAGGGCCAGCAGGCTGAATGCTTTTTTCATATACCGTAGTTTACAAATGTAAAACGAATTAGTTGTTCAACAGTTACCGGTTAGACGGAGTTTCTCCTTTCATTTTGCATTTCCTCCAGCCTTTTCTTTACGGCTGGTTGTGCTTCGGCCCAGAAATGACGATAACAGTCGCCCAGTTCATCATAATGCTGTTGCAGCAGTTGCAGGGCGGTGTCACTTTCTGTGAGGTAAGCCGAGCGCCGCACCAACCCGCCAAGGCTTTTACCTGCTCCATCCATACTGTGGTAATGATAGAGCCAGTTTTGCTCTTTCATATAGGGATACATTCTTGCAAACCGCTCAGGCATCAGGCTGGTTTGTGTATCAAGTGTGCTGTATACCCACCGGGAAAATTCCAGCAATGAGGTATCGGTGAAAGTGCTGTTGTCTGAAGCCAGGAAATGATCATATACCACATCCACCACGGCGCCACTGTATAGCCGGTAGGCTGGTTTGAAAATCTCTTTTGCCTTTTTGGTGGCTTCATGTGTATCGGTGTATCCGTCAATAAAGCGGTGCAGGCTGATACCTGTTTGAACTTCTTCCGGGTAATCAAATTGCTTTTTACCCTTCACATAGTCACTGATCATATTGCCCAGCAGTATCTGCGGATGACCAAATGAGAGGTATGCGTGGGCGAGGTAGTTGATAACCGATATTTTTTAGACTGTAATAGTTATTTCACATTTTTAAGCAGCCAGTTGCTGATGGTGTCCAGTGCTTCCGGCGCCATTGTTTCCTCCAGTTTGCTGTATTCTTCCACAGTGCAGGTATTGCACCGCTGGAAGAGATGATTAAGCCCGGCCAGTTCTTTTATCTCGTAGTTTTTGCTCTTGCTTTTTTTCAGTGATTTTTCAATACCGGGAAGATTTTGTGATGAGATGACCTGTACATCCTCACTGCCGTTGATGGCAAGTATTTTACAGGAAAGTTTTTCAAGGTATATTTCCGGGTTGAATTTCATGAAATACTGGAACCATGGTGTTTGAAAACTAATTACCATCTGGGTCACGTATACTTTTCTCTTTTCGGGGGTTTCGAGTTCCAGGTCTTTCAGCATTTGAGGGCTTTGCCGTGCCGCCCAGTCTTCTGTTATCTTAACTGAACCGGCAAGGGCCTCTTCTTTTGTGGGGGCGCTGATAATATGTTGCGCAAGTGTTTTAAAGGCATCTTTTATTCCATTGGCGGCATCGGTGTCAACCCCACCGGAACGTAATATGGCAGCATTTTGTTCTGCCATTAATTCAATGACAGGCACACCCGGCCCTGCCATCAATACAATGAAACCGATATCTTTTCTTTTGGCAGCCACCATCGGCGCTATCATTCCGCCTTCACTATGACCGATCAGTCCTACTTTTTTGGGATCTGTTTCTGTTCTTGATATCAGATAGTTTACACCAGCTTCTGCATCCTCTGCAAAATCGGCGCTGGTGGCTTTGTTGAAATCACCCGTGCTTTTATTAGTGCCTCTGTCGTCTGTACGGAGTACGACAAAACCTTTTCGGGTAAGATGATCAGCCAGTACAGCAAAAGGTTTATGTCCCATGAGCGATTCATCCCTGTCTTGTGGCCCCGATCCTGTTATTAATAATACAGCGGGAAAAGGACCCTTGCCTTCCGGAATAGTGATAGTAGCACCAAAGGTTATTGTTTTATCAGTATTTGTATAAGTTACATCTTCACTTTTATAGGGAAAAGGAGGTACGGGCAACTGTGGACGCAACGGGGCCTTTTGTACTTTCGTTGTCCGTGTCAGGGTAAGGGGCAGGGCAACACCCTGGGTAAATTCGCCTTCGATAGTGGAATCATTTACCATTTTGCCTTCAAATACTGCTTTCAGGTCTCCCATTTCAATCTTAATATCGTTACCGCTTACCGTGGTGGCATCGGTGCCTATGCCAAACGCATCCTGGTCCGGGCTGTCGACCGTACTGCTGAACACTCCTTTTTCTTCTTTAATATGAAACACCACCCGAAGCTCCATGCCCACATTAAGCTTGCCTTCCCAGGAGCCGGCAAATATCGAAACCTGCTGCCCTTTAATGGTGGTAAGTAAGGAAGATAGCGACAGCAGTAAACAAAAAACTTTTTTTAATTGCATATAATTAAAAATTAGCTGCTCAAAAGTAGTGGCTTTTGATCCATTTCTCAGGATAACCGGTTGAGAATATACACCAGTGGTTTAAGATTTTACAGGTCTGTTAACATGTCTTAACACTCACCTCCGCTAATCACAATTGAATTGCCGCCGGGTGTAACCTGTTCTACCTTTGTGTCGTCACACAGTACAAATAACCCGCTTAACCAAACCTTAAATAACCAACAATAATGAAAAAGATGATTCTCACGCTGGCAATAGCTGTAAGCACAGTCGGTGCTTTTGCCAGGGAAGCCAATGTTTCAGAAAAAGTATTGAACGCTTTTAACACTGAATTTAAAGCAGCTACAAATGTGGAATGGACCATTGCGACCGATTATTATATGGCATCCTTCCAGTACAATGAAAAGTATATTAATGCCTTTTACAGTACAGAAGGCGAATTGCTCGGCCTGAGCCGTAACCTGAGTCCGGCCGATCTGCCGCTGAATCTGCAAACCAGCCTTAAAAAAGAGTATGCTGATTATTGGATCAGCGACCTGCTGGAAGTGGCAAAGAGCGAAGGCACATCTTACTACATCACACTGGAAGATGCAGATTCAAAAATTGTACTGAAAGCTTCCGGTGGCAACGGATGGACGAATTACAAAAAAGTAAAAAAAGCATAAGCAACGCAGATCTTAGTTTTGGTGTGTGGTAAAACAAGCCCCGATCCCGCTCTCTGCGGGACGGGGTTTTATGTTTCCAGGAAGTATTCCGTTAATCAACATTGTCCATCGTTAATATCATTAACATACACTTCCTCCGGTCACAATTCGCTTGACTTCCCTTTTTCGCCACATTACTTTTGAATAAGTAAATCAAAAATCATTAACAATTAAACCCAAAGCCATGAAAAGAAAATTTTTTTCATCAGCAGTTGCAATGGTACTGGCCGTTTCTGTTTCTTTCGCAGCCAACGATCCGATCATCAATGAAGAAGCAAAAGCCACTTTCAGAAAAGAATTTGCAGGCGCAGAGTCCGTTCGCTGGATAGAAGCCGGTGAGTACATTAAAGCAAGTTTTGTTTACCAGGGCTGCAGCACGGAAGCCTGGTTCAGCCAGGAAGGTGAACTGAAGGGCACCGTTCGTGCTGTTTTCTTCAGCCAGCTGCCGCTTGCTGTTGTTACATCGGTAAACAAAAAATTTGAAAAGCCGGATGTGCTCGACACGTACGAGATCAGCAACGACAACGGCACTTCCTACCGCATTACACTTGTTTCAGGAAAAAATAAGTATAAAGTGCTTGTGGATGCCAGCGGGAATATTTCTGACAAAACAAAACTGAAGTAACAGAAACAGCACCACTGAATGTAAACCCCGTTTTAAAAGAACGGGGTTTTTATTTGCTCAAAAATGTAATTTTGCGCCACACTGCTGCTGTAATAGCTGCAGCATTGCCGCAATGTCTCGTCCTATTACGATCTGAAGGCGGTCTTTTAAAACAACGCAACATGAACAAAGGACCCGTTTCTCAATTTATTCAGCATCACTATCGCCACTTCAACGCTGCCGCATTAATGGATGCTGCCAAAGGCTATGAACAGCACCTGCTCGAAGGCGGTAAAATGATGATCACCCTTGCCGGAGCCATGAGTACCGGTGAACTCGGTATCTCCCTCGCTGAAATGATCCGCCAGGGCAAGGTTGACATTATCAGTTGTACCGGTGCCAACCTTGAAGAGGATGTAATGAACCTCGTGGCACATTCTCATTACAAACGCATTCCCAACTACCGCGACCTTACCCCCCAGCAGGAATGGGACCTGCTCGAAAATCATTATAACCGTGTTACTGATACCTGTATTCCGGAAGAGGAAGCTTTCCGGCGCCTGCAAAAACACCTGGTGAAGCAATGGAATGATGCCGAAGCAAAAGGGGAGCGGTACTTTCCACATGAGTTTTTATACAAAACTGTTTTGAGCGGCGAACTGCAGCAGTATTATGAAATAGATCCGAAGGATAGCTGGATCGTGGCTGCTGCTGAAAAGAATATTCCTATCGTGGTTCCCGGATGGGAAGACAGTACCACGGGCAACATATTTGCCAGTTATGTAATCAAAGGCGAACTGAAAGCCAGTACCGTAAAAAGCGGTATCGAATACATGGTATGGCTGGCAGACTGGTACCGCAACAACTCCGCAGGTAAAGGTGTTGGCTTTTTCCAGGTAGGCGGAGGTATCGCCGGTGATTTCCCCATTTGTGTGGTGCCGATGATGTACCAGGACCTCGAGTGGCATGATGTGCCTTTCTGGAGCTACTTCTGCCAGATATCTGATTCCACTACCTCTTACGGTTCATACTCTGGTGCAGTGCCGAACGAAAAGATAACCTGGGGCAAGCTGGATATCAATACACCCAAATTCATTGTGGAGAGTGATGCTACGATTGTAGCGCCGCTCATTTTTGCCTGGGTGCTCGGATGGTAAACAGCTGATGCATCAAAA
>JAEUVM010000623.1 GCA_016787125.1 Chitinophagaceae bacterium | reverse complement strand
GACACCAATAATAAATAATCAGTAATCAATAATTCAAGCAAGTATGAACATAGCAATAAGAAAGCTCTACTACGGCGACATCCCGGAAGAAAAAGGCGGTGGCAGCACAGCCGGCAAAACATCCGGGCACGACTGGCCGCTTTGGGAAGTATTTATCCGCAGCAAGCAGGGGCTTGACCATAAACATTGCGGCAGCCTGCATGCAGCTGATGCACAAATGGCCATTGAAAACGCAAGGGATGTATATACCCGTCGTATGGAAGGCGTAAGCATCTGGGTGGTGGAAAGCAAATACATCACTGCCTCCAACCCCGAAGAAGCGGGCGAACTGTATGAACCTGCTATTGACAAAGTGTACCGCCATCCTACATTCTACCAGTTGCCCGATGAAGTGAATCACATGTAGAAGAATTATTGATTACTCGTTATAATGAGCGATGTTACGGCCGTCAGTAGTAATCAATAATTAATAATAAATAATAAAAGCAATGAATGACTCTCTTATTAATTATACTCTCCACCTGGCCGACAGCGCCCTCATCCTCAGCCAGCGCAACAGCGAATGGTGTGGTCATGGCCCCGTGCTGGAACAGGATATTGCCATCACCAACATATCTCTCGACCTGCTCGGACAGGCAAGGTATTATTATCAATATGCGGCCAACCTGATCAATCAATCCGCTGAAACCGGCGGGCCTGCAACAGAAGACAGCCTCGCTTATCTCCGTACAGAAAGAGAATTTAAAAACCTGCTGATGGTGGAGCAACCCAATGGCGACTGGGCACAAACGATCCTGCGACAGTATTTTTTCAGCCAATATCAATACCTGCTGCTGGAGCAATTGCAAAACAATAAAGATGAACAGCTCGCTGCCATCGCTGCCAAATCGGTCAAAGAAACAACCTATCACCTTCGCTGGAGCAGTGAATGGGTGATAAGACTGGGAGATGGTACAGAAGAAAGTAATACCCGGATGAACAAAGCATTGACAGCGATATGGCCTTATACCGGCGAAATGTTTTTACCTGCTGCTTATGAAACGGAAGCCGGTGCTGATGTGGCCGCTCTGAAAGACCTGTGGCTGCAGAAAGTAAATGCCGTGCTGGATGAAGCAACATTGACCATTCCGGCAAAAACATTCATGCATACCGGAGGGAAAAACGGTGTGCATACAGAACAGCTTGGTTTTATATTAACAGACCTGCAATACCTGCAACGGGCCTATCCCGGCGCCGAATGGTAAGCACCATGAATACAACCGCAGTTGATAAAAATGTTTTATACGCATACCTGGATGAAATAAAAGATCCGGAGATACCTGTATTATCGATTATTGACCTCGGCATTGTACGTGACATTCAGCTAAATGATGACGTGCTGGAGGTTACCATCACCAGTACCTACAGCGGCTGCCCGGCCATGGATATGATCGCCGCACAGATACGGGTGGAACTGACCACACTTGGTTTT
>JAEUVM010000334.1 GCA_016787125.1 Chitinophagaceae bacterium | reverse complement strand
TTTTTTTGACCATACACTTCTGGCAAAATTCTTATTAAGCATTAAAAAGCCAGAATGGATTATACATTAGAAACGCTGGAAGTGTACAAGTTGTCTGAAGAATTGTCTGATCAGGTTTGGAAGATAGTAATAAAGTGGGACTACTTTCACAGAGATACAATAGGAAAGCAGCTTACCCGGGCGGCAGATTCAGTAGGTGCAAATATTGCGGAGGGGTATGGCCGTTATTTTTTCAGAGAAAGTAAACAATTTTATTTTTATGCCCGAGCTTCCTTGCTTGAGACGAAAACATGGATAACCAAATGCATGCGGAGAAATATAGCAGAGCAAAAGCAATGGCCGGATCTGTTACGCAAAACGGAGCTTATACACCAAAAACTAAACGCTTATATAAAATTTGTTTCTCATTCGGCAACACATAATCCAAAATAACCTTTTGGATAATATAGTCATGATGATTCAGTCAACCTCTATACCAATAACCTGATAAACTAATAACCTATTAACCTGCAAATTCCATATTACTTAGAAAATTACATTGGCGGCAACCTTATCGGTCCGCTGAGTGGCAACTTTATTGATAATGTCAATCCTGCCACCGGGCAGGTGTACGGCCAGATACCGGATTCTCACAAAAAAGATATAGATGCCGCGGTGAATGCAGCGAAGAAAGCTTTTCCGGCCTGGAGTAACACACCGGTGGAGGAACGGTTTAAGATTCTGAACCGTATTGCTGAACTGATTGATGAACATCTTGAAGCATTGGCGCTGGCTGAGACGAATGATAACGGCAAGCCGCTCTGGCTGAGCAAGCGGGTTGATATACCCCGTGCGTCGGCCAACTTCCGCTTCTTTGCCACGGGCATTATGCATTTTGCCACGGAAAGTCATAACATGGAAGGGCGGGCTGTGAATTACACCCTGCGCCAGCCCATCGGTATTGTGGGTTGTATCTCTCCGTGGAATCTGCCGCTGTATTTATTTACCTGGAAAATAGCGCCTGCATTAGCGGCCGGTAACTGTGTTATTGCCAAACCTTCGGAAGTAACCCCGGTGACGGCTTTTCTTTTATCTAAAATCTGTATGGAAGCTGGTTTGCCTGCCGGTGTGCTGAATATTGTTCATGGTACGGGGCCTGGTGCAGGTGAAGCGATCGTGACGCATCCTGATATCAAAGCCATTTCTTTTACTGGCAGTACCCGTGCGGGTGAACGCATTGCCTCGTTGGCGGCTCCGAAGTTCAAGAAGCTGTCGCTGGAACTCGGTGGAAAAAACCCTGCTATCATCTTTGCGGATTGTGACTGGGATAAAATGCTGACGGAAACCATCCGTTCTTCTTTTTCCAACCAAGGTGAGATCTGTTTGTGTGGCAGCAGGATATTGGTGGAAGAAAGTGTGTATGAAAAATTCAAAAATGCTTTTGTTGATCGTACGAAAGCGCTGACAGTTGGCGATCCGCTTGAAGCTACTTCCAAACAAGGAGCTATTGTAAGTAAAGTTCATTATGAAAAAATATTGCGGTGTATTGATACGGCTAAAACGGAAGGTGGTGTGATCCTTTGTGGTGGTAATGCCATTCATCCAAGTGGCCGCTGTAAGGATGGATATTTTATAGAACCTACGGTGATAGAAGGACTGGGGCCGCAATGCCAGACCAACCAGGAAGAGATTTTCGGGCCGGTGGTAACATTACAATCGTTTAAAACAGAAGATGAGGCATTACAATTGGCCAATGCCTCTTCTTACGGACTTGCGGCCACTATCTGGACGCAGGATATTTCCAAGGCCAACCGTGTGGCGGCTAAAGTGGAAAGCGGCATTATCTGGATCAACTGCTGGCTGCTGCGTGATTTACGAACGCCTTTTGGCGGGATGAAGAACAGTGGTGTGGGAAGGGAAGGTGGATGGGAGGCGTTG
Source organism: Chitinophagaceae bacterium (assembly GCA_016787125.1). Lineage (GTDB taxonomy): Bacteria > Bacteroidota > Bacteroidia > Chitinophagales > Chitinophagaceae > JJ008. Next base: position 614 of record JAEUVM010000334.1, on the reverse strand, counting down.
AGGTTTTTTACGGAGGCGAAGAACATATGCGTGGAATTGTGAAAATGTGGAAATGTGAGAGTGGGGGAATGTGAGAATGTGAAAATGTGAGAATGTGAAAATGTGAGAATGGGGGAATGTGAGAATGGGGGAATGTGAAAATATTGGAAAGTGGGTATAGTTTGGTTCGGTGATTAGGTTAATTGGGTTATTGGATTATTGGGAAATTGGGTGGGTGGCAACCGAAAATCTAAAACCCAAAATCAAAAATATTCTTCAGTGTCTCGGCGGATGTATTTTAAATAATAGTTTATGAGTGAGGATATTGTTCATACGGGGAATGCGGCGAAGCCGCTTGGGGCTTATCCGCATGCGAGAAGGGTGGGGAACCTGTTGTTTCTGTCTGGTATCGGGCCGAGGAGTGCGAAGGATAATTCCATTCCGGGGCTGGAGCTGGATGCGGATGGTGCTATTGTGAAATATGATATTGAGGCTGAGTGTCATTCTGTTTTTGCCAATGTGAAAGCTGTACTGGAAGCCAGCGGCAGCAGTTGGGATAAGATCGTGGATGTAACGGTTTTTCTCACACACATGAAGGAAGATTTTCCGGTGTATAATAAGATTTACGGTGAATA
>JAEUVM010000506.1 GCA_016787125.1 Chitinophagaceae bacterium | reverse complement strand
GGCCATAAAAAAAACCGCATGGTTGATGCGGTTTTTAAAAATGTCTGCCTGGGTTCTGCGGGTTTAGTCAGCCAGATTCAGCGGGTAGCGGTAGATTCCGTCGTAGCCGGGGTAAATTCCTTCCAGTTGCATGGTTTCGCCACGGAAGCTGCTGACGGCCCGGTTGAGTTGTTCAATGCTGGATATTTCCACACCATTGATACTGGTAATGATGAATCCGTCCTGCATGCGGGTGTTGCTGAAAGCGCCACCTTGTTTGATCTTTTTTACCACCACACCACCTTCTATTTCGTATTTCTCGGCCAGTTTTTTATCGAGGGTTTCCAGGTCGGCCCCGAGTTTATCGTTGAAGCCGGAAGCGATCTTTTCGTAGGTGCCGGTATTAGCCGAAAGCACCGCGGAGGTGGTCTTCTCTTCGCCGTTTCGCCTGTAAGTGATATTGATCTTTTCGCCGGCGTTGTAAGATGAGATGGTAGCCTGGAGTTCTGTCCATGAGCTGATGGGTGCATCGTTGATCTTGGTGATCACATCGCCGGGTTTCAGTCCTATACCGGCGGCTGCGCCATCTTTGGCCACGGTGCCGATATGGGCGCCATCGCCGGCATCAAATTTATCTTCTGCCACCTGTATGCCGAGATAGGGTCTTTTTACGTCGCCAAACTTGATAAGGTCATTTACGATCTTCTTCACCAGGTTTACCGGTATGGCGAAGGAGTAGCCGGCATAGGTGCCGGTGGGGGCATAGATGGCGGAGTTGATACCGATGAGTTGTCCGTCGGTACTGATGAGTGCGCCACCGCTGTTGCCCTGGTTTACGGCAGCATCGGTTTGTATAAAGGATTCGATGGGGGTGTTGCTCTGGCGGCCATTGATGCCGATGTTGCGGCCTTTGGCGCTTACGATACCGGCCGTAACGGTGGTTTCAAGGGTGAGGGGGTAGCCAATGGCCAATACCCACTGGCCGAGTTTTACGTTGTCAGAATTGCCATAGAGCAGGAAGGGCAGGCCGGAGCCATCTATTTTCAAAACGGCGATATCGCTGCTGGGGTCTTTTCCTATCACACGGGCTTTGTAGGTCTTCTTGTTGTTGAGGGTAACGGTTATTTCGTCGGCCACGCCATTGCCGCCATCGGAGATTACGTGGTTGTTGGTGATAATATAGCCATCTTCGCTGATGATGACGCCGCTGCCAGAGGCCCGCTGTTCGGGCTGGATGGAGGGGCCGAAGAAATCGTTGGGCCCGAAGAACTGTTCAAACAGGTCTTCCATATTATTGCGGTTTCGGGGAAGCTGGTTGCTCACCTTCTTGGCCGGTATCTTGGTTTTGATGTGTACCACGGCCGGTACGGCGGCATTGGCGGCTTTGGTGAAATCGATGGGCTGTTCGCCGGCAGCGCCATTTTCTGTAAAGCCGGCGTAGTTGGCGGGCAGGTTGCCGTTTACGGTTTGAACAAAATCGGAAGACTGCTTACGGGTTACTTTGCTGTAAATCCATACACTTCCGATGGCTGATATTGCACTTACGGCAACAACGAGTAAAAGCTGTTTAAGTTTCATAGTCTGTTTATTTTCTGTTGTCTTAATGGGTATGCATTTGCCGGACTATTTTTTTTCAAATCCTGTGCCTGCATGCTGCAAAGTAACAAACTGTCATACCCGGTGGTTTACCGCTGCCCCAGTTTAACAAACCTTTACTAAGGCCTTCGTACTTTGAGATACGCTGTAAATTTAGAAAAGGATTTGGTCATTTTGAAATTTGAACGCCTGCAGCATTGGGCTTAACCGCAAGGGCGCCAGGACGCGAGGGAAAGACTTTTCGACCTTTCAGGCAATAATCAATAATTAATACTTAGTAATTAAGAATTAACAATGCTGCAAAGGAACCTCACCGTATCCACCCCATCAGCATATTCCGTAAGCGCCGGGGTTTGTGCCTGTCCGAAGGGAAGGTGGCCGTGGCCGGTGATGCACTGGATATCGTCTTGGTGGGCAGCGAGGCGGTCTGACAAACTGGCAGGGTCTGGGTAAAATTCATAGTTGAGCTGACTTACCGGGGAAAAGAGCGGCGCTGCTTCTATAAGGAGAATGGCGCCATTGGTCATGTAGTACTGCTTGTTCAGCATGTAAAGGGCCAGGTTGTAGTCGTAATTGTTTTTATACTTATGGTGGTCAGCGAGGTGGCTGTATTTATTGAATGCCGCGAGGAGTGGCACAAAGTCGTAGCCGACGGGCACGTATAGTTTGGTCACATTACGGCAGCCCAATCCGAAGTAGAGAAAAATGTCGTCGGCGAGGGCTTCTAGTTCGGCCGTGGTTTCTGTACCGTCAAGGATAGCCACGGCGGTGCGGTTGCGGCGGATGACATGGGGGTATTTGGCAAAATAATATTCGAAGTAGCGGGAAGAATTGTTGCTGCCGGTGGCCATGTAGGCATCGCAGCCTTTGAGCATGTCTGCAAAAACGGTTTGGCGGCTGCATTCGCTATCCCAGGTGGCAAGGGTTTCCACGAGGTGATTGATGAGGACCTTGTCGCGGGAGGAAGGTTTTACCACTGCATTATGCCCGGAAATAAAAACGGAAAGCCAGTCGTGAAAGCCCACTAGTGGTATGTTGCCTGCCATGATGATGCCGGTGTTTTTGGGGGTGGGCTGGTAATCGGGCAGGTTATAAGCGGTGGCCCAATTTTCCAGCAGGGGTCTTTGTAAATAGTGGCGGGCGATGTTGTTGGCGGCATGCTCTGTAAACTCCGGGATGAACCAGCCGTTCTCTTCACCGGCCTTATGTTTGGCAGCGGTCCAGCTATCGTTTTCGGATAAAATATATTTACCTAAACGAACTAATAAATCAATACGATGCTGTAAATTCATCCGGCATAGTTAATTTTGTGATGCAAATTTAACCCTGAACCCATTAATTAAATTTTATGGCAATCAAGATTACTGAAGAATGTATCAACTGCGGGGCCTGCGAGCCGGAATGTCCCAACAATGCTATTTATGAAGGTGGTGTGGAATGGGCTGTGTCAGACGGTACCAGCGTAAAAGGATCTTATACCCTGCTAGATGGCTCGGTGGTGGATGCTGATCAGAAGAACGCTCCGCTGGCGGTGGATATTTATTATATCACTCCCAATAAATGCACTGAATGCCAGGGCTTCCATGAGGAGCCGCAATGTGCCGCCGTTTGCCCGGTGGATTGCTGTGTGCCGGATGAGATGTATGTGGAAACGGTGGAAGAACTGATGGCAAAAAAGGATAAGCTTCACATCTGAGTTGAGTAAAAGCTCTTATGTGCATAATTTCCTGCACATTTGGGCGGCATTGCGGCATTTTTGATTTAACTTGGAAATATATCATTCAGATATGCGGCAGCACTGGCTGCCAAAGCAGTGGCGGGTGATATTTCCCGTCGTAAAAAGGTGAAGGAGAAACTGCCTTCACCTTTCTTATTTCCCGTCTTTTCTGATATTTTTTGTTAATCCCCCTTTCAAATGCACCGCCCGGTTGGGCATCTTGAATTTTTCTGCAATATTTGCATAACCTTTTCCGGCCGGGCCGGTAACCAACTTACTACACAACAACGATGAAGAAAAATATAGCCCTTGTTACAGGCGGTTTTTCGGGCGAAGCGGTGATCTCTTACAAAAGCGCAGTTACGATCGGCACCCATCTCGACAGGGACCTTTTTACGGTATATAAGATCGACATCAACCCGGAAGGATGGTTTTATGAACATACTGACGGGCATAAGATTGCCGTTGATAAGAATGATTTCACCCTTGTTGTGGATGGACAGAAAATCAGCTTTGACGCGGTCTTTATCGGTATGCATGGCACACCCGGCGAAGATGGAAAACTGCAGGGTTATTTTGATATGCTCGGCATACCCTATACCGGTTGTGATGCGGCCACTTCGGCCATTACCTTTAATAAACGCTATGGTACGGCCATTGCAGGCATGTCGGGCATTGCTGTGGCAAAATCAGTGGTGCTGATCAAAGACAAATTCACCAGTCCGGATGAAGTGGTGAACAGCCTCCGGTTCCCGGTCTTTATCAAACCCAACAATGGCGGCAGCAGTATTGGTATGTCGAAAGTGAACCAGGCCACAGAAGAATTGGGCTATGCCATTGAAAAGGCATTCAGGGAAGATGCGCAGGTGCTGGTGGAAGAGATGATCGAAGGCCGTGAATTTACAGCAGGTGTGTTCCGTTCCAAAGGCGAGATCATTGTGTTGCCCCTTACAGAAGTAAAGGCGCATGCGGATATGGATTTTTTTGATTTTGAAGCCAAGTACCAGGGTAAGTCAACCGAAACCACACCCGCTGTGGTGGATGAGCTGATAGCGGAGAAGATAAGGGAAACGGCCCGGAAAGTATATACGGTATTTAATTGCCGGGGTGTGGTACGGATCGATTTTATTTATAATGAAGAGGAGAAGCGGCCTTATATGCTGGAGGTGAATACGATTCCGGGACAAAGTGATGCCAGTATAGTGCCACAGCAGGTGCAGGCGATGGGCTGGAACCTGAAAGATTTCTATACCCGGCTGTTGTCGGAGTGCTTTGTATAATAATTAGTAAAAGAAAATACCGGCACCGTTGAAGCCAGGATTCAGCAACGGATGCCCTTCATCAAAATGGCGAACGTGTTTAAATTCATCACCAACCGGCCCTTATGGGTCAACATCATTGCCGGAATAGTACTGGCTTTGCTGCTGTTTTTTTTATTTCTTTTGTCGCTCGATTGGATCACCGGGCATGGCAAGGCAGCAACGGTACCTTCTGTAAAAGGTAAGACCTATGCAGAAGCAGAGAAGCTGCTGAAAAAAGCGGGCTTTGATGTGGAGATACAGGATTCCATTTATGTAGATACGGCTAAGGCCATGACGGTGGTGAAACAATTTCCCGATGCCGACGAGGTGGTCAAATCGAACCGTACTGTGCTGCTGATCGTAAGCCGGGCTATTCCGCCCGAAATGGAAATGCCCAACCTGGTAGGCTATAGCTTCCGCAATGCAGAGATGGTGTTGAAGAATATGGACCTGAAGGTTGGTGATACCACGTTCAAGCCCGACTTTGCAAAAGATGCTGTATTGGAGCAGTGGTACAATGGCGCAAAGATCGCTCCCGGCACAAAGATCAGGAAGGGAAGCACGGTGTCACTTGTATTGGGTGATGGAGTGGGTGAGCGGGAATTTAATGTGCCTGTTATTACGGGTATGACCTATTGCGAAGCAAAGAGATTACTCGAAGAGAACGGCCTCGTGATCGGCGCCGTGGTGCCCGATGCTGACGTGACAGATACCTGCAACGCTTATATCTTCTGGCAGAACCCCGAGCGGTTTGATGAAGAGAAACGGATTATGAAGATCCGTACCGGGCAAACAATAGATGTGAAACTACAGGTGATAAAACCGGCCGACAGTCTTGATAAAAAGAAGAACCGCATTCCTGATGAAGGCGATGCGCCGGCCGATGAATTGTGATGCTGAATAAATTTAACTGAAATTATTTTTTATGCAACTGATAACTGTTGAAGAATTAAAAGCCCGGATGGATGCCGGCGAGAAGCTGAACCTTATTGATTGCCGGGAGCCGCATGAGTATGCAGAGTTTAATATCGGGGCAAAGCTGATACCACTGGGCCGTTTTCAAACGATGCAGGTGGATGAACTGGAAGATTTGAAAGATGAAGAAGTGATCATTCACTGCCGCAGTGGCAACCGCAGCGGACAGGCCTGTATGCTGCTGGATACAATGGGTTTTAAAAACACCAAAAATGTGGCAGGAGGCATGCTTGAGTGGCAGGCCAAATTTGGCAGCAAGTAACCAGTGATACTTTTTTTAATCAGCAGCCCTGGCAAGTATTCTGTCAGGGCTGCTGTATTTAAAACCGGATATTCAGTGCCAGCATGAAATTCCTTCCTGCCATGGGGAAATAGAAATTTTCCGTAACCGTGGCGCCGCCGGCGATATAGCTGTAGGTATAGCCGTTGGGCTCATAGCGCTTATTCCAGGTGTTGTTCATTCTAGCAATAATAGAAACTTCACGGGGTATTTTTCCTTTAAAGGTGTAGGATGCCTGCAGGTCCTGTACAAAGAAGGCAGCAAGCATACGGCTATCATCAGCGGTGTTGTCGAGATACTGCCGGCCAACATATTTATTCAGCAGGCTGATCTCTGCATTTTTTACCGGGGTGAAAGTTGCCGTAGCGCCACCGACAAGGTTTGGTGAAAAGGCAATGTCTGTTTTTGAATAGGAGTTGACTTTCTGTCCGCCATTATCATAATCATCAATATACTCTGTGAAGTCAATTACTTTATTCTGGCTCAATGCAAGATTAGCGGCGATGGTCATCCATGTGTTCAGTTTTGCCTGGGCTGTAAGTTCTGCGCCAGCCCGGTAGCTTTTCGGAATATTCGTGCGGGTATAAGCGCCCACATCATTTATCTTGCCGGTAAGCACGAGTTGGTCTTTGTAATGCATGTAATAAAGTGTGGCGCCCCAGTTCACTTTCTTGCCGCTGCGTTCGATACCGGCTTCAAGATCATAGAGACGTTCGGGTCTTGGCAGGTTATTTTTGCCGGCTTCAAAATCATCGCGGTTAGGTTCTTTGGCAGCCATGCTGAATGAGAAATAGCTTTTCCAGTTGTTCTTTTTGTAACTGATGCCTGCTTTGGGGTTAAAAAAATTATAGGCAGCCTTCACGCCAAGAGAAGGGTTATTTCGAAAACCTTCCGTTTGATAGTTCACATGCCGGTATTGAAGATCATAAAACAAACTCCAGTTGTCATTAATCTGTGTTTGCTGTTTGTAATAAACATTGAAATCAGTTTTCAGCGCATCAAGATCGTACCAGTTTTTTAAAGTGGTAAGTCCTTCAGCCGCCCATATCACTTTTCCAAAATGAAGCCCGTCGTACTGCGTCCATGCTCCACCAAGTGTGGCCTGGGTTCGTTTGTGTTTATACTGGAATGAAAAGATGCTGCCGTAAAAATCATTGTCAAGCCATAGCTGACGCACCATGTCGGAGCGGGTGATGGGTGTACCGGTAGTCAGCGGATCGGGCATTCCATAGCTGGCATATTCTTCATCTGCCTTGTATTGTTCGTAGTATCCTTTTCCTTTTGTAAGAAACAATGCTGTATTAAAGCTGATCCTTTTTCCCGGATTATGTGAAAAGAAAAGCTGGTAATGTGTTTGAGTATAATTATCTGTTTCGTTGGCATACGGTTCGCCGGGTTTCTCAGTACCTGCGTAATTGACGGTGCGGTTACCATTGTTCATGTCGGCCTGTGAAATGCCATACCATGCCTGGTAGGTTTTTTCTTTCCCCGAAAACACATTGGCCCTTACCGAAGTTTTCGGGCTGATATAGGCTGTAGTGAAGTAAAAGGAGCGGAGTTCACTGCGGGCCCGGTCAATAAATCCATCACTGGTGATGTTGGACAAACGTACCTCAGAAGTGAAACCATTCTTCAGCCCGCTGCCGGCCTTGAAGGTATTTTTCCAGGTGTTGAAAGAGCCAAAGCTGTTGTTGAGTTCAGCATAGGCATCTTTATTCACTTCATTAGTACTAAGGTTGATGCTGGCGCCAAATGCACCGGCCCCGTTGGATGATGTGCCCACACCCCGCTGCACCTGTATGCTGCCGGCGGAGGAGGCAAAGTCTGGCAGGTCGACAAAGAAAGTTCCCTGGCTTTCAGCATCATTGTATGGAATCCCATTCAGGGTAACGTTGATTCGGGTGGCATCCGAGCCGCGGATGCGGATGCCGGTATAGCCAACGCCATTGCCGGCATCAGAATTGACCACCACGGAAGGCACCTGGTTCAGCAGAAAAGGCAGGTCGGCGCCCAGGTTGTTTTTAATGATCTCTTTTTTGCCAATGTTTGTCTTGGAAAAAGGGGCATTATCATTTGCCCGTACGGCCCGTACTTCCACCGGGGTCAGTAAATAAAAACTGTCTTCCGGCTGGCCCGGCTTCTCCTTACCGTGTTCAGGTTGTTGAGCAAAAGACAGTGTGGCTGCAAACAGCAGCAGGACGGACATAGAATACCTCTTCATTTTTTAAGTTTTAAGTGCCTGCCGGGGCAGACGGTTAAAAAATAAGAGGGAAACGCTGTTAAGAAAGGACAGATACTGTTTATACTCCTTCCCTTCGCAGGCATTACCCTGACCAGGTCTTACGGGTATGATCTCAGATCCCGATATTACTCGGGAACACCCCGGGAAACCTGCCTGCCCGAAGGCAGACATTTGAAAACCAGTGTTTTTGAAACAAACTGCTGGTTACGATGCAAAAATAAGCAAGAAAAACATGCCAACGGTGTAACTTTTCAGTCATACCGTCCGTACCACTCCAAACCAACCAATATGAAGAAATTATTTATTGCAGCAGTGGCACTGATATTATCCTGGAGCGGCCTCCGGGCCCAGCAGGTGATCAATGATGCCAATGCGGAGAAGAGAGAAGTGGGCAGCTTTCACGGAATTGAGGTGGCAACCGGCGTGGAATTGCTGCTGACCGAAGGCACCACAGAAGAAGTGGCAGTAAGCGCCGCCACTCCTGAGTTCAGGGATAAGATCGTAACCAAAGTAGAAAATGGAATCCTGAAGATCCATTATGAATCCAAACCCGGCGCTATCAACAAGCGCAGGGAAACCAAACATCTGAAAGCCTATGTTTCTTACAAAACATTGGATCGCCTTCACGCCACCACGGGGGCCGAAGTAAAGATCAACGGTACTTTGCAGGCTTCCACCATGGATATGAAAGCAAATACCGGGGCGGAGATAAGCGGCAAGGTAAATATCCGCTCATTAAAAGTGGAGCAAAGCACCGGTTCCCGCATCAACCTGGAAGGCACCGCCAATGAAGCGGAAATAGAAGGGGATACCGGCAGTAAGTTTACAGGGGAAGCATTTGTAATTGCTGATTGCGATGTAAAAGTGAGTACCGGTGCACAGGTCACCATCACTGCTGATGGTAAATTACAGGCCAAAGCTAATACGGGTGGTATAGTAAGGTATAAAGGCAAGGCCGTTGTATCTGAAATAAAAGCCAGTACCGGCGGACAAATAAGAAAAGTAAACGACTCTAAATAAACAGAAATGCGTAACCTGATTTTAACACTTACTGCTATTATCAGCACATTGCTGGTAAGCGGACAGCAGATCAATGATCCCAATGCAGAAGTAAGGGAAGCAAAGAACTTTCACGGAGTAAATGTCTCCAATGCCTTTGATGTATATATTTCACAGGGTAATGAAGAAGGTGTGGCCGTAAGTGCAGCATCACAGAAGGACAGGGAGCAGATAAGAGTGGAAGTAAAAGAGGGTACTCTCGTTATAAGCCTGGATAAAGGCTGGAACTGGACCAAGGGCAACCGGAAACTCAAAGCCTATATATCAGTAAAACAGTTAGACAGGCTGGAGATCAGCGGCGCCTGCGATGTGTTTATCAATGGTGTGCTGAAGGCAACAGAACTGAGTATCAAACAGTCTGGCGCCAGCGACCTCAAAGGAAAACTGGAAGTGGATAAACTGGCGGTAGACCTGAGCGGCGCTTCTGATATGATGATATCCGGAAAGGCAACCCAAGTCTTTATTGAAGCAAGCGGTGCCAGTGATTTCAAAGGATTTGACCTGGAAACAGATATTTGTGATGCCCATGCCAGTGGTGCCAGTGATATACGTATCACGGTGAATAAAGAATTGTCGGCCCATGCCAGTGGCGCCAGTGATGTAAAGTATAAGGGAAGCGGTACGGTAAAAGATATAAAGAGCAGCGGCTCAAGCAGTGTATCGAGAGGATAACTCTTTTGTGAACATATATTTCAAAACCCCGCCATCAAGCGGGGTTTTTTATTGCGAGGTCTATAAAATGATAAGTCCTGCCGGAGCAGGACCTTTGTTGCGAAGGGGAGGATCGAACTCCCGACCTTTGGGTTATGAGCCCAACGAGCTACCGCTGCTCTACTTCGCGATTTGGACGGCAAAGATAGGGTTGAGATGCTTACCTGCCAAACAATTTTAAAGAGTTACCTTTGCCGCCTCTTTTATAAACACTAAAATTTAATTGAAAGCAGGCTTTGTAAATATTTTCGGTAAACCGAATGCAGGTAAGAGCACATTGCTGAATGCACTGATGGATGAAAAACTGGCCATCGTGTCGCATAAGGTGCAGACCACCCGTCACCGGATCAAGGGTATCCTGACTGAAAAGGATTACCAGGTCATCATTTCCGATACACCGGGTATCATCGAGCCACAGTATAAACTGCACGAGAAGATGATGCAGGCGGTGAAAAGTGCCCTGGAAGATGCTGACCTCGCCCTGCTGCTGGTGGATGTAAAAGACAACTGGGAAGAATGTGATGCAATATTCAGTGCGTTGAAACTGAAAGTGCCTGCCATGGTGGTGGTGAATAAGATCGATCTTGTAGCTCCGGAAAAGGCACAGGAAGCAGTTGATTTTTTTTCCGCCAAACCCTATTGCAAAAAAGTGATCACCGTGTCGGCGCTGTCAGGCATCAATAAAAAGAAATTCCTGGATGCCTGCCTCTCTTTCTTACCCGAAGGCGAACCGTTTTACGATGGAGATGATATCAGCGACCTGAATACCCGGTTTTTCACGGGCGAACTGATCCGGGAACAGATATACAGGCTGGCACAGGATGAAATACCGTATCATACGGCCATACATATCAGGGAGTACCAGGAGAAGACTTCATTGGTGAAGATCGTGGCCGACATTGTGGTGCAGCGGGAAACACAGAAAGCGATCCTGATCGGTGATAAAGGTTCGATGATAAAACGGATAGGAACAGATGCCCGAAAGGCAATAGAAGAATTTATCGGTCAGAAGGTTTTTCTCGAGCTGTTTGTAAAAGTAAAACCCAAATGGCGGGAAAATGAATTGCACCTTAAAGAGTATGGTTATTAAGCAGCGGTAAACGAAAAATTAAATTGTATGAGTTTCACAGTAGCGATAGTAGGAAGGCCCAATGTTGGAAAGAGCACTCTCTTTAACCGGCTGCTCGAACAGCGGAAAGCCATTGTGGATGATATAAGCGGTGTTACCCGCGACAGGCAATATGGCGTGGCCGACTGGAATGGTAAAACCTTTAACGTGATAGACACCGGAGGGTTTGTACACGGCAGTGAAGATGTATTTGAAAAGGAAATTGCCAGGCAGGTGCTTATTGCTGTGGAAGAAGCCAATGCCATCATCTTTATGGTGGATGCCGGTACCGGCATGACAAACCTCGATGATGCAATGGCGGATGTGCTCAGGCGAAGCACAAAACCTGTTTTACTTACCGTCAATAAAGTAGATAATAACGACAGACTGCTTGAAGCCTCCGAGTTTTACAGTCTTGGTTTTGAACATATCTTTTTTATTGCCTCAGCAAGTGGCAGCGGTACAGGTGAACTGCTCGATGCGCTGGCAGCGCTTATAACCGATGATGCTTCAGAAGAGGTAAAGGAAATGGCGGAGCTGCCAAAGTTTGCCATCATCGGCCAGCCTAATACGGGCAAATCTTCTTTGCTCAATGCGCTGGTGGGTACCGAGCGCACCATCGTAAGTGATATTGCAGGCACCACCCG
>JAEUVM010000330.1 GCA_016787125.1 Chitinophagaceae bacterium | reverse complement strand
AATCTTCCCGCCTTTCCGCCTTCCCGGCAAACAAAACTCAAACTGACCCACTACCAAAACATGACAATCTGTCATACTTCTTGGCTCTTAGCAGTATATTTGCAGGGCAAATAACCATTTATGCTTGATTTAGTGACAGATAAGACACATGAAGAAGCAAGGCAGGGAGAGGCTTATGCTCCCTTCCAGGGTGACCCCAATCAATACAAAAAGCATTTTTACATAGAGAGTTATGGTTGCGCCATGAACTTTTCCGACAGCGAGATCGTGGCTTCTATATTAAATAAGGAAGGCTACGGCGCCACCCGCAACCTGCAGGAGGCCGACCTGGTGCTGATCAACACCTGCTCCATCCGGGAAAAAGCTGAACAAACGGTGCGCAACAGACTGGTGCATTTCAAGCGGCTGAAGGAAAACCGTAAAGGGGTGCTGGTAGGCATCCTGGGTTGTATGGCAGAGCGCCTGAAATCAAAACTGCTGGAAGAAGAGAAACTGGTGGATATGGTGGTAGGCCCCGATGCCTACCGGTCATTGCCGGCATTGGTGGGGGAAGCCGAAGGCGGACAGAAGGCGGTGAATGTATTATTGAGCCGCGATGAAACCTATGCCGACATCTCGCCGGTTCGCCTGGACAGTAATGGCGTAAGCGCTTTTGTCAGCATTATGCGTGGCTGCAACAATATGTGTTCGTTTTGTGTGGTGCCATTTACCCGTGGCCGGGAAAGAAGCCGCAATGCAGATAGCATAGTGGCAGAATGTGCCGAACTGTTTGAAAAAGGATACCGGGAAGTAACGCTGCTGGGGCAAAACGTAGACAGTTATTATTACACATCCGATTCAGGAGCTACAGTAACTTTTGCCGGCCTGCTTGAAAAGGTGGCACTGGTATCGCCTTTGCTGAGGGTACGTTTTTCCACCTCGCATCCAAAAGATATTACGGATGAGGTGCTGCACACCATAGCGAAGTATGAAAATATCTGCAACTACATACACCTGCCTGTGCAGAGCGGCTCCACCCGCATATTGCAACTGATGAACCGTACCTATACCCGTGAATGGTATATGGCCAAGGTGGACAGGATAAGGCAGATAATACCTGGTTGCGGTATCAGCGCCGACATCATCACCGGCTTCTGCACCGAGGAAGAACAGGACCACCAGGACACGCTGAGTATTATGGAATATGCCAGGTACGATTATTCATATATGTTTTACTATTCTGAAAGACCGGGCACACTGGCCCATCGTCGCTTTGCCGATGATGTGCCGCTGGAAGTAAAGAAAAGAAGGTTGCAGGAAGTGGTTGATCTGCAGGGACGCCTTTCGTATGAAAGTAACCAGCGTGACATTGGCAAAACATTTACCATACTGATAGAAGGTGAAAGCAAACGAAGCGATACAGACTGGATGGGCAGAAGCTCAGAAGGAAAGGTGTTTGTTTTTCCGAAGGAAGATTATCAACTGAAAAAAGGTGATTACGTGAAAGTAATGGCAGCAGACTGCACGCAGGGTACGATGCTGGGAAAGATCACCGGAATATAAACGAACTATGGACATTCAATCGATAAAGAACAGGTACAACATTATTGGCAATTCTCCGGCGCTGAATTATGCGCTGGAAGTGGCAGCACAGGTGGCCAATACAGACCTCACCGTGCTGATCAACGGGGAGAGTGGTGTGGGTAAAGAAGTTTTTTCACAGATCATTCATTCTCTCTCTGCACGCAAGCATAATCCATTCATTGCCGTCAACTGCGGCGCCATACCAGAAGGAACGATAGACTCAGAATTGTTTGGTCACGAAAAAGGTTCTTTTACCGGTGCGGTGGATGCACGGAAAGGATATTTTGAAACGGTGAACGGCGGTACCATCTTTTTGGATGAAATAGGAGAACTGCCACTCGGCACTCAGGCCCGCCTGTTGCGGGTGCTTGAAACCGGCGAATACATCCGGGTAGGATCGTCGAAAACACAGAAAACGGATGTGAGGGTAATTGCCGCCACCAATAAGGACCTGTTGCAATTGGTACAGGTGGGTAAATTCCGTGAAGACCTTTATTACCGTCTCAGCACGGTTCCCATCAGGGTGCCTGCGCTGCATGACAGACCGGAGGACATCAGCCTGCTGTTCAGAAAGTTTGCAGCCGACTTTGCCAACAAGTATAAGACCTCACCGGTACAGTTGGATGAGGAAGCGAAAAACATGTTAATAAACTATCCCTGGCCGGGCAATGTGCGGGAATTGAAGAATATTGCAGAACAGATTTCAGTTCTTTCACAGGATAAAATGATTACGGCATCGGTGCTGAAACGTTTTTTACAACCTTACTCCAACAACAGGCTGCCCGCTGTGGTGAATACAACAGGAAACACTCACGAGTTTTCAAACGAAAGGGAAATTTTGTATAAGCTCTTTTTCGATATGAAAAAAGATGTGACTGAACTGAAGCGGATGTTCCTGGAGATGTTGCAAAACCCCAATCTTGCTGCGCAGAACCAGGCTTTTATCAACGAATTGAAAGAGGCTGACTTTGTACAACCCGTTTCATCCCTGCCTGCCACCACGATCGACCTGAAACCGGCAACCGTACAACAGGGCAATGCCGTGCTCATTGATAATGATATTCACGACCACGAAGAAGTGGATGAAAACCTGAACCTGGTGGAAAAAGAAAAGGATACTATTATCAAGGCATTAAAGAAACATAAATTCAAAAGAAGGTATGCGGCTGCCGATCTTGGTGTGAGCGAAAGAACCTTGTACCGGAAGATCAAAGAATACGATATAGAAGAACCATGAAGATGATAAGGAATTTAATAGCATTGTCACTCCCCCTGTTGCTGCTGGGAATATTTTCCACCGTGAACAGCGGATGCGGCGTATACCGGTTCAGTGAAGCGGGCAAACTGCCCGACACCATCAGAACGGTAAAAGTGAATTTTATTGAAAACAGGGCACAGTATGTAAACCCGCAGCTAAGTCCCAGGCTTACCGACAAATTGCGGCAGAAGATAGTGGGACAAACCAAACTTTCGCAAACCAACAATGACAATGCCGACTGGGTGATAACCGGTTTTGTCAAAGAGTACGCCTTCAGCACGTCGGCCATTTCCGGGCAACAGGCCTCCAATAACCGTCTTACAGTAACTGTTCATATTACCAAAAGTGACAATAAGGCAAATCTGACAGACGATTATGATGTGAGCCGGAGTTTTGAGTTCAAAGGAAACCGGACCTTCCAGCAGGCTGAAACAGATCTTGCCGATGAAATGATACGTACACTTACGGATGAGATATTCAACAAACTTTTTTCGGACTGGTAAATTCCCGAATTACCTGTTTCTCATTTCCCCAAATGACCGTTTAGCCCTATCTTGTAAAAATGAATGTGAGGATCAATCAACTGGTAAAATCATTATTGCGGAAAGATTCGCTGGAGCAATGCAGCCTGCATGAACTGCGGACCTTTGCTGACCAGAATCCTTATTTTGGCGCAGCCCAGTTATTACTGACCAAGAAGCTGCAACAGGAAAATGCAGCCGACTATGAAAGCCAGTTGCAGAAAACATACATGTTCTTTCATAATCCTTTGTGGGTGGAGCAATTGCTGAATGATACCGGTAATGCCATTATCAAAAAAGCAACCGTAAAAACGGAAGCGGCACCCGTATCCGATCCGCCACCGGCAAACAGCACTCCCCTGCCGGAAGTGGTAAGCCCCGTTGCAGTAAGCCCGGTAGAAGAAGTAATTGTACCAAGCCAGCCGGTGCCCGAACCTGTTGCACAGGTAAGTCTTGAAGCCGGATTGGTTCAGCCTGAAAGTACTGTAGCAGCGCCACAAACTGTAGCAGAACCGCCAACAGCCATTTCAGCCATAGAACTGGCCGAATCTGTATTTGACACTAATCCGCCGGAGGAGATCACTGCCCCGGTGATGCCGGAAGAGACACAGAATACCCAACCTGCGGAAACCGTATCACCCATAATTTCCGGCGATACCGGGCAGGATACAGGCCCAACACAGACCAGCATTACGGCAGATGCACTGGAACTGGCCTTTGAGCCTTTCCATACTGTTGATTATTTTGCTTCGCAGGGTATTAAACTGAAAGAAGAGGAAAAGCCGAAAGATAAATTCAGTCAGCAACTGAAAAGCTTTACCGATTGGCTAAAGATCATGAAAAGGCTCCCGGCTGCCGAAGTAGCCGCCCGGGCAGGCATTGGAGGAGAAACGAAAGTGGAGCAACTGGCCGAACACTCCCTTGAAGAAAAAGAGATTATAACGGAAGCGATGGCAGAAGTATGGGAGAAACAGGGAAATACCGCCAAAGCCATTGATATCTATAGCAAATTAAGTTTGCTTGAACCGGCCAAAAGCCCTTATTTTGCAGCCAAAATTGAGGAATTAAAGAAATCAAACTGAGATGAGTATCATTTTTATCATACTGATAGTGCTGGTGTCTGTTCTGCTTACCCTGATCGTACTGGTACAAAACCCTAAAGGGGGTGGTTTAGCCGGTAATATCGCCGGTCTCAGCAACCAGTTTATGGGCGTAAAACAAACAACTGATGTGCTTGAAAAAGGCACCTGGCTTTTTGGTGGCCTGATCGCACTGCTTTGTGTGGTATCTGTGTTCTTTATCAGCAAATCATCTGCCTCCCCGACCGACAGAAATGAAGCGGCAGGCGCCACTGCTCCTCAGCCAAAAGCTCCGGCACCACCTGCCGGTTCAACCACAGTGATGCCCGGTACAACGCCGGTTACCACACCTGGTACCAACCCTGCCACCACACCCGGCACCACACCACAGAAGTAAGGTTTAAAACTAATCATAGCATAACCCCGTGTCATTCAGAAATACACGGGGTTTTTTATTTAATTTGTGTGATAACTTATGAAAAGAAAGATCATTTTCGCTGTCATACTCCTGCTGCTGGCCGGTGGCGGCTACCTTGCTTACCAGTTGTTCAGGCCTGCGGTAAAAAACCCGAAAGAAACCTATTTCTATATTAATGAAGGCGATGACATTGCCACCGTGAAGAAGAACCTCGCCGACGAGCACTTTATCAGCGGTGGCGGATTCAACATGGCTGCCAAACTGCTGCGTCTGAAAAAAGTGATTCCCGGCCGCTATCGCTTCAAAGATGGTATCAGTATGTACAAGCTGGTAAAGGTGCTCCGCAGCGGCGACCAGCCCGATGTTAAGATCATTATCAACAAAGAGCGGACAAAGGAATTATTTGCCGGCAAATTGGGGCGTGGTAAAAAGTTTGACCTGAAATGTGACTCGCTGCAAATGATCAGTTTTCTGAATAATAATGATTCACTGAAAAAATACGGCGTTGATTCCAATACGGTGATGTCTGTCATCATGCCTTATACCTACAATGTAAAATGGAACAGCAGTCCTGACAAGATCTTTCAGCAATTCTATAACGCTTATAAAAAATTCTGGACAGCCGAACGAAAGACCAAGGCCGACAGTCTGCACCTGACTCCGCTGGAAGTAATCACACTTGCCTCCATCGTGGAAGAGGAAACGCTGAAAAAAGAGGATAAGTATAAAATAGCCAGCACCTACATCAACCGTGTACGCACCGGTATGAGACTGCAGGCTGATCCTACAGTGAAATTTGCCATGAAGAATTTTGCGCTGAAAAGAATACTGGGTGTGCATCTTGAAACCAATTCCCCTTATAATACCTATATGTATGCCGGTATACCCCCGGGGCCGATATGCACTCCCACTGCCGAAACAATTGATGCAGTATTGGATTCGCCAAAAACAGATTATCTCTACTTTGTGGCCAGTCATAAGTTTGACGGCACCAGTATTTTCACCAGTAATTACAGCGATCATCTGAAATATGCCCGCCTCTACCAGCAGGAACTGACCCGGCGGATGGATTCGGCCGCAAAGGCTAAAAAGAAAGAACCGATGTAATGTCGCTTTTTACCAAAATAGGGAACAAAATAGCCGGCACTCCACCGGCAAAACTGATCATTCATAAAAGCAAGGAAACATCGCTGCCGGGTTTCCGTAGCATACCGGTATATGATGTGGTGAAGTTTTTTGTAGGCCAGGTAAAAACGGTGGGAATGACGGAGCGGGCCTCTGCCATTGCCTACAATTTCTTTATGGCCATTCCACCAGCCATCATCTTTTTATTCACACTGCTCCCCTTTTTTCCGATCAGCAAACAGTTTGAAGAAGAGATCTACGGGCTGATAAGGGATGTGATTCCAGGGGAAAAAGATAACTCGGTACTGATCGGTTTTCTCCGGGATTTTATCAATAATCCCCGAACCGGGTTGCTGTCACTCGGTTTTGTTTTATCCGTATTCTTTTCTTCCAATGCCATCATGGGTATCATGCGTTCGTTTGATAAAAACTATATCGGCTTCCGGAAAAGAACGGGCTTTCAAAAACGTTTGGTGGCCTTGAAAATAACCATGGTGCTCTTCACCATTGTACTGACCTGCATTTTACTGCTCATGGGCCGGGGTGCCATGCTCAAATGGCTTGGTATTGAAAGCCAGGCCGTGAGAAGCCTGATCATCAATGCCCGCTGGCTGGTGATCGTACTGCTCTTTTTTGCCTGCATATCTTATATATACCGTCACGCACCGGCCGTTCATAAGAAGTGGCGGCTGATCAACCCCGGCTCTATCCTGGCTACCGTTCTGATGCTGGTGCTCACCATCCTTTTTTCCTGGTGGGTGAGCCGCTTTGGCAATTTCAACCAGTTTTACGGTTCCATCGGCACTGTACTGATTATCATGGTGCTTATCTTCATCAATTCCCTTATCCTGCTCATCGGGTTTGAACTGAACGTAAGCATTAACTCGCTGAAGAAAATTGCAGATGAGCGGAAAGAAAATCCCGCAGACGGCGGCAGTGTTTCGGCATAATTGTCGAAATTTGGTTACAACAAAAATCAGCAACATGAAAAAGATATTATTTGCCGCACTACCCGTTACGGCACTGGCATTAATGATCCGCACTGCCGGTGATCCGCTGCCGATTGGTTCGCCTATTCCCAGTCCTGAGGCAAAAATGAAAGATGTTTCAGGTAAAGAAGTTTCCTTGAAAGATGCTAAAACAGACAAAGGGTTATTGGTAATGTTCAGTTGCAATACCTGCCCTTATGTTATAAAAAATCAAACCCGTACTTACGAAGCCTGTAAATATGCCCAGGGTAATGGTATCGGGGTGGCCATACTCAATTCCAATGAGGCTAACCGCGGCTCTGCCGACTCTATGGAAGATATGCAGGACTATGCCAAACAGCAGGGGTACAACTGGTATTACCTGGTGGATCAGAACTCGGCCCTGGCAGATGCCTTTGGCGCCAACCGTACACCCGAATGTTTTCTTTTTGACGGAGAAGGCAAACTTGTTTACCACGGCGCTATTGACGATAACCCTTCAGATGCTTCGGCCGTAAGCCGCAAACACCTGGTAAATGCCATTGATGAAATGAATGCCGGTAAAGAAATTTCGGTGAAGGAATCCCGCTCCGTGGGCTGTACTATCAAACGTCTCTGATCAGCTTGTTCAATAATTTTTTACTGCCCCGGCCTGCCGGGGCTTTTTTTTAATAAAACTTTATGGAATCTTTTTGTGACGGCATCCTAAGGTTGAAATATCTTCATCACATCACCGAAAACCACAGCTTATGCTTTCCCGGCAAACACTTAACCGCCTCATCATTCTGGTCTTTATGGGCCTGGTGGGCTATTCGCTTGCAAAGGCCATTTATCACAAAAGCATTTTGGGTATCATCCTCGCCCTGGTAAGCCTCGGGGCCGGTATTTATTTCCTGTACATCCTTACCAAAGCCAAAGAAGAAATGGAAAGGGAGCAGGAACAAGCCATTTAAAGAATTTATAGTACAGCCATGAAAAAAACATAACCGGTCTGAGTGCCGGTTATTTTCATTTCTGAAAGCTAATCTATTCACCTGAAAGAAGGGACTTGATTTGAGCTTTCAGTTCCTCGTGGGTCAACTGTTCTTCTACAAACTTCCTGTAACCGGTTTTATTATTGATGAATAGACTGGCAGGTATAGCCCCTGACCACTTCGGATCTATCTTGGGACAGAAATAATCTGCATCCGTCTCATCCAGCCATACCACAGGGGCATTGTATTTTCTTTTTTTGACAAATGCTGAGATCCCGGCTGGAAATGATTCTTTAAAATCAAGACTCACCAGCAACAACTGCACACTATCCTGCTGATGAGCTTTTACCTCACTTAAGAAATAAGGAAGCTCTTCGATGCAGGGTTTGCACCAGGTGGCCCACATATTGATGATCAGCGGCGTTTTGCTTTCGGCAATGATCTTCTCCAGGTCAGTTACCTTCACGGCCTTCACCTCCTGCGCCGTTGATCCAAAGCCCATTCCGAGGAATACAAGAACCAATATTACTTTTAATACTTTCATACTTTTTTCTGATAAGCTATGAGCTATGAATCATGAACCAAAAACCCTAAACATCCTCCTCAAACCCCCATTCCTCCAGCAACCCGTTGTACCTGACGGCATCCAGTCCGGGCTGGTTGTAATGACCGGCGAGGTTTTTTTGACGGTAAGCCTCATACAAGGTCACCGCACAGGCCACGCTGATATTAAGCGACCGGATGATACCCACCTGCGGTATTATAAAATTGCCATCTGCCAATGCCCTGATCTCATCACTCACCCCGCTGTGTTCATTGCCAAATACAAGGGCGATACGTTGGGTAAAATCAATCTCGTGTAAACTTACAGCATCACTGCTGAGATGTGTGGTCAAAATGGATGAATAGCTTTTACGCAATTCAGCAAAACACTCACCGGCATCTTCAAACTGATGAACGGTGAGCCACTTGGCCGCACTGGAAGAACTTTTCGCTCCCCACTTTTTATGCCGCGGGATCTTTGTATTCAGAATATAAATATCCTGCACACCCACCGCATCTGCCGTCCGCATCACGGCAGAGATATTATGCGGGTCAAACACATTTTCCAGCACAAGGGTGATATTGCCCTGCCGCTTATTCAAGACTGAAGTGAGCCGCTCTTTTCTTTCAGGTGTCATTGAAATTGAATCCTTTAGCTTGCAAACATCGCTAAATTAAGTATATTTATAGTTGATGTTTTTACTAAGAACCTGCTGAAGGAATGCCGTGGTAATAAGCAGATGATCCGGGCAAAACCTGCAGCGCCAAAAATGAGCTTATGAAATATCCTCCCCTGCAGAATTACATTAATGGGCAATTTGTCAACGCTTCCACCGATCATAGCTTACCGGTCATCTCACCACTGGATGGCAGCCAGTTGTCCACTGTACCACTTTCCGCTTCGAAAGATCTTGATGATGCAGTAAAAGCTGCCAAAGCCGCCTTCCCGGCATGGAGCCGGAAACCCATCAAAGAAAGGGTACAGGTTTTTTTCCGCTATAAATACCTGCTGGAAAAAAATATGGACGAACTGGCGAAACTGGTACAGGAAGAAAATGGGAAAACTTACTCAGAAGCGGTTGCTGAAGTGGAAAAGAGTATTGAGCTAACTGAATTTGCCTGCTCATTACCGCAATTGGTAACAGGTGAAATACTGGAAGTAAGTAAAGGCGTGGAATGCCGCACCGAACATGTGCCGCTGGGTGTGGTGGCGAGTATCGTTCCGTTCAATTTTCCAAGCATGGTGCCCAACTGGACCATTCCCAATGCAATCGCCCTCGGCAATTGCATGATCATGAAACCTTCGGAAAAAGTGCCGCTCAGTTGTGTACGGCTGGCGCAATTGCTGAAAGAAGCCGGCCTGCCTGACGGTGTATTCAACATTGTAAATGGCGACAGTGCCATCGTGACCGCCATCTGCGACCATCCGGGTATTGAAGCAGTTTCATTTGTAGGGTCTACCAAAGTGGCCAAGATCGTTTACCAGCGGGCCACTTCAAACTATAAAAGAGCACTGGCATTAGGCGGCGCCAAAAACCACCTGATGGTATTGCCCGATGCCAAACCGGATATGACGGCACAGAATGTGGCGGCCAGTATGAGCGGTTGCGCCGGGCAGCGATGCATGGCCGCTTCAGCCATGGTAGCTGTTGGTGAGGTGGATCATATCATCACTAAAATATGTGAAGAAGCAAAGAAGATCATACCGGGTGAAAATCTCGGGGCTGTGATCAGCAAAGAATCGAAGGAAAGAATTGAAAGTTATATTACGGAAGCCGAAAAGCAGGGTGCAAAGATACTGGTGGATGGCCGCGGAGCCAAAGTAGCCGGAAAAGAAAATGGCACCTACGTTGGCCCCACCGTGATAGATTATGTAAAACCCGATATGTCGGTTGCCAAAGAAGAAATATTCGGGCCGGTGATTTCCATCATGCGTACAGAAACCGTGGATGAAGCATTAGCTATCGAAAATGCCAATCCATACGGAAATGCTGCCTCTGTATTTACACAAAATGGAGGCATGGCCCGCTACATCATTGACAGGGCCAGCGCCGGCATGATCGGAGTGAATGTAGGTGTGCCGGTGCCGAGAGAACCTTTCTCCTTCGGCGGCTGGAATGAAAGCAAGTTTGGCGTAGGCGATATTACCGGGAAGAGCTCTATTGAATTCTGGACCAAACTGAAGAAGAGTACAACCAAGTGGAACCCGGAAGCGGGGGTAAACTGGATGAGCTGAGGTGGGGAATGGAGAATTGGTAATGGTGAATAGTGAAAACATCGTTCCACCGCTCTGCGAAGTCTCCGACTTCGCAGCCATAATGTTCTTGGCAGCCTAAGGCTGAATAATATATAACCTGTACTATGAAAATTATCAAAACGATTCAAAACCGTATCTATGAGATCCGGGGAGAAAGGGTGATGCTGGATTTTGACCTTGCCTTTCTTTACGAAGTGGAAACAAAAGTGCTGAACCAGGCGGTAAAAAGGAATATAAAGCGCTTTCCGGAAGACTTTATGTTTCAGTTAACCAAAGAAGAGTGGGAATATTTAAAAGATCAGACAGAACACTCAGAATCGGGAAATTCTTTAAGGTCACAATTTGTGACCTTAAAGAAAGGCAGAGGCACTCATAGCAAATACCTGCCTTATGCCTTTACCGAACAAGGCGTTGCCATGCTGAGCGGCGTATTGAAGTCTGACAAGGCAATCGAAATGAATATCGCCATCATGCGGGCTTTTGTTGAAATAAGAAAGGTACTGTTACAGGAAAGCAACATAAAAGAGCAACTGAAACAGATAAAAGAACGGATCGGTGAACATGATGCGCAACTCAACCAACTCTACGATGCTATGGAAAACCTGCTGGATGAAAACGCAGGAAAGAAGAAATGGGAAGAAAGAGAAAGGATCGGATTTAAAAGGAAAGGTTCAACTTAACAGAAACAATAAGTAAACCATGATAAATGTTGAATTTTAAATGTTGCATGACCCATGCATTAAAATTCAACATATAACATTCAACATTTAAAATAAATAAAAGTGTCTGAAACTAAAGTTATCTCCGAATCATTAGAAATCATCCAGGACAATCTTGATTACACTCTCTTTTCCTGGAGCAAACAAAAAGGCATCGCCCCCATTGCTGTAAAGCATGCTGAAGGCGTGTACTTGTACGACTATGACGGTAAACGCTACATAGATTTCTCCTCTGGCCTGATGAATGTAAACATCGGCCATGGCAACCAGCGTGTAACGGATGCTGTGGTAAAACAAATGCAGGAAGTGGCCTACGTTACCCCAAGCTGTGTAACCAAAGTGCGGGGCGACCTGGGAAAAAAACTGGCTGAGATATGTCCCGGTGATCTGAACAAAGCCTTCTTTACCCTTTGCGGTGCCACATCAATAGAGAATGCCATTAAACTGGCAAGATTATACACCGGCCGGCACAAGATACTTTCCCGGTATCAATCATACCACGGTGCCTCCTACGGCGCTATGAGTGCCAGTGGTGATCCGCGGCGTTTGCCCATGGATACACAGCAGGCGCCCAACTTTGTTCATTTTGATCTTCCTTATGCTTATCGCTGGGAATATGGTGAAGAGAACCTTTTAAAAGAAGCTGTTGCATCGCTGGAAAGAGTGATCGCTTATGAAGGCCCGGCTAATATCGCTGCCATTTTACTCGAAGGCGAAAGCGGCTCCTCCGGTTGTCTGAAATATCCTGTCGGGTATTTGAAAGCCGTAAGGGATATCTGTAATAAGTATGGCATTTTACTGATCGCAGATGAAGTGATGAGTGGTTTTGGCCGTACCGGCAAATGGTTCGGTTTTGAAAACCACGGTATCCTGCCGGATATGATCGCAATGGCTAAAGGATTGACCTGTGGTTATCTCCCCTTCGGTTGCCTGATGGTAAGTGATAAGATAGCGGCCAAATATGATGATACGGTGTTATCGCTTGGCCTCACCTACTCCGCTCACCCGGTCAGTTGCGCCGCCGCCCTGGAAACAATTAAGATATATGAAGATGATGCACTGATCGACAACTGTGCTGCCATGGGCAAATACGTGGAGCAGCAGGTGGAGAAAATGAAAGCCAAACATCCCAGCATCGGTGATTTCCGGAATACTGGTTTGCTTGGTTGTATTGAACTGGTAAAGAACAGGAAGACTAAAGAACCCATGGCGCCCTTCAATGCCAAACCCGATGAAATGGCTGTGATGAATAAAGTGGCCGCCAAGATCAAAGAACTTGGTATGTACACTTTCGTTCGCTGGAGTTACATCTTTATTGCGCCACCGCTTTGTGTGACCAAAGAGCAGATTGATGAAGGGCTGGCGATAATCAGCGAAGCGATTTCAATAGCCGATGAACATTATGTTGAATGACGGAAAGAATTATGCTGAATGTTGAATTTTGAATGTTAAATGGTCAGTAATACTTTATTCCGCATTCAAAACAATCAGATGAACGGAAGCCAAAACATACAAGACAGTTCATTAATCAACGAGGACCTCGCCCCAGTGCCACCATCAAAAAGGACCTGGGGTACCTGGAACTATGCGGCGCTGTGGATCAGCATGAGCCTCTGCATTCCTTCGTATACCATGGCCAGTTCGATGATCAACAATGGTATGAACTGGTGGCAGGCTGTACTCACTATTTTTCTTGGTAACCTGATCGTGCTGGTACCCATGCTGCTCAACAGTCATGCAGGGGCTAAATACGGCATCCCCTTCCCTGTTTTTGCCAGGGCAAGTTTTGGTACTAAGGGCGCCAACATTCCGGCATTGTTGCGGGCCATTGTGGCCTGTGGCTGGTTTGGCATACAAACATGGATTGGCGGACGCTCACTCTACCTGCTTATCAAAGCATGGAATCCTTCCCTCGCCGATATCAGCAACGATTCACTCTTTCCCCAGGCATTACCCATGGCCTGCTTCCTGCTGTTCTGGCTGCTGAATATGTTTGTGATTTACAAAGGAGTGGAAAGCATCCGTAAACTGCTGGTGTTTAAAGCCATCTTCCTGCCGTTGGCAGCTATTGCTTTGTTTTGCTGGGCTGTAATAGCCGCTAAGGGACTGGGACCAATTCTGAAGGAACCCTCAAAGTTTACTGATACAACCTCTTTCTTTCAATTCTTCTTTCCGGCATTGACAGGTGTGGTAGGCTTTTGGGCCACATTATCGTTAAACATTCCTGATTTTACCCGGTATTCAAAAAGCCAGTCGGCCCATATAAAAGGACAAGCCATCGGTCTCCCTCCTTCCATGACGCTGATCGCTTTTATCGGCGTGGTAGTCACTTCAGCATCGGCCATTATTTATGGTCAGCCGGAATGGCAACCTGAAATGCTGGCCGGTAAGTTTGGGAATAAATTCATGATCACTTTTGCCATACTGGGTATCATCATCTCCACATTGGCTACCAATATTGCTGCCAATATTGTAAGCCCCGCTAACGACTTTTCCAATCTTTCACCGTCCAGGATAAATTTCAAAACAGGTGGTTATATCACCGGAATTATCGGGCTGCTCATCTTTCCCTGGAAACTCTACGGCGATCCATCCGGGTATATTTTTACCTGGCTTATTGCTTACTCCAGCCTGCTTGGTCCTGTTGGCGGTATCATGATAGCAGATTATTACCTGCTGCGGAAAAAAGAACTGGCAGTGGATGAATTGTACAGCCATGCCGGCCGCTATGGTTTTACCAAAGGGTTTAACCCGGATGCCATCATCGCCCTGCTGGCAGGCGTATTGCCAAACATACCCGGCTTTCTGTTAAACATTAAGGTGATCGCTTCAGATAATTTTCCGGGATGGATCACCGATCTCTATCATTATGCCTGGTTTGTTGGGTTCTTTGTAAGTGGTTTTGTATATTGGATATTAATGAAAAGAAGAAGCTATGTTGTATGATAAATTTTGATTGTTG
>JAEUVM010000461.1 GCA_016787125.1 Chitinophagaceae bacterium | reverse complement strand
AATAATAATTGAGTGTGCCCGCTCCGGCCACTGTGGTAAATGCCCAGGCTGTAGTGGTAGTGATACCTGCATGATTATTTCCTGCAAGGTCTCTGAAAGCGCCTGCATCCACATTTACATAATAAGCAGTGCTGTTGGCCAGTCCGCTGTATGGAATAGTAGCTGTGGCACCGCTTACTGTTACTGAAGCGGCAGTTACCGCCGTTGTTTGTATTGTTACATTGTCGCTGCTTCTTTTCACAGTAATATTTCCGGCAGTTCCTTTTTGAATGTTTTCGCTGAAAGTAATCACCAGGTTTCCGCTGATGGCCACACCCGTTGCGCCGTTAGAAGGTGCAAGGGTGGAAACAGTGGGTGCGGTAACATCAGCGCCGTTGAGTTGTATGGAAAAATCATCAACGGAAAGGCCATCATCTGCACCGCTGGCATCGAGATCATTCCAGCGCAGCCAGATCACTGCATTGTTGGCAATACTCAAACCGGTGATCAAAGTTGATTTGGCTGTACGGTTGGCCGCAGCGTTGCCATCTTTTGCGCCGGTGGATGTGGTGCTGGGAGACGCAAAGTCCAGCGCATCAACATCCGTCCACGTACCGGTGGAAAGTGAAGTGGCAGAAAGGCTGTACTGAAAATCCAGCTGATCTGCACGGCCGGTAGCGCCGCAACGCCATTGTTCGCCCGTGTAGCTGATATTGATAGAAGTAATTGTGGCACCGGTGCTGTTTCGGATCTGTACGCCAATTGTTGGAATAAGTGAACCTGACCGAAGTCCTCCAAAAGCCCTGTCGGTGTTAGTGCCCGTGCCATAGCTGTAGGTGTTTCCGGTAGTCGAACTGCCGGCATCAGCCGTATAGGTTGTGTTGGCATTGGTGCCTGTTTCCAGTAATACCCAGCCTGTCGGAAGTGTGGATACCGTACCGCTGGTTGCCAATGTATTAAAGTTCTGTGTGTAAGGTGAGCCTGCAGTGGTAATGATTACCTGTGCTTTTAGAATGACCGTTGTCAGCATAAAGAACATAGCTGACAATAACAGCCGGAAGTGTTTACTCATAGAAGTGTTATTAGTGTGGTAAGCACTCAAGGTGAGAAATATCCTGCATATTGACAACTGGTATTAACCTCTGATT
>JAEUVM010000326.1 GCA_016787125.1 Chitinophagaceae bacterium | reverse complement strand
GCACAAATACCACCAGATGCCGCACCATTGGGGCAGGTGCAATGCTCAGGGTCCTGCACCAGGTAGTGCAACACTTCCACATTGGTGGTACAAATGGCAGGCACGGGTATCGTATCAATATCAATGATCTTAGCCAGCCTTTGGTAATTGCTCACTGCACCCCCCGGCTCCTTCAGCAGGCGGCCATCCAGCAGTTTGAACGTAGTGGTGCCAAAAAGGTTTTTATCCATCAGCATAAGCATAGATGCAAATTCATCCGCCTTGGTTTCACCCGCAGGGGCCGAAAACGGAAATTCATCATAATCGGCCGCCATCCAATGGCTGATATTGATCGTGTCATTCAGAATAGCCCGGATAAAACCATTCGTGTTGCCGGCACCGGGCAGCACAAGGGGTATATAGAGCACCGTATCCGGGCTGCCTGTTACGTTTTGAAAGGGTAACGGCTTTGATGGCTGAAGCACCATCGCTTTATCCCAAATAGGAAGGCCATTGCTGCGGGCAAACTCATTTACAAAACCCGTTTCTGAGTTTCGTAGCTGAATTTCCCGCAGCACCCTGAGAGTGGCAGGGTCGGTGCCGGATTTAAAAGCAAAAAACTGTGATGTAAGGTCTGCCGGTGGTCTTTCAGCAGGGCTGTCCGTTTTCCGGCACGCTGCATACAGCAGCAAGCCCGCTGCCAGCAGCAGCAAAAGGGCGGATCTTGGTCTTTTCATGTCAGTTTACATTTAGGTTTTGGATGATGTTACTCACTGCGGCACAGCACAGATCACCCGTACCTGTGCGGTGCCGTTCCTCTGCCACAGACATAACACGCCTGTAACAAGGGCTTCAAAATTTTTTCATGCTCAGATTAAAAAAGGGGGAAGTGTTCTTTGAAAGAAAAAGGTGGTTCAGAAGACAAATATAAATAACTCATTCACACGAAAACCAATAACTGTTGCACGTATTTTGCATTTTCGGTCCCGCCTGCCATCTTCGCTCTTGTTCACAACAAGACGTTTTGGCTAAACAGGTTGGCCTGGGAAGCAGGATTTTTACAGCCTCTCACGAAAGAAATATCCGCCATCCGGTAAAAGGAATAACTGAACAAAAAAAAATTTGGAGGTATCTGAAAAGTTTTATTAAATTTACTATACGTTCATCCTAAAGGTGAACACTCCCCATCCCCTTCAGGCACTTTACCGGCATAGGTAAAGTGAATAGATTATCCCTTTAACATTACAGTGAAAGGTGGCTATGTATGCCCCAACGTCAGGCATCGTGCTGTTCCTTCACTGCGGACAAAGGATTTTTTATTCACTTTAAAATATAAACACTATGTCATCTACATCAGAAAAAGGCCATGCAAAAAATGTCGCCAACTTTGAAACCCTCATCACCTGTTGTACCGGCTATGGCGCAGATTACCAGCCGTCAAACGCATTGCTCGAAATTGGTAAAATCACCCCTCAGTGGCAGGAGGCAAAAAACCTTCTCAGCAATGTAGATACATACCTTACTGAGCATAACGCGGCCGTCAATGCCCGGGTAAAGGTTTTTAAACCGCTCAAAAAACTGTCCACCAAACTCATCAACTCACTTGCGTCCTCAAAAGCTGCCCCCGAAACCATTGAAGATGCAAAAGGATTCAAAAGAAAAATTGAT
Organism: Chitinophagaceae bacterium; assembly: GCA_016787125.1. GTDB lineage: Bacteria > Bacteroidota > Bacteroidia > Chitinophagales > Chitinophagaceae > JJ008. The sequence goes on along the minus strand of JAEUVM010000326.1, from coordinate 1,595 downwards.
GGTGTAAGGGCACAAAAAGTAATACCCGCACAGCCAACCCCTGAAAATCCTGCCCCGGTGGATAATTCCATCTCCCCAAATCAACAGAGTATAGATCAGATGATACAGCACTTCGGCAGACTGATTAAGCTGCTGGCCAACGAACCGAAATTCAAACCCAATGAAGAAGATTTGAAAATACCAGCCATTACTGCTTTGCATACAGAAATGGAAAAGGTCAACACGCTGGTAAAACAAACAGCCGTCGCACTGAGCAGCAGCAGGATAAAAAGAAACACCGCTTTATATAATCTTGAAACAGGCCTGGTTCAGACAGCCGCTGATATAAAAAAGTATGTTAAGTCAGTATATGAAGCCGGCAGTCCGCAGTACAAACAGATCAGCAAAATCCAGTTCAGGCGGTATAAAAATTAAACACCTGCATGCCCCGGTCTCACAAAAACCGTGAGGCCGGGGCCGGTCTCCGGCTAAAACAAAATACCTGAAGGGCAAACCCGGAGCCACGTTGGGGAATATTGTAAACCCTCCGGTAAAAACCAAAAACCCTTTGGGAAATACTGAATTCCTGTTGGATAAACCTTAAAACCCCTTGGGCAAACACGAAGCCACGTTGGGGAATATTGTAAACCCTCCGGCAAAAACCAAAAACCCTTTGGGAAATGCTGAATTCCTGCTGGATAAACCTTAAAACCCCTTGGGCAAACCCGGAGCCACGTTGGTATATCCATAAAATCCATTGGGGAATGCTGTAAACCATCCGGCAAAACCAAAAAGTCCCTTGGGAAACGCCGGACACCCGTTGGGTAAATCATAAAACCCATCGGTGAAAACAGAATTGTTATCGGGAAAATCTTTTAGTCCATAGTTCAGTTCCGGATATCTTTCCGCATTTCATAATCACATTTTCCCGCTGGCCGGCCATAAATGTGGCAATTCAGCACACCGGCACATTTGATGATAAATTATAGCAATAGTGCTTTTTCATGGCCGGTATCGTACTTTTTCACAGAGGCATGGGATGATTACGACCGGCGCCGTAAATGCCGAAGGGGCCAATAGCCGGGATATTGCTCTTGTGCACACTGAATGGTGGATATATTTTTGGTGTAAGTTGATTGGCAGAAGATGGAGCCCCTGATTCGTCCAATGTCCTGTTGAAACCGTCCTGAATTTAATTTCCAGATCCTTTGAAATGCCCAGCGAAATCCAATGTCAGTCAACTTTCCTTTTTTTTACCCCTCCTGTCCCTTAATAGCAACCACTTAATGTTATACAACTTTTTGACCGCCTCCCTGGCGCCTGTTTTATGAGTGGTTTTACGATATCCACAGGTGTTGATAACAGGAAAAAATACCTGAAAGTTTACTATTTTTTCATCCGTAATTTTACTATTATTGCGTAGAATTTCTACGTAATCTTTCTTAGTTAGTTTACGGATACATTCTCCCTTATCGCCTGATTCTCTGAAAATTAAGCCTCTCTTTGTGTACATGGTACAGAAAACCATGATTGATAGGCAAATACCCTATGTTAATATTTACACCTCAGATTCGAATTTGAAAGGCTTAAAAATGTTACTGTTATGAAAAAGAATT
>JAEUVM010000456.1 GCA_016787125.1 Chitinophagaceae bacterium | reverse complement strand
GAACCTCAGTGCCAGCTATACCTACAATGCCTACAGTGAATTTGATAAAACGGTAAACCGCTACCGCAATGGCGGATCATTCACCTCGAATGTAAACTCCACCTATACACCAAAAGATGTGCTGAACTTCACCGGCAGCTTCACCTTCAACCGGTTTGCCAACCCGCAGGGCTTTGCCCGCTGGAACTGGAGCATGAATATCGGCATCCAGCGCAAATTATTCGATAAGCGGCTTACCCTTACCGCCAACATCATTGATCCTTTTTTACAGCAAACCCGCAGCTTCACCTACGGTCCCAATTTCTACCTCGAAAGTTTCAGTAAAGCACAAACAAGGAATTTCCGGCTGAGTGTGGGGTATAGCTTTAATAAGCCTGCAAAGAAAGCCACCCTGGCACCCATCAAAAAAGCCTGACTATAAGTGATTAAACCACCTGCGGAAAAGAATATCTTTTCGCCAACCAGCTATCTTTTACCGGAATGATCCAGTTGGATTCCAGTTCCGCTTTTGTTTGCACAAGGTTGTTGAAGTAAAGTGTGTCAGCGGTGATGAAGCCGTTTTCAACCGCATAAGGCAGTTGTGCCATAGGCAACAACTGTATTTTCTCTTTTATTACAAAGGCCAGCGAAGTGCGGTCAAACATATTTACACCAAACCGCTGTTCAATATCTTTTATCAGCCGTACAGAACTGTCCGTGCTGCATCCGCTTACACCGGTGGCAGTTTCATCGGCGATCAGTACAATGAACTGTCCGAAAAATAAATGCGCTTCTCCTTTTACCGGCGTACCGTGGCTGAGCCATTTGCCGGTAAATCCTTTCAGCATTTCTTCGATCTCCAGCGCCTCCCCAAGCGAGAACAAACGCCCCGACTGGTACACCCATACCCGGGAACCAGGATCAAACTCTTCATTCAGCAACTGTTTATATTCAAGATTCATTAGGCAAAAGTAAGCAGGTTTGGGAATCGGGAATAGTGAATAGTGAATAGGGAATAGGAAATCCCGGAGACATTAAACCACTTCGATTAGCACGACCACTATTATCTATTCTCTATTATCCATTATCTGTTCTATGATCTCCGCCACATCCATCACCTTCACTTGTTCTTCTTTTTCGGCCAGCTTTACGCCATCGGTCATCATGGTGTTGCAGAAAGGGCAGGCTGCGGCGATAACCGAAGCACCGGTGCCGATCGCTTCATTGGCACGGTCGGTATTGATACGGGTGGTGCCCTTTTCTTCTTCTTTAAACATCTGTGCGCCACCTGCACCACAGCAAAGACCGTTGCTGCGGCAGCGTTTCATTTCCACCAGTTCGGCATCCAGTGCCTCCAGTACTTTACGGGGCGCTTCATAGATGTCGTTCGAGCGGCCCAGGTAGCAACTGTCGTGGTAGGTGATGCGTTTGCCTTTGAAGGCGCCACCTTCTTTCAGCTTTATCTTTCCCTCATCAATCAGTTGCTGCAGGAAGGTGGTGTGATGGATCACTTCGTAATGCCCGCCCAACTCCGGGTATTCATTCTTCAGTGTATTAAAACAATGCGGGCAGGCCGTCACTATTTTCTTAATACCATAGTTATTCAATATCTGTATATTCTGGTAAGCCATCATCTGGAACATAAATTCATTGCCCGCTCTGCGCACCGGATCGCCGGTACACATTTCTTCCTTACCAAGAATGGCATAGTTGATACCAACCTTATCAAGAATAGTGGCAAATGCTTTGGTTATTTTTTGAGCCCGCTGGTCAAAACTGCCGGCACAACCCACCCAAAAAAGAACATCAGGTGTTTTGCCCTCGGCAAACAGGCCGGCTACGGTCGGTACATGCATATATCGGGTTGAATTAGGAAACAATATTACAGAATAAACAGTATTTGCCAGCCAGTGATACAACGGCAAGCACAGCGCCGTTCAAAATAACCGGGAAAAAGTTGGCTATCCTGTCAGGAAACTTATTTTTGTTCAACTGACACATGAAGAAATTCTTTCAGAAACTGACGAACTGGGAACTCTGGAATTTTTATATCCTTTATTTTCCAATAGGGCCTGTATGGCTGTGGTATTGTTTGCGAAGCTGGTCATTCTGGTTTTTCAGTTCCTCCAATCCAACCATTACATTCGGAGGATTTGAAGGAGAAGGAAAAAAGGAAATGTATGATCAGTTGCCCCCCGACCTGGTGCCCCGCACCATTTACATCATGCACGACTGGCCTTTTGAAAAAGTGATGGAACAAATAAAGGCGGCCGGTTTCACCTTTCCTTTTATAGTAAAACCGGACGTGGGCATGAAGGGAATTCTTTTCCGGAAAATTGAAAATGAAGAACAACTGCACAAGTATCATGAACGGATACCGGTGGAATATATCGTGCAGGACCTGGTGATGCTGCCCGTGGAAGTGAGTGTGTTTTACTACCGCTTTCCCTGGGAACAAAAAGGCGTAGTGAGCGGCTTTATTGAAAAGGAACTGCTGCAGGTAAAAGGAAACGGCACTTCCACGCTGAAGGAACTGGTTCAAGCACATCCCCGTGCCAAATTCAGGATGGAAGAGATGGAGCATCGCCACGGTCATCGCTTCGACCGGGTGATACCGGAAGACGAGATATTTTATCTATCCTATGCCGGCAACCACAACCGTGGTGCACAGTTTACCAACCTGCACAAGGAAATAGATGCAGATATTCATAGGGTGTTTGATGAACTGAGTCATTATACCGACAAGTTTTATTACGGCCGGTATGATATAAAGTCCACTTCAATCGAAGACCTGAAGCAGGGCAAGAATTTTTATATTCTCGAATTTAACGGCTGTGGCGCCGAACCCAATCATATCTACGATTGCGGCATGAGTATCTGGAAAGCCTATGGAGTGATATTACACCACTGGAAAGTGTTATATAAGATCAGCCGCCACAACCATAAAAACGGCACCCCGTATTGGTCATTCCGCCGTGGCTGGAAATACCTCGCCGATGCCCGCCGCCATTTCAAGATGCTGGAGAAATATGATTAACCCCGCGTAGAGACGAGGTGCCCTCGTCTCGGCAACTGCACAGACCAGTGACTGCCTTGCACAGACCAGTGACCGTCCTGCACAGACCCGTGACCGCCTTGCACAGACTGCTCAATGCACCGCACAGACTGCTCAATGCACCGCACAGACTGCTCAATGCACCGCACAGACCGCTCAATGCACTGCACAGACCGCTCAATGCACCGCACAGACCACTCAACGCACTGCACAGACCGCTCAATGCACCGCACAGACCGCTCAA
>JAEUVM010000455.1 GCA_016787125.1 Chitinophagaceae bacterium | reverse complement strand
ATTGAAACGCCTGCCGGTTAATACTTTTCTAAGCTCTTTTTTATTTGCCTGTATCATGCTGTTGTTTTCGCCTGCCGTACAGGCCCAGCCTGCTGATACCACGATAAAAAAGACAACCATTTTCTCCGGCTCACTGGGTGTATCCAGCAACGGATTTTCCATTGTGCCCACGTTTTCATTGAACAGTCCGGCTACCATGACCTTACTATCGTGGCGCAAAAATAAATTCAGCTTTGATCCTGATATACGCCTCACCCCGGATGCCAAAAAAGGCAGCATGATCTTCTGGCTGCGGTACCACGCTATTACCACACCCAAATACCGGCTGCGGGTTGGTGCACACCCGGCTATGAATTTTCAGCAAAGGAAGGTCACTGAAAATGGCAGCACCTCCACCATTTCGCAGATGCGCCGGTTTTTTGCCTGGGAGGTATCAAACGATTTTAAAATAAACAAACATCTTGGTGCCGGCATTTATTATTTACAAGGCAATGGCCTGCAGAAAGATGGCGCCCGCACCACTCATTTTGTGGCGATCAATACCAGTATTTCTGCCATTAAGTTAACAAAAGCAGTGTATCTTACTATAGCGCCGACAGTATATTATTTGTACCTGGATGGTAAAGATGGCCGGTATATTTCCGGTGCTGTTATTTTATCGCATACAAAGCTACCCTTTACATTACAGCATGCGTTCAACAAAACCCTTTCATCAAATATCCCTGGTAATAAGGATTATATGTGGAATGTGTCTGTTCATTATAATTTTAAAAAAACATATCAGCGGATTCATTAAATAAACGGCTACCTATGGATGCGTTGATCTGAAAATGTGAATGATCTTCCAGGGAAGGACAGCAAATCAACTGGCCCGGCAATTAGTGAATCCCAAAACGAATGGCAACAAAACTCTGCAACAGCTAAAAGAACATGCAGATGATGGCCTGGTAAAAGCGGGCTGGAATATGGGCGAGGGTCGCACAGCCCCTCCCATATCTCATGAAGAATTCAAGAAGGCCTGGCTTACCTGGATAGAAAAAGGGGCGTATGCGCCGAAGGGGAAGTAAGGAAAAATTTTAATTACTGCATTGCCGGATAGTTGATGCTCCGGTTTTGCCGGTTGTGATAAGGAACCTATGATCTTGTCTGTAGGATCAGCAGCCTGAAACCAGTGCGCTGTAATTCCGCAACGGGCACTTACCTGAAGTCTTTTATTTTCAAACTGCGGCTTACCTTTTCAAATTCCAGGTTTTCCAAACTATCTAAACCATCAGCATAGAAAACAAGGTCTGCGATATTATCCGCCACCTCACCTATACTATCAATATAGATGCCTGTGTAGCCACTGCCGGTCAGTTTTGGCCTGAAAAAAGTGGCGCTGAAACCGGATAATCTGCCTGAGGAAAACAGGTAATTTCTTTTAGCCCGGATTTCACTTAATCGTGGGTTGTCGGTAAAAATTATCCCTGCCGTATCAGCCTTATTGTGCAAATAGCCTTTTCTGAAAATTGCAGGCTGAACATCGGGCTCTGCAGGATTTCCACTTGTGCTTAAACCATAATCAAGCCTGATTATCTTTCCGCTTTTGTTCAGAAACCTGAACCTGGCTGTAGCGTCACCAATCTTATATAAATTGTCGTCCTTTATTGTCCTCCAACCTTCAGGCAGGGTAATTGCTGCATTATAAAGAACAAGTTGTGTATCCTTTGAAAATGGAGTCTTAAGATTCTTTTCAGCAGGTAAAATTGTATCTGCCTGAACAGCCTTTGAATCGCTGGTGCTATTACGGCAAGCGATGATAATTAACACCGGTAATAACAGAAAGAAGAAAACCCGCATGATATTGAGTATTATTTTATATGCCGCTAATCTTTCAGACATGCCGCCGGAAAATTAACCTTCTCATAAAACCGGGTACCACAACCAATTTGTTCGCAGCCGGTGCTGTTTACCAAATTAGTTTTCAATATCAAAATAGCTGCGCAAGTGGGGAGTACCTAAATACTCCACTCTTAACTCTGGAAAATAAAAACTCATTCCCCTGCTGATAAAATAGTTGGGAAAAAGAGCGAGCAGTTTATCAGCATACCTTGCACTATCAACTACGCTTCGAAATTCTACATATTCCTTTGATTGAAAGATCGCCGTATCTCTTAACGGTGCCATAAGAGCCGTGTTGAGCAATCTCAGTATTAGGCTATGTTCACTGGCTGAGAATTTTTCTACACTATTATGATAAAACAGCCCGGTACATTTCAACAAAATACTTTCAAACTCCTTTTTAGATATGGTGATAGTGGAATCCCAATCTACTGAAGCTTCAGTTACATAAGCCAAAGTTCGCTTGTTCCGTATTTGTCCAAATGAGACAAAATCAATGGAAATAAAAAAGGCGGTCAGTAAGAACTTTGCCATCATGACGACTGTGTTAAAAGTTGGGGGCCTGCATTCGAGGCTTGTTTTCGGGTCTGTACAGTTGCATTGTCCGTATTACACTGATCCCGCATCAACCCAGTTTAGCGGTCAAACTTTAGCAGCGGGAAGTTGGTTAAGAAATCTAAATGACCCAAACGAATTACTGCTCACCCCCGCATCTCCCTGCACACTATTTATTACCCGGTTGATAGTTTCCCTTCAGCACTTCCTTTATATCAGCTTGTAATTTAGTATAGTCAATGTCTTTTGTATAGGTATAAGCATAAAGTGTACCGCTCACCTCATTTTTGGCAGTTTCAAGCCGCTTGGTTAAAACATAGTCGATCTTATTAGAAGGGTCTATATTATGGAACATCAAGACGTGCAGCCTGTACAACTGTTCTTTATCTGTCCCGTCAGGGTTTGTACTGTAAATGTAATAGACGATTTTGGAGAAGCTTTTGGAAAACCGGTCTTCAGGCAACTCTTCAAACCACTCATAACCCCATACATTCTTATCTTCCCACTTAAAGAATGAAAAATTAAAATACTCATCCATTCCCTTTGGCAGTTTCTTCTCTTTGTATGCCTTGTAAAGAATCTCCTTATACTTTTTAGCGTTGTCAAGCTGCCCCAGTCCAAAGTAAGACACCACAATATTTTTTGTCATAAAATATTCCCGGGAGGCAAATTTTTCATCAAAGTAGGGCTTTGCTTTTGCAATAATCTTCAATGCCTCCAGGCCATAATGAAGTGAACTGTCAAACTGCTCCCCGTCTCTGAATACTTTTTCAATCTGGGTAGCCGAACCTGTGTAATACCAAAGTATATAATTATACAGCGTGTCAGTTTTATCACATACCGGTTCTATCTCCCTGAATATGTTATACGCAGATTTAAAATCGCTTTTCTGCATAAAACTGTCTGCCACCTGAAATCTTTGCGCAATCTCAGTTTGTCCAAAGCAAAAGCCCGGAACTATTATCAGAATAATTACAAAAAGTCTCATCATATTATGCTGTAGTTTTATTATTATCTGCAACGGTAATCGCTGCTTGAGTCCTGGTACAA
>JAEUVM010000436.1 GCA_016787125.1 Chitinophagaceae bacterium | reverse complement strand
CCGGAATTTACGATTGCCACATCGGAAGCAGGCGATGCTTTCTCAATCGCCGACACGATCAGCCGGGTGAAATTAGTGGACGTGGTGCGTATATATGCTTCCCTCCCATCCAGTGGTTCTCCTTTTTGCAAACAGACCTTTGTGGCATCAAAGCCCAGCGAGGCATAACTGTTGTTGGCAATATCCGTCCACTTCTTTACCACTGCATCAGTGGCCGGGTCTATCGCTATCTTATCATTCACATCCAGTATGGCTGCTTCTGTTTCTGTGGTCTTGTTCTTTGTGTCAATGTTCATCTTGATAATGTATGCCGACTTTGCATTGGCATCGGCCTTGGTGATATACACATTGCCGATCTTAGCATAATGCCGCTCATGTTCGTGTCCGCCGATGATCAGCGCCAGACCCGGTAATTGCTTCGCCAGCCTGATATCATCTTCGAGAGCCTGGTGAGTAACAGCAATCACCGCATCACAGGAGTCTTTTAACTGATCATAATATTTTTGTGCTGATGCAAATACATCGGTATAGCTTACAAATGCTGCTTTATTAAAGGGAAGCGTAAGCCCGATAAAACCAATTCTTGCCGTAGTACCATCGGCATCAGTAAAGGTTCTGATATAAGTGGCAGGAAATGCAACACCATTTTTGGTAAAAGGAACCACCGTATTTCCTTTTTGCTGAAAGGTATTGGATGATACCCACTGAAAAGCCGACTCATTGATACGGCTTTGTACATCTGCCTCCGGTATGTCAAACTCATGGTTGCCAAACACGGCCAGGTCCACCCCGGCACTGTTCATCGCATCCACCATCTGGCGGCCACGTATCCTGTTGCCCTCATATTTTAAACTGTTGTATACGGAGGGGCTCAAGAAATCACCCGCTATCACCAGCATCGTATTGGCATTGCTGCGTTGCTGTTCCTTTTTTATGGTGGCCACCCTGGCCATGCCGCCAGATTTACCGCCATCTAAAGGGGCTATTTCATACACATCGTTGATCTGCACAAAAGTGATGGCAATAGTATTGTCGCCTGTTTTACCGGTCACCTTTTTGGAGGGATCGCAGGCGCTTAGTACTAACAGGAATGATAAAAAAGGCAGCAGTTTCCGGATCATGTTATTTGTTTGATTATACAAACAAATCTAAACGAAAAAGAATTGTGAAGTGCCTGGCAGGTTTTAATAATAATTATTTACTTTACTTATTCAATTTGCTCTCTATGGCCAAAAAACTGGTACAGATCAAAACAAAGGAAACCACCGCAAGTGTGGATGATTTTATTAAAACTGTCCCTGACCCGCAAAAACAAAAGGATTGCTTTACTATTATTAAAGTGATGGAAAAAGCGACAAAGAGCAAAGCAAAACTATGGGGCAGCGCCATTATCGGCTTTGGCAACCTTATCTATGAAAGCCCGAAAACCGGCAGGCAGGTGGAATGGTTCAAGATCGGTTTCTCACCCCGCAAAGCCAATATCACCCTTTACCTGATGGGATTGCAGAAACACGCAGAAGCACTGAAGAAATTAGGTAAACACAAGGTCAGCGGCGGCTGTCTTCACATCAATAAACTCGAACAGGTTGACAGTAAAATCCTGGAAAAGATAATTGCAGCATCCGCAAAATAACCAGTATGAAACTTGAAAAAGTATATAAAATGGCTTTCGCCAGTGTCTATCCTCACTATGTAAGAAAAGCGGAAACCAAAGGCCGTACTAAAGAAGAACTCGACACCGTCATTTGCTGGCTGACTGGCTATACCAAAAAACAATTGCAGCAGCAGATAGATAAAAAAGTTGACTTTGAAACATTCTTTGCCAAAGCCAAACTGCATCCCAATGCGTCAATGATCACCGGTGTCATTTGTGGCTACCGGGTGGAAGAGATCAAAGAGCCCCTGATGCAAAAGATCCGCTATATGGATAAACTGGTTGATGAACTCGCAAAAGGGAAAGCAATGGAAAAAATACTTCGTTCATAGTGCTGCGGTGCCGTCCCCATAAAAGGGCACTTGATTGACCAGCGTTTAACGGGTATTATCTTTATCCGAAAATAAAAGACCTGATCACCTCATTAAAAAGAAAAATATGTCAGCTAACAGTGTTTCCCTTCACCGGGTACTGAAAACCAGTCCGGAAAAACTGTACCGGGCCTTTACCGATGCCAATGCCATGGCTGCCTGGCTTCCGCCGTATGGCTTCCTTTGCGTGGTACATCACATGGAAGTGAAACCCGGTGGCAGCTTCCG
>JAEUVM010000419.1 GCA_016787125.1 Chitinophagaceae bacterium | reverse complement strand
GTATTTTGGCCGGGTTATTGTGAGCAAACTTTTCTTGGATGAGAATTATAAATCCTTACCTTTGCCATCCTTTATTTTGGCCAAATATATTTTGACATCCCAAATCATGTGCAAGTAATTGATTTACACAGGTTTTCTTTTCAATAAAAAAGGGATCCTGACAGTGATTTGTATGTCCTCAACGTTGTAAAACCGGTTTTACGCATATGTCCTCAACGAAAGTGAACTCAAGAGTGGATTTTGGCAAGATCAAGCACCTGGCTGAAACACCTGATCTGCTTGAAGTACAAATTCAGTCCTTTAAAGAATTCTTCCAGTTAGAAACCACGCCGGACAAGAGAAATATCGAAGGTCTGTTCCGTGTGTTCAAAGAGAATTTTCCGATTACTGATACCCGGAACATTTTCGTACTGGAATTCCTTGACTATTTCATTGACCCTCCCCGTTACACTATTGAAGAGTGTATGGAAAGGGGGCTTACCTATGCGGTGCCGCTGAAGGCCAAACTGCGCCTCAGTTGTAATGACGAGGAGCATGTGGACTTTCAAACCATCGTACAGGACGTGTTTCTCGGAAACATACCCTATATGACCCCCCGCGGCACTTTTGTGATCAATGGTGCTGAAAGGGTGGTGGTATCCCAGCTTCACCGCTCACCGGGCGTATTCTTTGGCCAGTCGGTTCACCCGAACGGAACCAAGATATACTCTGCCCGTGTGATCCCTTTCAAAGGGGCATGGATGGAATTTGCCACCGATATCAACAACGTGATGTATGCGTATATCGACCGTAAGAAGAAATTCCCGGTTACCACGCTGCTGCGTTCTATCGGTTATGAAACAGATAAAGATATCCTGGAACTTTTCGGTATGGCCGATGAGGTGAAAGGCGATAAGAAGACACTTTCCAAATATGTAGGCAAGCGCCTTGCTGCCCGTGTATTGCGTACCTGGGTGGAAGATTTCGTTGATGAGGATACCGGCGAAGTGGTTTCTATCGAAAGAAATGAGATCGTGATGGAAAGGGATACCGTGCTGGATGAAGAAGCTATTGCCACCATTTCCGATATGGAAGTGGCCAGCGTATTCGTTCAGCGGGAAGATGTGGGTGGTGATTATGCCATTATCTACAACACCCTTAACAAGGATACTTCCAACAGTGAGCTTGAAGCCGTTCAGTTCATCTACCGCCAGCTCCGTGGCGCTGATGCCCCGGATAACGAAACAGCCCGCGGTATCATTGATAAATTATTCTTCAGCGACAAACGTTACGACCTCGGCGAAGTAGGCCGTTACAAGATCAACCGCAAACTGAATGTTGACCTGCCGCTGACCAAAAAGACACTGACCAAAGAGGATATTATCCTCATCATCAAATACCTGGTACGACTGACCAACGGTAAAGCAGAGATCGATGATATCGATCACCTGAGCAACCGTCGTGTACGTACCGTGGGCGAGCAATTGTACGCCCAGTTCGGTGTGGGTCTTGCCCGTATGGCCAGAACCATCCGTGAAAGGATGAACGTAAGGGATAATGAGGTGTTTACGCCTGTTGACCTTATCAATGCGAGAACACTTTCTTCTGTGATCAATTCTTTCTTTGGTACCTCACAGCTTTCCCAGTTCCTCGACCAGACGAACCCGCTTTCTGAGATCACGCACAAACGCCGTATCTCCGCACTCGGGCCAGGTGGTTTGAGCCGTGAAAGAGCAGGCTTCGAGGTGCGTGACGTACATTACTCACACTACGGCCGTCTCTGTACCATCGAAACGCCGGAGGGTCCGAACATTGGTCTTATCTCCACGCTTTGTGTGCATGCCAAGATCAACGACATGGGCTTTATCGAAACACCTTACCGCAAGGTGAATGAAGGTAAAGTGAACATGAAAGAACTGACCTTTCTGAGTGCAGAAGAAGAAGACATCGCCAAGATCGCCCAGGCCAATACAGCGCTGGATGAGAAAGGCAATTTTAAAGAAGAGAAGATCATCAGCCGTGAGACAGGTGATTTCCCCATACTGGATAAAAATGAAGTGGAATTTATGGACGTGGCGCCCAACCAGATCGTGGGCCTCAGTGCATCATTGATTCCGTTCCTTGAGCATGATGACGCCAACCGTGCCCTGATGGGATCAAACATGCAACGCCAGGCTGTGCCGCTGCTGCGCCCCGATGTGCCGGTGGTAGGTACCGGTCTGGAAGGCAAGGCTGCCCGTGATGCCCGTATCCAGATACACTCTGAAGGTGAAGGTGTGGTGGAGTTTGTAGATGCTAATGAAATTCATGTTCGCTACGACAGGGATGCCCAGGAAAAACTGGTCAGCTTTGAAGACGACCTGAAAATATACCGACTCACCAAATTCATTAAAACCAACCAGGAAACCTGTATTAACCTGAAGCCTGCCGTAAAGAAAGGCCAGAAGGTGAAAAGAGGCGACTTCCTGACAGAAGGATATGCCACACAGGGTGGTGAACTGGCCCTCGGTAAGAACCTGAAAGTGGCATTCATGCCCTGGAAAGGATACAACTTCGAGGATGCCATTGTGATCAGTGAGAAAGTGGTGAAAGAAGACCTCTTTACTTCTGTGCATATTTCTGAATATGAACTGGAAGTAAGGGATACCAAACTCGGTGAAGAAGAACTAACCCCGGATATTCCCAACGTATCAGAAGAAGCCACCAAAGACCTGGATGAGAACGGTATCATCCGTATCGGTGCCCAGGTGAAGGAAGGTGATATCCTGATCGGTAAGATCACTCCGAAAGGTGAAAGTGATCCTACCCCGGAAGAAAAACTGCTGCGTGCCATCTTCGGTGATAAGGCCGGTGATGCCAAAGATGCTTCACTGAAAGCACCTAACGGTGTGGAAGGTGTGGTGATCGGCAAGAAACTTTTCCAGAGAGCCAAGAAAGATAAGAATGCCAAAGTGAGGGAGAAGGCCCTGATGGAAAAACTGGAGAAGACGCATGAAAAGAATGAGCTTGACCTGATGGAAGTACTGCTGGAAAAACTGACCACTTTGCTGGCCAGTCATGTGTCTGCAGGTGTGAGCAACAACTTCGGCGAAGTACAGATCGGCAAGGGTGCCAAATTCACGGAGAAAAACCTGCGTGGCCTTGATTATGCAAACATCAACCCGCTGGGATGGACAGGTGACAAGAAAGTGGATGATCAGATCAACACGCTTCTGCACAACTATAATATCAAGTTCAATGAAGAGCTGGGCCGCTACAAGCGGGAGAAATTCAACATCAGCATTGGTGATGAATTACCTGCCGGTGTATTGAAACTGGCTAAAGTGTACCTGGCTGTAAAGCGTAAGCTGAAAGTGGGTGATAAGATGGCGGGCCGTCACGGTAACAAAGGTATCGTTGCCAAGATCGTTCGGGCAGAAGATATGCCGTTCCTTGAAGACGGAACACCGGTTGATATTGTTCTGAACCCGCTGGGTGTACCTAGCCGTATGAACCTGGGCCAGATCTATGAAACGATCCTTGGCTGGGCCGGTCAGAAGCTGGGACTGCGTTTTGCCACACCTATCTTCGACGGAGCCACCGTGGAAGAGATCGGAAGCTATTGCGAGCAGGCCGCTATCCCGATGTACGGACACACTCACCTCTATGATGGTGAAACCGGCGAACGCTTCCACCAGAAAGCAACAGTGGGTATCATTTATGTGATCAAACTGCATCACATGGTGGATGATAAAATGCATGCCCGTTCAATCGGACCATACAGTCTCATCACGCAGCAGCCGCTCGGTGGTAAAGCCCAGTTTGGTGGTCAGCGTTTTGGTGAGATGGAGGTTTGGGCC
>JAEUVM010000411.1 GCA_016787125.1 Chitinophagaceae bacterium | reverse complement strand
GGCCGTAGATGCGGCGCTGACCCACATATCTTTCGAGGTATTCTTTTTCGAAGGAAAACTTTTCGGGTAGTTCCTCATCGAGGAAGCGGGATACATTGAGGAGGTAGATACCGCCGTTAATGGTGCCTTGTTGGTAGAATTGTTTTTCCCTGAAGCTTTTGATGAGAGAATCCGTTTCCAGTTCCACCACACCATAGCGGTCGAAGTTTCTCATCGGTTTCAGCAGCAGGGTACATTCGGCCATGTTGTGCTCATGAAAGATGGCTGCCTGGTGGAGGTCTGTCTTATATAAGGTATCACCGTTGGTCACCACCACATTCTTTTCGGTGGCTTTGCGGCAGGCGAGTTGAATGGCGCCGCCGGTGCCGAGTGGTTCTTCTTCGATGGATAACTGGTATTGTAAGGTGGCGAATTGTTCCTGCAGGTAGCTTTCGATCACTTCATGTTTGTAGCCTAGTGAGAAGATGAATTTTTCCACGCCCTGGTGGCGGAGGAAGTTGATCACATGAAACAGGAAGGGGCGGCCGGCCACGGGGGCCATACACTTGGGAAGATCGGGCACGGCATCACGAAGGCGGGTGCCCAGCCCTCCGGCCAGTATGATTGCTTCTTTGATCATGTTTGCTTTATACCGAAGGAGTGAAATATTTTTCTTCCACCAATTGGCAGATGATATGTCCGAGGGTGATATGCGCCTCCTGTATCCTTGGTGTGTCGGTGGATGGTACGTTGATGAGGTGACTGCAACACTCTTTCATCTTTCCTCCGCTTTCACCGGTAAAGGCCACAGTGGCTATTCCTTTTCCTTTCGCTGTTTCAAATGCTTTGAGAATATTGGGAGAATTGCCAGAAGTGGAGAGGCCGATCACCACATCGCCTTTTTCGGCAATCCCTTCTATCATGCGGGAGAAGACGACATCATACCCATAATCATTGGCCACGGCGGTGAGATAGGAGGTGTTGCAATGCAATGCTTCAGCCGGGAGTGCTTTACGATCAGTATAGAACCGGCCGGAGAATTCTGCTGCCAGGTGCTGTGCATCGGCTGCGCTGCCGCCATTACCACAGAAATAAATGCGGTGACCCTGCCGGAAGGCATTGGTGATAAGGTCAGCCACATCGGATACGGTCTGCAGCAGGACTTCATCACCCAGTATCTGCTGCTTTGTATCAATGGAGGCGAGGAGGATGCGTTTTATTTTTTCCATCATGAGAACAAAATTTCAAGAGACAAGAAACAAAAAAATAAAAGACAAAAGTCAAAAAACAAGAGACAAAAAAATAAATACAAATACAAAAATCTAAATCACTGCACTTCGTATGC
>JAEUVM010000403.1 GCA_016787125.1 Chitinophagaceae bacterium | reverse complement strand
GTGACTACATCGAATTCTGGGGCGAGATCAATGATGGCCGGCCCGACAGTGCCTTGTACAGGATAAGAGATCACCAGCTTAATGATAAATGGAGCCTGGAAACAGATACCGCAGTTTATTTTCTTACCGTAAATCAAACCGCGGGCAACCTTCGCTATGTGCCCACCGCTAATACACTGCCGAGTGCATTACCTGCGGAAACACATTTTATATACACGGTAGGTAAGTATTATAAAGAGAAAATGAATGCCGGTTATGCGGCTGTGGTGGGAGAGTATGTATATTCATCGGCCTACGACCAGGGTGAAGGCTGGACGAGTAATGATGTGGGTACCAACCTGACCAGGACTGAAAGCTTCGGCAGCCTCAGTGTATATACCGGCCCGGGGGCGCCCGCTGCTAAAGTGCGAACCAGCCTGGTGGGCAATGCGCTCAACCCGCGGCAGTTCCAGGTGAAGGTAAATGGCGCCGAAGTTTTACTGGAGGATTTGAACTTCTTTGACTTTACCCGTGCAGAAGCGACGGTATTATTATCGCAGATCAGTTCGGGTACAGCCACTATTGATATAAAGAATATTTGCCCGCTGCCAAATGACCGTATGGTGATCGCCAAGACAGAACTGGAATATCCAAGACAGTTCAATTTCGGCGGAGCAGATAATTTCATGTTCAGTTTACCCGCAAATGCTTCCGGCAATTACCTGGAAATTTCCAATTTCAACTATGGCGCCCAGAGCCCGGTGTTGTACGATATAACTAACCGCAAAAGGTATGTGTGTGATGTAACCGCTGCACCGCTGGTAAAGGTGGCGCTTGAACCATCATCTGCCGCCAGAACGCTTTTGCTGGTAAGCGAAGCTCCCGCTGCGAT
Source organism: Chitinophagaceae bacterium (assembly GCA_016787125.1). GTDB lineage: Bacteria > Bacteroidota > Bacteroidia > Chitinophagales > Chitinophagaceae > JJ008. The sequence continues at coordinate 1,096 of JAEUVM010000403.1, read as the reverse complement.
AAGAACGGTGACAAGCCTTCAAACAAAGAATTTTATCAACTATGCCCAGGCGGCCAACCAGGGCGATTTCCTGATCATCTCTCATCCGTCATTGACCACCAGCACTGCCGGTTCAAACCCTGTAGACGATTATAAGAACTACCGCTCATCAGCAGCAGGGGGCAGCCACAATGCCAAAATATACATGGTGGATGATGTGATCGACCAGTTTGGTTTTGGTATCAAAAAGAATCCGCTTGGTTTACGCAATTTTATCTGGTGGGCCCGTAATACTTTTTCGGCGCCGGTTAAAAACGTATTGCTGATCGGTAAAGGACTTTCATATACCCAGCAAAGATTTTTTGAAAACAATGCCGATATTGACAGGCTTTCCTTTGTTCCCACCTTTGGTGTGCCCGCATCTGATAACCTGCTGGCCGCTGACCCCGGTCTGGATGAAATTCCGAAAGTTTCCATCGGCCGTATTTCAGCTATCAATGGCGATGAGGTGAACATTTACCTGGCCAAACTGATTCAATATGAGCAGCAGCAGGCTTTTTCCTCACCGCTTATAAAGGATAAGGCATGGACCAAAAATGTAGTACATGTGGTGGGTGCCAGCGATGGCGCACTTGGGGCCATATTACAGGCAGATATGGATAACTACAAGACGATTATCTCGGATACATTATATGGGGCGAATGTGAGTACTTTCAGCAAAGTGTCTTCTGCGCCGGTAGAACCCAATGCCAGTGAAAGATTGTATCATCTCTTTGAAGAAGGTATTGGCATGATGACCTATTTCGGTCACTCATCAGCCAGTTCACTGGAGTTTAATCTGGATAACCCGAGTAATTATAACAATGCCGGCAAGTACCCGGTAACGATCGTGATGGGTTGTAATGCGGGTAACTTCTATAACTTCAATACGCTGCGTTTTATCCTGAAAGAAACATTGTCAGAGAAATTTGTACTGGCAGAGCAGCGGGGTTCTATTGCTTTCGTTGCGAGTACACACTTTGGCATTGTACATTACCTGGATATCTTCAACACCCGTACTTATGGCGGTATGACCACCAATATGTATGGTAAAACGCTTGGCGAAACGCTCCGTGAA
>JAEUVM010000344.1 GCA_016787125.1 Chitinophagaceae bacterium | reverse complement strand
GGCTTCATACAGGCTGCCGGCATGGTACGAGAATGGCTTCAATCCATTGATAAGCCATGCTGCTGCACAAATCACTGCGAGTGCTATATATACCACCTTCGACACCCGCACTATCGTGCCGATGATCTTCTCCTGTTTGTTCTTCAGCAACAGTACCGCCAGGAATGCCAGCAGCGGAACGGCAATAAAAAGGGTCAGCGCCTGGCTGAATATATTTTCCAGTTGGTTCATTACGGTTGGTTGTTCGGTTGGTTTCCCAAAGAGGCACTAAGAACACAAAATAAATACATGAATAGCCGCTGATTGATTTTTATTCATTGCCACAGATTCGCAGGTTGATTTTTCTTTGCCACAGATTCGCAGATTGATTTTTCTTTGCCACAGATTCGCAGATTGATTTTTCATTGCCACAGATTCGCAGGTTGATTTTTCTTTGCCACAGATTCGCAGATTGATTTTTCTTTGCCACAGATTCGCAGATTATAGGAAACCCATTCCCCTTTCACTATTCACTATTCACCATTCCCTAATCAAGCAAATACACCGGCAAATTCTCCTCCGTGGCATGAATGATATGGTTTGTTTCCATCTCTCTTGCCTCTTCCAGGAATTTTTCCATATTGTGTATCGTCCCTATCTCTGCAGTATCTGTCAGCGGTTCATATTTTTCAAACACTCCCTTGCGGAAATAATAAAACTGCTGCTCTTCCGGATGCAGCGCCACGATATGCACCCATTCATTATTATACCATTCAAAAACCTGTGGGGTGTCGCTGATGGCTTTCAGTACCACTTCGGGGCGGTGCTCTACGATCACCAGCAGGCGCACCGGGTCATGCACTTCTATCATCTGCCAGGGAAGGCCGGGCCGCAGGTCGCCATCGCTGCTGTTGGCCACGCCAAACAATCCCATCACATTATGCGGAAGTTTGGTGCCGGCACCCATCTTTATATTATCCACCCGTGAGAAATAGTATTCGAGGTTGATACCGCCGCATACCAGTCCGATGGGCCGCATCACGGCTGTGAGTATCGTTCCGTCCGGGTCGGTGGTATGATCATAACTGTTGAGGAAGGCACGGCGGTCGAGAAAGAGTCCTTTGCTGGTTTGTCTTCTGCCAATGATGGCAAGTGTATTGGTGCCATGTCCCAGTTCAGGCCTTGGTTCAAACAAAGAAACAGAACGGTTGTGTATGGCTTTGCGTACCTGCTCCAGTTTTTGTTTAGTATCAATGGAAGCAAAGCGGCGGCTTCTTTCCTTTGCATTCAGGTTGAGCGCCGTTTCAAATTGTTGTTTGTTCAGTAAATGTCCGGCTGCATTGGTTTCACTGAGTATGTCTTCATCATAATACCCGATCACATCCGCGGCGGTGTCGTGCATACAGCCTACAAACTGTGTGGTGTCGGGAATTACAATCCCTTTTTCTTTCAGACTATTTCTTACGGCCGGGTAATTCAGTATAAATGCCTGCACCCTTGCATTGGTGGCGCCGGGGCGGCCACTGCAGGCGCCGCAATCATGTGCCCCGTGATGCGGATTGTTGGCACTGCTGCTGCCATGCGCCACGATATATACAATAGGAGCAAATTCTTTTACCAACCCGATACCTCTTAAAAATCCTTCGGCCCTTGCCACCATCTCGTCTGTGGTATAGCCGATCTGCAAACCGTTTTCAGTGTCATTTATATTTTTATTGACGATGGTAAGTTGCGATTGCCGGTCCATATGACCGTATGCATTGGAAATGGCCGGGCTCATCTTCGGGTTAAACATCATCTGCATCTTCTTGCCCAGTGCCCAGAAGCCATAGGTAAGGCTGAGCAGTAACCCCGTAAACAAGCCATGTGTATGTTTGGAGTAAAGCGGCTCATCTTTCCTTTCCATCACCGCCTGCGATTCTTTGATGAGGTATTTTGGCGTTACCGGGGCAGGACAGAGTTTATCATAAAACTTACTTCCCTCCTGCTGAAAATAAAACTCCACCCCGAAGAAGCCGGGTGCGCCCAGGGTTTCACAATGCTTGTCCACCGCTTCTATATGGCGGCGGATAGAGTCTTCCCGTTCATCAATGCAAAAGATGGCCTGGAAGGTTTTGTCTTTGGAAGGGCCGATGGTGGTCCGCTGTTTTTGTTGCTGTTGTTTATTGGCGATTAAAATGCCTTTTAACACGGAGTCATAATAACTCCATTCAAAAGCATCCTGCCACAATTCTATTACTTCAGATAATTCGGTGCGGGGTTCGTCAGCAAAAAAGTTTACGGGCGGTTCCTTAGCATATTCAGCCAGTGGTTTCCATTTATCTCCCAGTGAATCGTTCAGTGCATCCAGTTCCATCAGCAGTTCAAACTCCACCCATTCTTTGAGGGTGATCAGTTTGCGGTCGAGCAATGTATGCGGGTTATCTTCCACAGCACTTACAAAACCGCTCCAGCCATGATGGGCAAAGGCCTGGTCAAAAAGGTATTGTTCAAAATAGTCTTCTTTACCAACAATCTTTTGCAGCAAACCGGTGATGGTATAATCACCGCTGATAAATAGCTGTCGTATCTCTTTTGTACGGAAAAAACTGGCAAAGCTGTTTTGTTCCAGTTCTCTTACACTATCTATAAAATGTTTGCCATGCACAGGCCATTGTTCGATGGCTATGCCCTGGTCTAAAAAAGCACAAAGCACCCGGAAAAGAAGCGGGTGCACTTTATTATCGAGGTCGAGGCCGTAAGCTTTTTTCCAGTACTGCCTTAGCCGCCCGATCTTCGGATGGATAACGGTATCATAGTTGCCGTGCAGCAGTTTTTGTTTCCATTCTGCTGCATTGCTTTTCTTCTGGCTGATCACCTTATCGAGTATCCTCTCTTTGATCCGTCCCCGCTGGTGCAGGGTGCGGTATTCGGGCAGTTGCAGGTGTACCTGGAAGCCGAAGATGCCCGCGGCTTTGAATATCGCATCGTAAAAGCTGAGATGCTGAAAGGCATGTAATGAATTGTGATGAATAAAATCCTTCAGCGCCTGCTGCGAAGGCAGGTAATGTTTCAGTTCATGAAGCGCATGCTCTTCGTTGAAGGAAGTACTCATCCGTATTACTTTAATGGGCCGATGTTACAAGCGATGTATTCTCTATCTTATACACTTCCTTGAAGCCTCTCAGTTCCAGGCTGATCTTTTTCAACGGTGCTTTGATGTCCCTGAACTCTTTTATCAGTTGCAATACATCATAATCAATATACTTGGTATTGGAAGCATCGATAAGCACTTTGGATTCTTCCGGCATATGATCCAGCGTTTGCCGGATGGCTGCTTTATTCAGAAAGGATACTTCTTCCGATAAGCGGATGGTGATGGTATCACCTGACTGGTGTTTAGCTGAATGGAAATAATAAGAATTCTTCAGGTTGCCATGCAGGATAGCACCTGCTGCCGCCACGATACCTGCTCCCACGCCGATGATCAGTCCTTTACCGCTCAGTACCGGTGCCACTTTAAACAGGTCAATTGCAATAATTACAATTACTGTTACAATAAAAGGAATGAACTGGTATTTACCTGCCTTCCAGAAGCCCACGAATACGGAGGGCTTGGCCAGTTTCCAACCGGTGAGTATCAGGATGGCGGCAAGAGCGGCCAACGGTATCTTGTTAAGCAACACCGGTATCAGCACTACCGTTAGCAGCAGCAGGGCGGCATGGATGATGGTGGACAGTTTTGTTTTACCGCCCGCATTCACGTTGGCACTGCTTCGTACGATAACACTGGTAATGGGTAATCCGCCGATAAGGCCTGATACTGTATTACCCACGCCTTGTGCAAACAGTTCCCGGTTGGTACTGGTCACCCTTCTTTCGGGATCAAGGTTGTCAACGGCTTCGATACTGAGCAATGTTTCCAGTGAGGCGATCAATGCAATAATAAACCCATACATGATCACCGTGCCATTGGCAAAACCACTGAAGTCAGGAAAGGAGAAAAAGCCGAAGAATTCCTGCGGACTTTTTGCAACAGGCAGATTCACCAGGTGTGAACTCTCCATGATCTGCATCTTGCTGCCGGTGGATTTCCATATTTCGTTGATAATAACGGCTGCCAATACTGCCACCAGTGCGCTGGGGATAAAAGGCATTTTTTTCTTCAGCGGAGATTTATCCCAGAATATCATGATCAGGATGGAAACAACTGATATGACTGCCACACCCACTTCTATTTTCGATAGCGGTATCAGCAGTTCGTGCCAGTCTTCCATACCATACGGAAACAGCTCGGTGATATGCCCCTGGTTGTCTTTATCCTGTCCGAATGCATGCGGGATCTGTTTGGCAATGATCAGGATACCAATACTGGTAAGCATTCCTTTTATCACACTGCCGGGGATATAGTTGGCAATACCACCGAGCTTCAATGCACCTAATGCTATCTGTATAACACCGGCCAGCACTACCGCACAAAGGAAGAGGTTGTAATTCTGTAATCCTCCCATAGCAGTAATGGCGCCAGCCACCAATGTGGCCAGTCCGGCGGCAGGTCCGCTTACGCTGAGCGGAGAATTACTGAGCATACCGATCACCAGGCCGCCGACTATACCGGCTATCAGCCCGCTGAAGGGGGTGGCGCCACTGGCAATAGCGATACCAAGACATAATGGTAAGGCTACCAGGAAAACCACAAGGCCCGCCGGCAGGTCTGCTTTCAAATGTTTCGTGCTGATCATACTATCTTCTTTTACTGATTATTCTGCCTGCTGTTAATTATTAATGGCCTCCTTTGCTTTCACACTCATTTTGGCGCTCCGGGTAAGGTTTTTAAAGAAATCCACCTCACCGGTTTCAATATTATATACTCCGCCCACAAGGCCTATCTCTCCTTTGGCAAACATTTCTTTTACGATTGTACTGCGGGTGAGTATTTCTTCCATACTGTTCTCTACATTGGCATATGCTGCATTATCATTAAACAGGTGATAATCGTCTTCTTTCAGCATTGCTTTGGCTATAGACGGCTGAATGCGATCCAGCAGGGAAGTGATATGACCATCCTTCACGCCGGCTTTCGCACTGTTGATAGCACCACAGCCGGTATGACCGAGTACCATCAATACTTTGGAGCCTACATATTTCACCGCATATTCAAGGCTGGCCAGTATATCATCGTTAACAATATTACCTGCCACCCGGATGCTGAACAGGTCGCCGAGGCCCTGGTCGAAGATCAGCTCTACAGAAGTGCGGCTGTCCATGCAGCTCAGTATAACGGCAAAGGGATACTGTCCTTCTCTTGTTTCATTGATCATTTCGAGGTGGTCATGGTCAGACTGGAGGCTGTTTACAAAGCGCTGGTTTCCTTCCACCAGTATTTGATAGCCTTTTTCGGGAGTAAGGTTTTCTAAAAATTCCTTAGAATGTTTTCTCATTGTTGTAAGGGTTTAATGATACTATTCCGCTTGCGGATACTATCACGTTAGCAATAAATATTAAATTGATTGATCAGCGGCCCGTATAAAATGGGCCATCGGGGCTGCAAGGTCAGGCAGCATTGGGTGGCGGCACCAGCAGTTCGCCATGATAGGCCACATACAGGCCATCGTTGCCGCATCCGGCATGCTTCAGCACTTCTCCATAAAGAATGTGCTGAAGGTGATGATCGTGTAAAAACTCTTCGGAGAAAGAAGTGCCGGAGGGGGCCTTTTCTTCTGTGTTGTTTCCGTAAGGGTTGGTGGAATCTTCCTCCGCCGGAGGCAGGGAAGCGTCACCATCAGCCAGCTCGGTTTGAACGGTCTGTTGCTGTGCGGCAAAAACAAAGGGCGTGCTGATGGTCAGCCAGAGCAGGGTGATGATCATCCCCACGGCAGCCACCTTATTAGCCACGCTGAATATTGATTTTCCTTTGTTCATGAATTGCGGTGCAAAATAATACATTGGTATTGCTTGTCCAAAATAGTAATTGATTACCGGTCAATCCGTTCAACAAAAAGGAGGCAAACAAGTTGACTGTTTGTCATATTTCAGCCAGTTTTTTTTCAAAAGCACTAACAGGTGTCTGCTTTTACCGGGTAAAACTGCTTCTCTGCCGGATTCGGGGCTGCGGCTGGACGGTATCGCTTAATTTCGTTGCGACAGCTATCAGCATTATTATCAATTTATTTCCAGCAGATGAAACCATACGAATTGCTCCTGAAGAATAACCAGGAATGGGCCGAAGGCAAAGTATCGAACGACCCGGACTATTTCAGCCGCCTCTCTCACCTGCAAACGCCGGAGTTTCTCTGGATCGGCTGCAGCGACAGCCGCGTACCGGCCAATGAAATAACCGGCACCGACCCCGGCGAAATATTTGTTCATCGCAACGTGGCCAACCTGGTGATCAATACCGACGTGAATGTGCTGAGTGTGCTGGACTATGCCGTAAATCACCTTAAGGTAAAGCATGTGATCGTTTGCGGGCATTACGGCTGCGGAGGTATCAAAGCGGCCATCACCAACCATGATTTCAAACCCGTGCTGAATATGTGGCTGCGCAATATTAAAGATGTATACCGCATTCACCGCTCGCAGCTCGACCTGCTGGGAGATGATGATAAAAAAGCCGACCGCCTCACCGAACTGAATGTAATGGAACAGGTGTTTAACCTGGCCAAGACCTCCATCATACAACGGGCCTGGAAACATGAACAACGGCCCGACCTGCATGGCTGGGTATATGGGTTAGACAACGGGCTGATAAAACCGGTATATGAAATGAAGGCCGGCAGCCAAATTGATGATCTGTATGAATATGATGATCTGTAGAGACGCAATGCATTGCGTCTCTACCCGAACAATTGATATTGCAAAATAAACGCCGCCGCACCGGCAAGATACCCGATCAATGCCAGCCACCCGATTTTTTTCAGGTACCAGAAGAATTCAATTTTTTCAATTCCCATGGTAGCCACACCGGCAGCCGAACCGATGATAAGACAACTGCCGCCCGTACCGGCGCAATATGCCAGGAATTCCCAGAAGAAATGGCCTGTGGGATATTGATCCAGTCCATACATTCCCTGCGCAGCAGCCACCAGTGGTACATTATCCACCACGGCAGAGAGTAACCCGATAGAAACAGTAATGATTCTTATATCACCAATACTGCGGTCCATTGCAGCGGCCAGGTTGCCCAAAACACCGGTGGCTTGTAATGCTGCAATACTGAGTAATATACCGAGGAAGAAAAGAATACTCGGTGTATCTATTTTGCGCAGCGCATGATTGACCGAGTACAATCCTTTTTCCTCTTCATCTTTACCGCTGTGTATCATTTCGGTGATCACCCACATTACACCAAGGCCCAGCAACACTCCCATGTACGGCGGCAGATGAGTTACCGTTTTAAATACCGGCACAAAAAGCAGGCTGCCCACTCCCACCCAAAACACAGTATTCCGCTCAAACGGGGTATTGGTGAATTCTTTCTTTTCAGCCTTATCATCCTTTCGTTGTACATGCCCTTTCATTTGCCGGCTGATAATAAATGCGGGTATGGCAAAACTGATAAGACTTGGAATAAGCGTTTTCGTGATAATGGCTGCCGCGGTGATCTGTCCGCCAATCCAGAGCATGGTGGTGGTTACATCCCCGATCGGGCTCCAGGCCCCTCCTGAATTGGCGGCGATGATGATAAGACCGGCAAACAAAAGCCTGTCTTTCTTTTCCGGCACCACAATACGCAGCATGGATACCATCACAATGGTAGTGGTGAGGTTGTCCAGCACCGAAGAAAGTAAGAAAGTGATAAAACCAACGATCCAAACCAGTTTTGGTTTGCTGGTGGTGGTGATACGGCTGGTGATGAGCTCAAAGCCATCATGCGCATCTATCAGTTCCACGATGGTCATGGCGCCGAGTAAGAAGAACAGGATGCCCGATACTTCCCCAAGTACTTCTGCCAGTTGATGTGAAGGGCTATGTGTATCGGTGGTGTAAAGCGCCAATACCGACCAGCACAGTACGCCGGTTACCAATGCCGTGGCCGCTTTATTGAGTTTCAGCGGATGCTCCAGTGTGATGGCGAGATAACCGGCAATGAATATGATGATGATCAATGTAACCATACCGGGTAAAAATACTGATTACAATTAAAGTAAGCATCACATTCCGGGCTCTTGCATTTTCATCCCTGCAACACATATATTTATGTATGAAAAAGATCGTTTGGCTGCTGCCGCTGTGGCTGCTGGCCTGTAAATCCACTAAAAAAGAAGCAGCCATTGATGATACTTTACCTGCTTCACCCGAAGCTCTCTTTATTTTTCAAAAAGCAGATACAGCAAACCCGGTGCTTACGGCAGATACTGCTTCCTTTGTTTGTCCGGTTTTAAATAAACCTGTTCAATGGGCCATAAAGGATGTATTCAACCCGGCAGCCGTGGTGAGAAATGACACCTTGTTCCTGTTGTACCGTGCCGAAGACAGCATCGGTAAATATGCCGGCACTTCCCGTATCGGTCTTGCCTGGAGCCTCGATGGTTTACATTTTACCAAACACCCCGTACCGGTGCTGTACCCCGATAATGATGCAAATAAAAAGCTGGAATGGGAAGGCGGTTGCGAAGATCCCCGTGTGGTGCAGGATGAAAAAGGTGTTTACTATATGACCTACACGGCCTATGACGGTGACAAGGCCCGTATGCTGGTGGCTTCTTCGCCCGACCTGTATCACTGGACCAAACACGGGCATCTTTTTGCGAATGCAGGCAGTGATAAATATGTAAGCCGCTGGAGTAAATCAGGCTCCATCATATGCAAGTATGAAAACGGCACACCGGTGGCCGTAAAGGTCAATGGTAAATACTGGCTGTACGGCGGTGATGTAAATATTTGGGCAGCCACTTCGGATGACCTTATACACTGGCAGCCGGTATTATTGAAAGAAGGAGAAAAACACTCCGTATCCATGCGCCGCAATGCGGAGGAGAATGCCGACCTGCTGCAGGTATTCGGCCCACGGGAAAAAATGTTCGACAGCGACCTGGTGGAACCGGGTCCTCCTGCCATGCTTACCGACAATGGCATCTGGCTTATTTACAACAGCCGCAACATTCCGGCCATCGGTGATAGTACTTTAAAAGAAGGAACTTATGCGCCCGGTTTTATTGTATTGGATAAAAACGACCCGGTAAAAGTGGTGAAGCGCTGCGACAGCTACTTTATGAAACCCGACAAGCCTTATGAAATAAATGGACAGGTAAATAATGTTTGCTTTGTGGAAGGGATGGTAAAATACAAAGGCCGCTGGTTCGTTTACTATGGCACAGCCGATTCAAGGATAGCCGCAGCCGTAAAATAATTGCCATTACATTTGCACTATGTCAATCGAAGTAAAAAACCTGCTAAAAGTGTACGGCGAACAGAAAGCCGTGGATACTATTTCCTTTAAAGTGGACAAAGGAGAGATCGTTGGTTTTTTAGGGCCCAACGGCGCCGGCAAATCCACCACCATGAAGATCATCACCGGCTACCTGCAGCAAACGGGCGGCGAAGCCTGGGTATGTGGTATCAATGTGGCCGATCAGCCCATGGAATCAAAAAAGAAGATAGGGTACCTGGCCGAACTGAATGCTTTGTATTATGATATGTATGTTCGTGAATACCTGGGGTTCGTTGCGGAGGTACACCAGATCGAAAACCGGAAATCGAAAATTGAAAGTATCATCGAAACAGTCGGCCTCTCCCGTGAAGCAGGTAAAAGGATCGGGCAATTAAGCAAAGGCTACAAACAGCGGGTGGGCCTGGCCGCTGCCCTGATACACGACCCCGAAGTGCTGATACTGGATGAACCCACCTCCGGTCTTGACCCCAACCAGATCATCGAAATAAGAGAAGTGATCCGTAAACAGGGACAAAACAAAACAGTATTATTCTCCTCTCACATCTTACAGGAAGTGGAAGCCATCTGCGACAGGGTGATCATCATCAACAAAGGCAAACTGGTGGCCGATGATAAACTGAGTAACCTGCAAAAAGGCAATGCCGGCCGCCATGTGGTGGTGGTGCAGTTTAAAGAAGCGGTTGACAAATCAATACTTGCCGCACTGGATAATGTGGAGCGGGTGGAGGAAGCACAACCCGGCCTGTTCAAACTGCAAACGGCCAATCCAGAAGCGCTTCGCAAGCAACTGCTGGAAACAGCTTTGCAGCGAAACCTGAATATTATTTCGCTGCAAAGTGACAGTCAGCGGCTGGAAGATATATTCAAAGTGCTGACGAATTAAAATCCTTTCTTATCACCGGTAGTGCCGGCAGGCTTTCCCTTTTCAAAATCGCCGCCGTAGATCATTACCAGTTTACTCTTGTCGAAATATTTGCGCAGCGCAGCATTCACCGCTGCGGCATTCAGTTGTTTTACTTTGGTTTCAAAATTGGCATACTCATCCAGGTTGCGGTCGTTTACCAGGTATGCCTGGATGATACCGGCCAGGTTTTGATTGCTGCCCAATGTTGATTTCATCTGTTCGGCAAAAGCACCGATAGCCAGTTTCAGTTCATTTTCACTGAAACCATCTTTCAATGCCTTGTCTATTTCCTGGTGCATGGCAGAATCAAGCTGGCCTCTGAACTTCGGATTGAAGAAAGCATAGAGACCCCAGCTTCCTGTTTCATGCTTAGGCTCCACTTCGAGGAAGCTGCCTGCTCCGTAGCTCATGCCTTCTTTCTCCCGCAGGCGTTGAGGAATACGGGAACTGAGGAAGGCGCCGCCGCCCAGCATATCATTGGCCATCACCACGGCTGGGTAATCGGGATGCTTGCGGGAAATCTGCAGGTTCAGCGCACCTAGGGCTATCGCATTTGTCTTGTCGGGTGTATTGATATTTTCGGTAGTGGCCTTCGTTTCAAAATGCCGCGGAATGATTGGCGTGTAAGCCATTTTGCTGTTCCATTTACCAAATACATTTTGCAGGAAAGTGGTGATGGTGTTCTTGTCCAGTTCACCGACAAAGGTGGAGTAAGAATGATTGGCCCCATAGAAGTCAGCATAGAATTTCTTCAGGTCATCCAGTGTTACACCGGCAATTTCTTCCATCGCTTCATCGGAGGTATATGCATATTCAGGATGTCCTTTCGGGTAGTTACTGGTGAGCTTTCCCAGTTTTTCAGATGCCAGTGTGGTGGGGTCTGTTTTATTGGCTTCATAGGCCGCTTTTGTTTCCAGTACTGTTTTTTCAAACTCTGCTTTGTCAAACCGGGGGTTCTTCAGCATGTCTTCCAGCAATACCAGTGCTGCAGGCAGGTTGGCTTTATCAGTATTGATGGAAATGGTAAGACTGTTGCCTTCACCGCCAAAACGGATATCTGTTTTAATGCGGTCCAGTTCATCGGCGATCTGCTCACGGGTGCGGGTGGTGGTGCCTGCTTTCAGCATACTTGCCAGCAGGCTGCTTGCCTGCACTTTATTCATCAGGGTTTTTTCATCACCAAACCGTAGGGTTATTGAAGCAGTGATCTTATCTCCTTTGGTAGGTTTATTCAGCAGTGCATATTTACCGCCATTCGGCAGGTTGCCATACTCGGTGTTCTTCTTGATATTCGCTATCGTGTTTTCAAAATTGGCTTTTTGTGCCGCCACCTCTTTTCCTTTATAGCCGTTCAGCAACGCTTTGATATCCGGAGTTTCAGCCACCACCGTTCTGTCCGGAGCCGCATCGGGTACAAACACACCATAGGTACGGTTAGACGGTTTATAATATTTCTTTGCCACGGCTTTCAGGTCGGCCACGGTGAGTTTTTCAATACGGTCGCGGTAAAGGAACCAGAGGCGCCAGTCGCCGGCACCAATAAACTCAGTAAGTCCGATAGACCAGTTGATCGTCTGGCTCATGTTATCATCAATACTTTTCATGATGATATTGCGGGCACGGGTAAGGTCTTCTTCCGTGATGTTCATATTACCGATAGCGTCGGCCGACTGGAAGAGGGCCCATTTGGCACTGTCAATGCTTTTATTCATCGGCACTTCACATTGAAAGTAAGTAAAGCCGGGATCGTACAGCGTCATGGCATAGCCACCCACACGGGAGGCCAGTTTGGTATCAATCAGTTTTTTATAAAACTCACCGGAAGGTTCATTGGTCAGCACCTGTATCAGTGCATCGTTGGCGGCATAATCTTTATCTGCCACCGAAGGGGTGTGATAACCCATACCTATATATTGTATATCTCCGGTACGGCGCAGCATTACCTGGCGTTCGCCATCCTGCGGAGGTTCTACGGTGTAGGTGGGCTGCAGCACACGGGTGGGCTTGGGTATGGGACCAAAGTATTGCTGACAATAATCAAGTGCTTTCTTTTCGTCGAACTTACCGGCAATGATGATGACGGCATTATCCGGCTGGTAATATTTTTTATAAAAAGCCCGGAGGTTATCTGCCTTCACCCGTTCGATATCTTCTTTGCTGCCGATGGTTGATTTGCCATAGTTGTGCCAGAGATACATAGCAGATAAAATACGCTCCTGCAATACTCCGGAAGGAGAATTCTCTCCTATTTCAAATTCATTGCGCACCACGCTGAATTCTTTGGCCAATTCTTCGGGCAGTATTTTGGAGTTCACCATACGGTCGGCTTCCATATCAATCGCCCAGCGGAGGTTTTCATCAGAGGCAGATAAAATTTCGTAATAGTTGGTGCGGTCGTACCAGGTGGTGCCATTGGCGCTGGCGCCTTTATCAGCTATCGCTTTTTTAATGTCGGTAAATTTTTTACATTGTTTAAAAAGCATATGCTCCAGCAGGTGTGCCATACCGCTTTCGCCATAGCCTTCATGACGGGAGCCTACTTTATACACGATGTTGATGGCGATGTTGGTTTGCGACTGGTCGGGCATCAGGAGAATGCGGAGACCGTTAGACATCTCGTATTCTTTAATACCTTCTACGGAAGTGATGAACTTAGGTGCTTTGGCCGTGGTTTGTCCTACAGATGTTTTTGCAGTGATCAATACCAGGGCTAAGACAAAAGGAAGAATCGTCAGGCGCATGGCTAATGTATTTTTGGCTAAAATAAGTCTTTTGACACAGAGGGGTTCACCGCCTGCGTAAATTCAGTTTTTTCCGAAAGGTTTACCGGATAAGGGTGATGGTGCCTTTTTCAGTGATGAGCTGGTCTTGTTTGTTGTAAAATTCCAGCATCCACACATATACGCCGCTGTCGAGCGGGTCGCCATTCAACCGGCCATCCCATCCTTCGCCTTCTTTGGTACTGAAGAATACCAATTGGCCCCAGCGGTTAAATACAGAGAAGCTCTTAAGCGCCTTCATACCCACGAGGTATGGGCGAACCACATCGTTGAGTCCGTCGCCGTTGGGCGTAAAGCCGCTGGGCAGGTAGTAACCCGGTTTTTTCAATACCTGCATCAGTATGGTATCGGTGGTAACGCAGGTGTGCGGGTCGGTAATATCAATCAGGTAAAGTATATCTGTGCCATTTGCAATAAACTCTGTGTATTGGCTGTAATAATTTGTAAGCTGAACCGGAGGACTCCAGCGGAAGATTTCGCCGATGCTATCCCGCACATGTATAAAGCGGCGGCTTCCTTCGGGCACGGTGATATCGCGGTAGCGAACGGGTTTATGTTGCGGGTTTACCTGTACGTTGCGGGTTATTTCCTTCGGGTCGTTTTCACAACCGAGGCTGATGAGCTGCAGTTTCACATCGGCCCTGCCGCTGCCGGTGTAAATAACCGGAGGCGGATTTTTGACAGAAGAACCCGGACCACCATCATTAAAGGTCCATTGATATTTTGTAAGGGCCGATCCGTTTTCCCGGCTCAGGTTGGTAAAGGTGACCGGCCGGTTGGCACAAATAGAATCCCAGGTGAAATAGGGCTGGCCATTCGGCAACACATATACGAGTGTGGAAGTGCTGTCCTGGCAATTGTTGGCCGAAGTGGCAATCAGTTTTACAGTATAGGTTCCG
>JAEUVM010000335.1 GCA_016787125.1 Chitinophagaceae bacterium | reverse complement strand
AATCACGTACTAAATGTATAAGTACTTATAAAGGGAAAACAATGACTTCCATCATTGGCGCACCTGATTGCAGAGAAGTGTTACACTAAAAAAATATCAGATATGCTGTAAGCCGGTTTTTGTTTTCTCGTTGATCACATTGCCGGTGTTCAGCGTGGTGGCCGGTTCAATAAGCATGATCTCCACTTCTTCCTGTGCCACAGGTTTGTGTTCCGTGCCCTTGGGCATGATGATGAATTCGCCCTGGTTTACCGTAATGATCTTATCCTGCAGGTGCATATCGAAGCTGCCTTTAACCACATAAAACATTTCATCTTCCTGCTCATGATGATGCCAGATAAACTCGCCTTTGAATTTGACCAGCTTAACATGCCACGGCAAACTATCCTGTTTGGCGCTAAGCTCACCGGCTATGCGTGGATTAAAATAATCGCTGAACTGCGACAGCTTTTCTGCAATGTTTACTTTTTCAATGCTCATATTACTGAATGGTTATTTTACCGGCCGCTTCTTTTGCTTTTTTGCGCAGCGATAATACGTCAGCATGTACATCATCATACACCAATGCCACTGCCATGCGGCGGTAGGGCCTTGTGCTGGGTTTGCCAAAAATGCGTACATCCGTATTGGGCTGCAGTAACGCATCTTCCACACCGATGATGGTAAAATTATCTGCCGACTTGTTGGCGAGCACCACTGCACTGGCACCTGCCCTTTCCAGTTTTATATCGGGGATGGGTAATCCAAGAATTGCCCTGGCATGAAGCTCAAACTCAGAGAGGTTTTGCGTGCCTGCTAATGTGACCATGCCGGTATCATGTGGCCGCGGACTTAATTCGGAGAAATAAACTCCTTTATCGGTAAGGAAAAACTCCACGCCCCAGATGCCGGCACCGGTTAGTGCTGCGGTTACTTTTTCCGCCATGGCACAGGCATCGTTATAATCTGCTTCGCTGATGGCCACGGGCTGCCAGCTTTCCTGGTAATCACCCCGCTCCTGCCGGTGACCGATGGGCGGACAAAACAGGGTGGGGCCGTTTTGCTGTGTTACCGTCAGCAATGTTATCTCGGTATGAAAAGTAATGAACTCTTCAATGATCACTTCTTTAATGTCGCCGCGGCTGTTGTTTATGGCATACTCCCAAACAGTTTGCTGATCGGTTTCGTTTTTCAATACTGATTGTCCTTTGCCGCTGGATGACATGAGCGGTTTTACCACACAGGGCAGCCCGATATTTTTCACTGCTTCGGTGAACTCTTCATACGTGGTGGCGTAAAAGTAGCGGGCGGTGCGGAGGCCAAGTTCTTTGCTGGCGAGGTCACGGATCAGTTTGCGGTTCATGGTGAAGTTGGCCGCTTTGGCGCTGGGTATTACGTTGCGGTCCTGCTTTTCATACTCATAAAACCGTTCGGTGCGGATGGCTTCAATTTCCGGAACGATAAGATCGGGGTTGTGTTTGGCCACCACAGCATCAAGTTGCTCACCATTCAGCATATCAATCACTTCAAACCCATCAGCCACCTGCATGGCGGGGGCGCCGGGGTAGCTGTCAACAGCAATAACAGTTTGACCGAGCCTTTTCAATGCTATCACCAATTCCTTTCCCAGTTCGCCGCTGCCGAGCAGCAATATCTTTTTATGCATGTTTTCGGTTATGCTGCAAAAGTAAACGGTCTGGCAGCACTATGATGAGCGTCCAGGAAATTTATTAGCCGACTAAAATGAGCAAGAACCGGGTTGGTGCCGGACGACTGGTAATTCATCTTTGTGCTGTAAATTGAAAACGATGAATGATTACCAGCGCATAGAAAAGGCCATCCTTTACCTGAAAGATAATTTCAAAGAGCAGCCCGACCTCGATGAAGTGGCCCGGCAGGTGCATGTAAGCCCGTTTCATTTTCAGCGGATGTTTAAGGACTGGGCCGGTGTGAGCCCGAAAAAATTCCTGCAATATATAAGCGTGGAGCATGCCAAATCATTGCTGAAAGAAAACAATACCCTCAACGATGTAAGTTTTGAAACCGGTTTGTCGGGCACCGGCCGTCTGCATGATCTTTTTATTGCTATTGAAGGGATGACGCCGGGTGAGTATAAAAATGGCGGCAGCCAGTTACAGATCAATTACAGTTTTGCTGAATCTCCTTTCGGCAATATCATTGTGGCCTCCACTGCAAAAGGCGTTTGTCACCTGGCTTTTGCTGATGAAGAACAGAAAGCATTTGAAGAGTTGAAAACGTTATTTCCCAATGCCGCTTTCAGACAGGTGGTGGATACCATCCAGCAAAATGCCTTGTTTATTTTTTCGCAGGATTGGAAGCGGCTTGATAAAATAAAACTCCACCTGAAAGGGACCTCCTTTCAGCTTAAAGTGTGGCAGGCATTGTTGAAAGTACCATTGGGCGCACTTACCAGCTATGCAGACATTGCGGCAGCCACCGGTAATGAAAAAGCCTCCCGTGCGGTGGGTACGGCCGTAGGTGATAATCCTGTGGCTTTCCTGATCCCCTGTCACCGGGTGATACGATCCACCGGTGTTATCGGGCAATACCATTGGGGCCATCATCGCAAAACAGCCATCCTTGGCTGGGAGGCGGCCAAAGTATTTGGTGAATAAGAACTCCGCAAGAACCGGGTTTTCTCCTCTTCGCCAGTATTGCATTTTTACACTACAAAATCATTTCAATGAAAACATTCATTCTCATTCATGGATCATGGCATTGTGCCTGGAACTGGCATAAAGTGGTGCCACTGCTGGAAAGGGCTGGTCATACCGCCATCGCTATTGATCTTCCCGGTATGGGACGGGATAAAACTCCCATCAGCGAGGTAAGGATGAAAACCACCGTGGAAAAGATCTGCTCACTCATTGACAGTATTGAAGGAAAGGTGATACTGGTGGGGCATAGCAAGAACGGCATCATGATCTCGCAGGCGGCTGAATACCGGCCGCATAAAATTGAAAAGCTGGTTTACCTCGCCGCTTATCTTATTCAAAATGGTAAAACACAGCAGGAATATTCTGTACAGGATACCGGCGGTGTGCTGAAACCGTATGTAACCCGCTACCCGGAACTGAATGCGCATACATTGCAGCCGGTTATTTATAAAGAAGGACTGTACCACGACTGCGATGATGATATTACTGAGATGGCGAAACTGCTGCTTAGTCATGAACCGGTGGAGTCGGGCATTACCCCGTTGGACCTGACCGAAGAAAACTTTGGCTCCGTACCCCGTTATTATATTGAATGCACGGATGACAGGGCCGTTACGCCTTTCATACAACAGAAGATGTATACCGAAACACCCTGTGCAAAAGTGTACCGTATGGATACCAGCCATTCGCCGTTCTTCAGTAAGCCGAAAGAACTGGTGGAGATATTGTGTGACATTGCCGCTTGGGGAGTCTGATGCGTTAAAATTTACAAATGGCTTTCGCGGCAGACAGGATGATGTTATTTTTATCGGATGAAATGGTTTCTTTTTCTTTTGCCGGTGCTGATGGCTTCCTGTGCCGTAAGCAACAACCCGCTACGCAAGCAAACAAAGCTTTTACAAAAAGGTATTATTAAAGATGATACCAGCTATGTGTATTCTCTTCCATTTGAACAAGGGAAAACCTTTCGGGTGATACAGGGCTACTTCAGCCGCTTTACCCATAAAGAAAGGGCAGCACTCGATTTTAACATGAAGAAAGGCACCCGTATCATGGCGGCAAGGGGTGGCGTGGTGGTGAGGGTGAAGGAAGATGGCACCAAGGGCGGATTGAAAAAGAAGTACCGTTCACATGGCAACAATATTATCATTCAGCATGCCGATGGCAGCCGTGCCGGTTACTGGCATACACAGCATAATGGCGCCGTGGTGAATGTCGGCGACACAGTGCAAAAAGGGCAGCTTATTGCTTACAGCGGTAAAACTGGTTACGCCTTTGTGCCACACCTGCATTTCCTGGTATGGAAAAGCAGTGGTGGCCAGTGGCAGCAATTGCCCACCCGGTTTCAAACTTCGAAAGGAATAAAATACCTGCGAAGCTGGAAGAAGTATAAGAATAGTAAGCCTGACTGATTTACATTTGATAAAAATCCTTTTGTCGCTCCACGAAATATACCAGCGCTTTATTGATGGCATGCAGCACACCACCTGGCTGGAGTATATCGCTGTGTTCTCCGGTATCATCAGCGTATGGTTTTCCCGTAAAGAGAATATACTGGTATATCCCACCGGGCTGATAAATACCATTGTATATGTTTATCTCAGTTTCGATGGAAGTCTTTTCGGCGAAGCCGGTGTGAATTTCTATTATACCGTGATGAGTATTTATGGCTGGTGGCTATGGTCGAAAAAAGATACACAGCAGCATGCCATCGTGCATATTACCTTCTCTGATAAAAAGTGGTGGCGCTACCAGTTGGCTTTCTTTGCTGGATTCTATGCC
>JAEUVM010000325.1 GCA_016787125.1 Chitinophagaceae bacterium | reverse complement strand
ACCGAACTCCGAAGAGGACAGATTTACAGTCTGTTGCCGTTGGCCACTTGGCTACTTGCCCGGCTGAGCCACTTGTCGGAATCGAACCAACGACCTACTGATTACAAATCAGTTGCTCTACCAGCTGAGCTAAAGTGGCGTTTCTTATTTCAATACCAGTTTAACGACCTGCTGATTATCCCGGAACTCCGGGACTCTACCAGCTGAGCTAAAGTGGCGTTTCTTATTTCAATACCAGTTTAACGACCTGCTGATTATCCCGGAAGTCCGGGACTCTGTCAGCTGAGCTAAAGTGGCGTATTTTCAAACAGTTTGAACAATAAAGAGCTACCCCCATTTAATGGGGAGGCAAAGGTAAGGGAATTTGATAATCGGAAAAATTTTGAACGGGGAATTTTTTGTTTGTTTTCAGCTACTTGTACACATGGTGGGATGGTTTTTTGACTATCGTATTTTTCATTGAAGCCGGATCCAAAACAAAAAGCCCCGCCGGCTGTTGCGGGCGGGGCTTTTTGCTTAGGCTGCTTTCCTTTCTTTATTTCTTTTTATCTGTGATATCATCGAGTCCAGCGCATTGTCGAATGACTCTTCAAATGATTTAGAAGTTGATTTTACAAAGAAGTTGTGGCGGGGCACATGCACCCTGATCTCTGCTATCTTGTCTTTGATAACATGCACCACATTATCAAGCTTCAGAAATACACTTACCTGAATGATACGGTCGCTGAATAAGTTAAGCTTGTCGATTTTTCGTTTTACATAGTCGATTAACTTACTGTCGGCGGCGAAATGAACCGTTTGAATGTTTACATTCATAATCATCATTTTTTTTCAGTGAAACAATAAATAAAGAACTCTGGTCGGTTTTCCAAGGGTGGTTCTTTTATCAGTATCAAGTTACTGCAAAACCTCTTTTTCCCCAAGTAAAAAGACTGTAATTTTTTATTGCGTTACGCACCTTTTTTCTTGTCCTCCTTCGGATGGGCCTTTTTATGAATGTCTTTTAACTTTTCTATGGTATTATGCGTATACACCTGTGTGGATGCCAGGCTGCTGTGCCCCAGCAGTTCTTTTACGGCATTCAGGTCGGCCCCGTTATTCATCAGGTGAGTGGCAAATGTGTGCCGGAGCACATGCGGACTTTTTTTATCAAGCGTTACAGCCTGTCCCAGCGCTTTATTCACCAATTCCCAGGCATACCGGGATGATACCTTCTTTCCCTTTTCCGTTACCAGCAGCACTTCCTCCGGCTGTTCAAATTCCTTTCTTTTCAGTTGCTGGTATTCCCTTATCCTGCTGATCACTTCACTGCCCACCGGTATGATCCGCTCTTTATTGCCTTTGCCCAGCACCTTTACCTGGCCCCTGCCAAGGTCTACCTGCTTCTCCTTCAATCCTGTCAGCTCGCTGATCCGCATGCCGGTGGCATACAGGATGGTGATCAGCATCCGGGTGTTCAGGCTTCTCCAGTCCTCCGCTGAAGAATCCAGCGTTTTCAGCAATTGCTTTGTATCCTCTTCTTTTACAAACACAGGGAGCCTGCCGGGTATCTTCGGACTGATCACTTTCGTCATCGGTGTGGCCTTGATCGTCCCGGTCCTTAAATGGTATTTGAAAAAAGAACGCAGTCCCGATATCTTCCGGTTGATCGATTTGGCCGTCATGCCCCTCTCCTTCAGGCTGGCCAGCCAGCTGCGCACCACATTATGAGAGATATCGTTCAGGTCTGAAAACCCGTAATTGATTGATGTAAAGTCGCTGAAATCAGCCAGGTCGGTTTCATAAGAACTGATCGTATGCACCGAATACCTTTTTTCAAACTTGAGGTAATCCAGGAAAGGCTGCAGGTAAGACTGGGCTATGGAGGACATACTGCTGCTAAGGTATATAATAAAATAGCTGTTCCGCCCGGGCGAAACAGCTATCCAATACTATTGGCAAAAACGGCGCTCTTACTTTTCGATCTTGCCGCTTGCTATCTTCTGCTTATAGACTGCTTTCAAAACTTCACCACGACGCTTCACGGAAGGCTTAGTGAAAGACTGGCGCTCACGCAATTGCAGCAGCACTTTCGATTTCTCGAATTTCTTCTTGTACTTCTTTAACGCCTTGTCAATGTTTTCGCAATCTTTTGAATCGATGATCAGCATAACTTATATACCTCCTTGGTACTTTTTTAGTTCCGATTTTTTCGGGTGGCAAAGATAAGCGGGCAAACTGAAAATTTCAACTTTAATCCTGAAAGTTTACCCATTCGTTTCTCCGCCAATTATGCCGTTACTTTGCCCGGTATGTTTACAGGAATCATTGAAGCCACCGGGCTGATAAAAGAAGTACTCGTCAACGGCTCTAACCGGAGCTTTTGGATCGAATCGGCCATTTCCTCCCAACTGAAAGAGGACCAAAGCGTTAGTCACAGCGGGGTTTGCCTCACCGTAGAAGAATTACGTCCCGGACAACACCGGGTTACCGCCATTGATGAAACCCTCAAAAAGACCAACCTCGGCAACTGGCAGGAAGGCACCCTGGTAAACCTGGAAAGATGCCTGCAAATGAACGGCCGCCTCGATGGCCACCTGGTGCAGGGTCATACCGACTCGACTGCCACCTGCCTCAAACGGGAGGAAAAAGACGGAAGCTGGGAATTTGAATTTGAATTCCCGTCTGCCTTTGCCGGACTGGTCATTGAAAAAGGATCTGTATGTATCAATGGTATCAGCCTCACTGCTTTTAAAGTAAAAAAGAAAAAGCTCAGGGTGGCTGTTATTCCATACACCTACAGTCATACCAATATCAGCCAGGTATATCCCGGCGATACCGTGAACATTGAATTTGACATGGTGGGGAAATACATCATTAGTTATCTTCAGCATCAGAAATCCTGACACACACGATCGGCCATAACCCAAACATACCTGCTCCCGCACGTCAATACTACCCGGCCCTCGACGGGTTGCGGGGACTGGCTATCCTGCTGGTGGTGGTATATCACAACTTTGGCTTTATCAATTATTTTTTCTTTGGCTGGCTCGGGGTCGACCTGTTCTTTGTACTGTCAGGCTTTCTCATCACCGACATCCTGCTGAAAACGGTATCGAAACCAAGGTACCTGACTGATTTCTATATCCGCCGTATCCTCCGCATTTTTCCGCTCTATTATTTATTTGTCATCCTCTGCCTGTTTGTGTTGCCGCGGCTTAGCCCGCATTTTGATGTAAGCTATTATAAGGAGAACCAGGTGTGGATCTGGACCTACCTGCAAAACTGGCTTTACATCTTCAATGGGCACGACGGCACCAATGCACTTCATCACCTCTGGTCGCTGGCCGTGGAGGAGCAGTTCTATCTTATCTGGCCCTTCGTTATCCTTCTTGTACGCAAACCAACATGGTTGCTGGCAATCATGGCCGTACTGCTGGTGGCAGTAGTGGGCTTCCGCTTGTGGATCTGGCTGAACCAGGTGGCTGACCTTGCCTATTTCAACCTGTATACTTTCTCCCGTATTGACGGTATCTGTATCGGCTGTATGATCGCCCTGCTGCAACGGGTGGACCCTGGTTTCCTGAAACGGTTCACTCCATGGATCGTGCTGTTCTTTGCCATCATGAATTTTGCCTTCTTCTTTGTAAACAGGCGCCACGATTTTGGCTTTCCATACCTGGCATTGGCCGGCTATACCACTTTTGCCATGATATTCGGTCTGCTCGTCAATGATGCAGTTTGCGGATATACCCGGATCATTCAGCAGGTATTCAGCTTTCCGCTGTTGCGATTCTTTGGTAAAATTTCCTACGGGTTCTATATGTTTCACTGGCCGGTGTACCTGCTGGTAAGTCCGTGGTTGTTTTCGCAGTTGTCTGCCTACCTCACCGGTCAGTCGCTGCACATTGCAGTATCATCGGTTGCCACTGCCATTGGTATTCTTATAAGCTGGCTCAGCTACCGGTATTATGAAAGCTATTTCCTGAAGCTCAAGGACAAATTTGCATAAGCCGGCTGATGCACTATCATCTATTATCTATTATCTATCATCTTTTACCTGCTTTGATTGTATCTTTAGCCGCAACCAATGGCCCGCAATATCTCCATACTCATCCCGGTATTTAACGACAGCGAATCGCTGAATACCCTGCTGGGCGAACTGGAAAAACAACTCGCCGTTTTTGAGCAACACACTTTTTCTATACTGGTGGTAAATGATGGTTCCACCGAACCCATCGCCATCAGGCCTTCTTCTTTTTTCTCCATCCGTTTATTGCACCTGCAGCGAAACATCGGGCACCAGAAAGCGCTGGCTGTCGGTCTTGCTTATATCAAGGAAAATATTTCCTGTGATGCCGTACTGGTGATGGACAGTGATGGTGAAGACCGCCCCGAAGATGCTGCAGTTTTACTCCAGGCTGCATTGAAAGATAATAACAGGATCATTTTTGCACAACGTAAGTCAAGACAGGAAGGCAACCGCTTCCGTTTTTTCTACCGCATTTACAAACTGGCTTTCCGGGTGCTTACCGGTAAAAGAATTGCCTTTGGCAACTTTATGATCATCCCGAGGGCACAACTGGATAAAGCTGTTTTCTACAGTGAAATATGGAATCACCTGGCGGGTGGTATGCTGAAGACGGGCCTTTCCTGGACAGCCATGGAAACACACCGGGGTAAAAGATATGCCGGCGATTCTAAAATGAACTTTCACAGCCTGCTGATGCATGGCCTTGGCGCTATCGCCGTGTTTATGGAAGTAATTGCCAGTCGCCTCCTGGTGTTTTCCCTCACGCTGATCGGCCTGTCGCTGGCAGCCATCCTGGTATTGGTGGGTATAAAAACATTTACTGACAATGCCATTCCCGGATGGACCTCCACCGTGGTATCTGCGATGCTGATCGTGCTGCTGCAAAGTTTCCTTCTTTCCCTGTTTACCATTTTTTTATACCTCTCTTCGCAATCACAACGAAAGTTCATCCCGGCCCTTCACTACCGGGATTATACCGGTGATACGGAAACGATTTGCTAAATGAATGATGCATTTACATACCAGGGCAGTGAACTGGAACTGTTTCAGCATGCCAAAAAATGGAAGCAGTATTTCTCATTTGTCATCCGGCCCTTTATCAAAGGTGATGTGCTCGAAGCCGGTGCCGGTATCGGCTCCACCACCCTGCTGTTGAATAACGGAAAGCCCGCCTCCTGGCTGCTGCTGGAACCTGACGCTGCCATGTGTACATCATTGAATAAACAATTGCATGATGGCACATTGCCTGCCAACTGCACTGTAATGAACGGCACCACTGCCTCCGTATCGCAATTGTTCGATACAATTATATATATAGATGTACTGGAACATATTGAGGCCGATAAGGAAGAACTGGTTCTCGCATCCAAACTGCTGAAGCCGGGCGGACATCTTATTGTGCTTTCTCCCGCCTTTCAGCACCTGTATAATCCCTTTGATAAAGCCATCGGGCATTTTCGCCGATACACCCGTCGCAGTTTAACACAACTTACACCTGCGGGTACCGTGGTGGTAAGCAACCGTTATTATGATACTGTTGGCTACTTTGCCGCATTGATGAACAAAGTTTTCCTTCGCCAGAAATATCCTGCACTAAAACAGGTATTGTTCTGGGATCGCTGGCTGGTGCCGCTTTCCCGTTTTACCGACAAGCTATTTTTTCACAGCTTTGGGAAAAGCATCATTACCATTTGGAAAAAGGAAATGCAATGATGCCATCACGCATCAACGTTTATAATAAAAGAAACAAGAATGCCACACACTCCCGGCAGCCTATCATATTTACAACTCCATTTAGTATAGCTTTGCACCCAACTTATGCAGCATAATCTGGAGGGGATAACATACCAGGAAGTGGTGAACGATAAAGGGGTAACCTATGCCGAATTCCGTGCACGGCTTGCTCCTGCCTTTGGCAAAGCCTGGTTTGATATTGCGAAAGGTTATTTCTTCCTCTTGCTTACCTGCACTTCACTCATTTTGCTTGATCATTATTATCATTCACTGTGGTGGATCTGGGTCATTCCCTTTGCCCTGCTTACCGGTTATATTGCTGCTTACCTGGCTTTGTTTATTCATGAGGCCAGTCATTTTAACCTGCACCCCGACAAGAAGACCAATGATAAACTGGCCACTGTATTTCTTTGTCTGCCCTTTGGACTTTCCATTAAATCATACCGCAAGATCCATTGGCAGCATCACCTGCATCTTGGCACACCCCAGGATACTGAGATCTCTTATTTCAACCCGCTGACCAAACTGTTTGTACTGGAAACCCTTACCGGTATTCATCTGCTGCGTACTTTTTTCCAGAAAGAGAAAAACACTTTACTCTCTGCTGAACAGGTGAGACAGGGACGATTGATGCTGGTTGCCGGCGTTCTTTTACATATTGCGCTGCTGACGGGTATGCTGCTTTCCGGCCAGTGGGTGCTGGCCATCGTATGGGTGGCGGGCTTTGGCATCTTCTTTCCTTTTTTTGCCACCATCCGCCAGTTGCTCGAACACCGCGATGAACTGGCCCATCATCTTACCGATTTCCGCCGCCAGCCGCATGGCAAGGTCACCCGCCTGTTCGTTCATACCATACTTAGCAGCAGTTTTGGAGCAGCCGGCTTTACCCGTCACCTCATCCATCACTGGGATCCGCAGGCTTCCTATACACGGTTGGGGGAAATAGAACAATTCCTTTTGCATTGCGATAAAACTGCTGTGGTGGTACAAAACTCCACAACGACTTATTTTGCCACCATAAAAAAACTGCTATCTGCCCCTTGAGCACCACACCTGCATATTGCCCCGTTTGCCATAACGCAGCTATTGCACTGTGGAGTGTGGCGAAGGACTATGAATATTTCTCCGTACCCGGTGAGTTCAGTTATTATGGTTGTAACAATTGCAAAAGCATCTTCATCCATCCCGTTCCGGTTGAACAGTTGATGCAGATCTATCCGCCCAATTATTATTCTTTTGTAAATAAGGGCCGCGGTATGGTGGTGCGACTCAAAGAGTGGCTTGATAAAAGACTGTTTAAAAAAATATTCCGGCAACTGGAAGGCGACAGCCTTAACATACTGGATGTGGGCGGTGGCACCGGGTGGATGCTGGATATACTGAAAGCCACTGACAAGCGAATAGTGTTTACCCAAAGTGTGGATATTGATACCAATGCCAGAACGGAAGCGGAAGCAAAAGGACATGCTTATTTTACCGGCACGATTGAACAGTTTGTTACCGATAAAAAGTTTCACCTCATCCTGATGCTGAACCTGGTGGAGCATGTGGCCGATCCGCTGGCGGTATTACAAAAAGCTGAAGACCTGCTGATGCCCGGCGGTATCATTCTTATCAAAACACCCAATACAGACAGTTGGGATGCCAGGCTGTACCGGCGCTCCTATTGGGGTGGCTTACATTGTCCGCGGCACTGGGTGATCTTTTCTGAAAAAAGCTTCCGCCTGTTGCTGCAATCCACCGGGCTGCAGGTACAAAAACTCACTTATACACAAGGGGCACCTTTCTGGGCATTTAGTATCATTGCTTCCTTGTACCGTAGACGGATGGTGAATATCTCTGCCAAAAGACCGATCATATTTCACTGGCTGTTTGCGCCGCTGGCTGCATTGTTTGCATTGATTGATTTTATCCGCAGGCCCTTTGCCAAAACCTCGCAGATGTTTATCATGCTGGATAAAGAAAAGGGATAGGGTTTTGTGGCCCGCAAAGCCCCAAAGAGCACAGAAAGCTACATTTTTTTATCGCCCAGAGGAAAATGAGAGAAAGAGGGATTTTCCAATTTTACTCTTTTACTCTTTCCCTCTTTTAATCTCTTAGTCAAATTCTTGGGCTAAGAGATAAAAAAGGAAAAAGAGAAAAGGAGGGATTTCCCAATTTTACTCGTTCACTCTTTTACTCTTTCCCTCTTTTAATCTCTTAGTCAAATTCTTGGGCTAAGAGATTAAAAGAGGGAAAAGAGAAAAGGAGGGGTTTCCCTGTATTATTCTTTTTCTCTATTTTGTATCCGGCAAACAGCCAGTAACTTAATGATCATTCAAGACTACTTCACGAAAAACCGCACTGAAATAAAGCACTGCCTGCTGTTGCTGCTTACCTGTCTGCTGGCTTACTGGCCGCTTACCTTTGGCATCTTCAGTGTAAAGAATGATGCCATCCATTATTTTCTGCCCTATCGTTTTCATATCAGTGAAGCATTGCGCAATGGTGAGATGCCTTTCTGGAGCCCGTACATCTATACCGGTTACCCGGTGCAGGGAGATATGCAAAGTGGCGCCTGGAATCCCATCGTATGGTTGTTCTCGCTTTTCGGCCGGTATGATCTTACCCTATTTCATTTTGAAAACCTGCTGTATATCTTCCTGGCAGGTGTGGGTATGTATAAACTCACGTACCAGCTTACGGGCCATGCCCGCACAGCTTTACTCACCGGTATGGCATGGATGCTGTCGGGCTTTATGTTGAGCGGGCAACTGATCAACTGGCTGGCAGCAGCGGCCTTTATTCCTTTTGTGATTCATTATTACCTGTTGCTCATGAAGCAGGGAAAGATTAGTAATGCCATTAAAACTGGCTTCTTCCTTTACCTGTTATTTACCGCAGGCTATCCTTCCTTCTTTATTCTTACCGGGTACCTGATGGCGGCGCTTTCACTCATCGCTTTAAGGGATAAGTATGTGCACAGGAAAACAATGCCTGCCCGTATTGGCCGCTTTGTTGGAGTTCATCTTGTTATGCTGGTCGTGTTTGCCGGTCTTGCCTTGCCCGCTATCGTTTCTTATATCGACCTGTTGCCTTATTACCAACGGGGTGCCGGTGCCAGCTACGAGGAAACGGTGGTCAACTCATTCGATATCCGCCATCTCAGCACCCTGCTGTACCCGGCCACTATCAAGGCCAATGATATGGCCTCTGTTACCGATATTACCTGCCGCAATATCTATATCGGCATCATACCCTTGCTGCTGCTGATCGCTTTGCCTCCCAAACGAAACCGGCGGACCGTTCTGCTTACCCTGCTTGGTTTATTCACGCTGCTGTTCAGCCTGGGTGATGCCACACCACTGCGAAAATGGTGTTTTGACCTGGTACCACTGATGGATACTTTTCGCCATCCCTCGCAGGCACGCTTATTTTTTATGCTGGCCCTGCTGCTGCTGGCGGCGCCGGGTTTACAAAAGGTAGTCAGTCGTACCTGGACGGCTGCCGATCAAAAAAGAGTGCGGGTGGCATTGTATGTGGCGGCCGTCTTCACCCTGGCCGTGCTGCTTCTTTCATTTACAAAAACATCGCTGCTAAAAAATGCTGATGGCGGCGGTGGTATCAAAGACCGCATCAAATCACTTCTTGATTCTGTGAGTCTCAGCGATACCCTTGTGGTAAACGGGTTGCTGCAACTGGCTTTTATCATCCTCCTGTTGTTTTGTTATAAACGCTGGGTAAAAGCAGGTCTGTTCTTTACAGGGGTATGGGTGGCTAACCTGTTTATTATGGCACAACTGGTATTGCCGGCAAGCTTTGTAAGCCGTATGGCACCATCGGTGCTTAACAATATCATCCATGCTTCGCCAAAAGGTTTTCCTGCTGACAGGCTGACCGCACCTGTTGGCGGCAACGATTCAGTCAGTACAGATATGCATCTTGAAGAAGCCGTGATGTATCCTTTTTACAGTAAAGAAATACATACCAGCCGTATCACCAATTCACCGGCCTTCCTGGCGGCAACTGATAGTTTTGTACAAACAGGCAGGCTTTATAAATATGTATCAGCAATGCCTGCTGTGTATGCACCAGAAATCTTGCTGACCTTGAAAGACACCAACGATGTTTCACTCCCCGATCATTCCGCAACGGTTCGCTATGCGTTCAGAAATTATGGTTCGGCCCAGCCGCCGGTTGAAGCTGCCCTCGGCAAAAAAGAAACAGTTATCACACAGTTATCATCCAATACAATCACCATCAGCGTAAACCTGCCACATGAAAATATGGTTGTGCTCACCCAGGCTTATCACCATAGCTGGAAAGCATGGGTGGATGGAAGACCAACAGAGATACAACGGATGAATATTGCTTTTATGGGCGTTACAGTGCCCAAGGGAAGCCATGTGGTTGAATTCAGGTTTGTTCCGGTAAACACCATCCGGGCCCTGTGGGTGCAAGTGGCCACGGCGCTTATTCTCCTTTTTTCTGCGCTATTTTTATTCATCAAAAGAAAGCGCAGTGAGCCGAAGTAAAACACTCATACTGTCTGCCTTCCTCACCCTGCCGGTGCTGGCCTTTCTGGTTCATCATTGTGCCACACACCCTACGCACCTGCACCCTACCGGTTTTACGGTGGATGAGAATGTGCTGTATATGTCGTATGCGCACCAGTATGTTGATCAATCCGATTTTTCTGTTTTTTATTCTAATCCGTTTGATGGCGATCCTGCTTCTCCCAGGATATATTTCCAACCGGTGAATGGGCTGTTTGCCGCATTGCTGAAAGCCGGTGCTGATCCCGG
>JAEUVM010000288.1 GCA_016787125.1 Chitinophagaceae bacterium | reverse complement strand
TGCCAATAGGTATTTTTAAAGCACTGTTATTAAAGTAAACCCTTGCAGTAAGTGTTTTACTTTCCTTGCGATAGAATGGCTCAACGAAATCAATGGTTGCCCTGAAATCTTTATCCGGCGCCGTTTCAGGTACTACTCTTGCTGTGTTTCCTTTTTTTACCAGCGATTGGTTTTCCCCGTAAATATTGAGAACAGCCCATGCTCTGTCCGGATTAAAGACCGAAAAAACTGATTGCGCTTTCTGTACATACATTCCTTCCTTTAATGAAAGTTCTTCCGTAATCAGAGAAATATCTCTCATGTTGCCGGGTGCAGTATTCATACTGCCGCCATTTGTGGCTTCATGAATATGTCCGCTGTAATTACTGTAAACAGCAATGGATAAAGATGGCTTGCCTGATTGAATGACCTGTTGCAATTGTTCTCTACTCATACCAAGGAGCAAGAGTTTATCTTTCGCCGCCTGTATGAATGTGATGTTTTCAGCATCGTTTTTTAAAAGAAATAAAAGATTCTGCTGTGCAGTAAGCAATTCAGGACTGTAAATGTCCAGCACTCTTTGCCCTTTACTTATTTTTTGATAGCGGTATCGTACATATAATTTTTCAATTCGTCCGGATACTCTTGCGGAAATACTTCCCACTTGCCTGGTATCATACGCAATATTTCCCAATGCTTCAATCTCTATTTGTTCCCCCCGCTGCTCAATTGTAGTTACGGGAACAGATGATACAACAAATTCGTTGGTTGGTTTCAGCAATGACTCCAGTTCTATATCACCCACTTTCTTACTGTCTGTTTCCTTTTTTACTAAATCCATTCCGCAAATTGGGCATGTGCCAGGTTTTTCTCTTAATATTTCCGGGTGCATCGGACAGGTATATTCAACTGCTTTTTGGGCATCATGTTCTGTTGGTTCCATTTTCACCAAGTCCATTCCACACTTCGGGCATTTACCCGGCTTGTCGCTGAATACAGAATCTTCTGGCATCGGACAGGTGTACATATCCTTAGCAACTTCTGTTTGATGCCCCGCATGAGGGTCTTTATTATTGTTGCAGGAGACCGCAACAATAATCAGCATCAAACCGCTTATAAAAAATAGTTTCTTCATTGTATGTTTTGATTAGCTCAGTTGATATTGTAACATCATACCATCATCTTCATGTTCCAGGTTGTGGCAATGAAAAACAAATTTGCCGGTGTTATTTTCAAAAGGAACAATTACTCTTACTCTTTCACCGGGCATTACCAGTACAGTATCCTTCCATCCGTTTTCAGAAGCAATAAGATTTCCCCTGCCGCCTGTTCTGTCCAATACCTGGAAGAACACACCATGCAGATGCATCGGGTGAGGCTCATCACCGTTGCTGTTATCAAATACCCATATTTCATTTGTATTGACAGAAACATTCTCATCAATACGTTTGCTGTCAAATAATTTTCCATTAATACGGTGCCGCATCTGCATTCCATCGTTCATAGGATAGCCATGATGCTCCATTGCATTGGAAATTTCAAATGTTCTTGTTTTTACAGCCGATGAAGCAGCAATTGTATTAATGGCAGAAAGATTTGCGGGAACAGTAAATGTACCAGTAACAGCAGTCGTTACTTTAAATTTCATAATTCTGAATGACTGCTTGCCCTGTGCATCACCACCATTTCCAAATTCTTTGCTTGTTAAAAATATTTCTGAACCAATTGAAGCAGTACTAAAATTTATAAGGACATCCAGTCTTTCACCCGGCGCTATCAATATTTCCTTTACTGTAACAGAATTTTTTAACAATCCTCCATCGTTGCCAATAACTATAATATCAGCATTGTTGCTGAAAGCAAGATTGTACACCCTTGCATTGGAACCATTCAAAATGCGAAGACGGTAATAACGGGCGGCTACTTCAGTATAAGGTGAATAAGCACCATTGACCACAATTGATTCTCCCATATAACCCGCCATCACTTCTTCCATTGAAGGGTTGTAAGCAATGCCTGTTCCGGTGATGCGTTTATCCTGTATAACCAATGGTATTTCATACTGACCTGATGGTAAATTCAGGGCTGTTTCTTCTGCATCATTGATGATAAACAAACCGGCCAATCCCTGGAAAACCTGCCTGCCAGTCATTTCATGAGGATGCGGATGATACCAGCTTAAACCAGCTCTTTGATTTACCGTAAACTGATACCGGAAAGTACCGCCTGCATTCGCTAACTGGTCAGGATGACCATCCATTAATGCAGGAACTTTTAAACCATGCCAATGAATATTGGAATGTTCTGATAAATTATTTTGAAGTAAAATATTTACAGCATCGCCTTTGTTTATTCTGAATGAGGGGCCAAGCAAACTATTGGGTTGATAACCCAATACCGGAATATTCGCCCCCTTCAGGTTTGCAGTTGTTGCCTGTGCTGTGAGTGTTTGATTTGCTCCTGCCGATGATGGAAATGAAAGCAGTTTTGAAAAATCGCCTTCTGTTATCATTACCGGCTCTGTCATCAAACCTCTGTGATGCTCCTTTTTACACCCACTGAAACTGACTAAAAAACCTGCCAGAGAACCACTGGTTACAACTGCGCCTGCACCCAGGCCTGACATTTTTAAAAAATTTCTTCTTTTCATAACAGGAGATTTATTTTTTTTCAATAATTCGTTCAATCGTTACCTGAAGTTTTAATGCCTGGTTGAGCAATTCTACATATTCCAGTTGCTTCATGTTTAGCGTTTCCCAGGCATCATAAAGCATAAATAGCTCCTCTGTGTTTTGTTCATAACCCAACTGCATGGTTTTATAATTATTCCTCAATGCAGGAATGATATTTTCCTCATAGAGCTTAATCTGCTTTTTCTTTAGCTCTAATTCATTTCTCATACCATAAGCCATGCCGCTGTATTCATTCACTATCATTTCTTTTTGAGATTGTATGGCATAGGTTTTCCATTTCAGGCTTTCAATATTAGCCTTATTCATTTTTGATGACCATTTAGCCATTGGAATCCGCACCATTCCCATGATTGTGTATTGCAAAGGCTGACCGCCAAAACCAATCATATTGTCATAGCGGATGCCGAATTGCGGTTTTAGTGACGCCCTTTCTGCCTCCTGCTTCAACCGGGTAAGACTAATCTCCTTGTCTAATGATTTCAGGTCACTCCGGTTAGTATAAAATAATGTGCTGTCAAAAACAAGACCTGAATAATCATTTAAAGCATAAGCTGTATCAATGTCAAAATAAATCATTGCATTTCTGCCCATAAGTGCATTGATACGGATTCTTTTTTCTTTTATATCGTTTTCAAACATTAGTTGCATATTCTTCACATCACCCAATGCAGCTTTAGCTTTGTAGTATGCACTTATTTTTTCTAATCCGTTCTTGTATCGTATCTCAGCATTCTTTATCATGAAGTCCAGAATCTTTTCATTTTCTGCCAGTATCACCAGCTTCCTTTTCAAGATTATCCATTCGTAATAAAACTGTTTTGCATCGTTGATTAATTCGTTCAGTGTTGCGTTTTTTCTTTCCTTCTCAACTGAGGACATTGCCTTCATGTATCTCTCATCTGCATCCAGTTTTTTTCTGTTTGGGAACATTTGCTCACCTGACACCATTACTGAGCCCATGCCCGGAATATCGCCTTCTCTGTGCCAGAGCCGTACATCATACGGCGTCATAAACTGCCCGATGCCAAACTGCGGCGGCATCCAACTTCTTGCACCTTTGGCTGCTTCATCCATTGAACGGATTTCATTGTCGTACATTTTCACAACGGGGTGTGATGCGGTGATACTGTCAATGATTGTATCTAATTGCATAATGGATTGACCCGATGCAATATTTCCCGATACAACCAAAGCAAGTATTAATAATATTTTCCTATTCATTTAATTTAGATTTAAGCACAACAGTCTTTGCCTTTTTGTATGGGCGGACAGGCCACATTTCCATAAGAGCAGAAAACACAACAATCCCCTGATTTGGGTTTTAATACCGCTTTGCATTGTTCGCAGGTATAAAAATATTGACAGGCATCCACCGGCATATTCTCCTCCTTTTTATAACCACATTGCGGACAGGTTATGGTTGATTTTAAGATAACTTCCATTTTATTTAATTTTTATGTCTGTGACTTTATATCCTGTTTTATTAACTGCCAATTCAATTATTTTGATATTTGTTTTCATCGTATCAAAAGTTATCATGGCATTCCTATTTGCATAGGATACTTCTGATGATATAATTCCGGGTAATTTAGTTACTTCAAATTTTACATGTTCCTCGCAGGCGGCACAGGTCATTCCTTTAATTTTAACTTCCGCAATTTTTAGAACTGCATCATTAGTAATTACTGACTTATTTGTAGTTTGGGGGTAAAACATTTTTGAATAGTAAGGGAAGGCCATCATAAGGATAGCAAATACAGTTACTATTCCAAGAAATGCTTTTGTGTGAATAAATTTTTTGTTTTCCGGCGTTTCACAGCCGCAATCGTCTTTTTTTGCAGCCCTTAGTTTTTGAAACCATGCAAAACCAATCGTAAGAATGGTAATACCTATTAAGAATGGCCGTAATGGTTCCAGCCAGGAAAAAGAAGCGGCGATTCCACTGGAGCCAGCCAGCAAAGCCAGTACAGGTGTAATGCAGCACAGCGATGCTGCAATTGCTGTTATTATTCCGGCACCAATTATTCCATTTTGTTTTTTCATATTTTAATATATTGTGTTCAACAATTCCATTTCTCCTGTCTTTCTCAAAACTGCATCAGAAGCAGTTTATTCTTTAACATCTATCAATTCAATTTTGCCTTTACGTTTTAATTCTCTTTCCTTAATCATTTCAAAAATTACAGGGGTGATAAGTAATACATAAATAGTGGATGAAATAGTGCCACCAATCAGCGGAATGGTGATTGGCCGCATAATATCGCTGCCTACACCGGCAGCCCAAAGGATGGGTATCAACCCAAACAGTCCGACAGAAACAGTCATCAGTTTTGGCCTTAGCCTTTTTGCAGCGCCTTCTATTACAAATCTCCGTATGATGGCCGGAGTAAGTGTTGCTTTTGAATTACCATGCTTTGCAACCATGTTTTGCATAGCTTCATTCAGGTAAATCGTCATCAGCATGGCTGTTTCAATTGCCATTCCGAATAAGGCGATAAAACCAACGGCAACCGCAACCGACAGATTGATACCATAGAAATATACCATGAAGACGCCCCCAATCAACGCAAATGGAACAGTTATCATGGTAGTGATTGCTTCCTTGAAGGAGTGATAAGTGAAATACAACACCATAAAAATGATGATAAGCACAATTGGTAAAATCATTTTCAAGGTGCGGTTAGCCCTTATCTGGTTTTCCCATTGGCCGCTCCATTCCAGGAAATAACCTTTAGGAAGTTTTGTTATCATCTGATTTAATCTCTCTTGTGCATCTTTCACTGTACTTCCCAAATCTCTTTCTCTCACATTAAACAATACTGTTCCCCTTAACATGGCGTTTTCTGAATTTATCATCGGCGGGCCATCACTGAGCCTGATATCTGCCACTGCCTCCAACGGTATTGGGCCGAAGTTCATCGTCTGTACCTGTAACCGCTTTAATGCTTCCAGATTATTGCGAAAATCCTGACCATACCTTGCATTTACTGAAAAACGCTGACGGCCTTCAATAGTTGTGGTCAATTTCATTCCACCCAACGCACTTTCAATAACTGTATTCACATCATCCACACTCAAACCATATCTTCCGATTTCTTCACGTTTGATTGCTATGTCCACATATTTACCCCCTGTAATTGGTTCCACATATAGATCTTTTACCCCGTCAATACCTTCTAATTGCTTTTTGATTGTTTGTGCAAAGGCATAAATACTGTCTAAGTTTTGTCCATAAACCTTCAGGCCCACATCGGTACGGATACCTGTTGAAAGCATGTTAATGCGATTAATGATTGGCTGAGTCCAGCCATTAGTAACACCTGGTATTTGCAATTTTGAATTGAGTTCATTAATGATCCCATCTTTGGTCATACCTTTTCGCCATTCGCTTTTTGGTTTCAGCAAAATGATGGTTTCAATCATGCTGATTGGCGAATTATCTGTTGCTGTATTTGCCCTTCCCGCTTTTCCTAACACATGCGATACTTCGGGAACAGTGCGGATGATTTTATCCTGCACCTGTAATAAACGCTTTGCTTCAGAGTTGGAGACATCCGGTAATGTTACCGGCATAAATAACAAGGAGCCTTCATCCAGGGGGGGCATAAACTCTGAACCAAGGCGTGTCATCATGATGATACCTGTAGCCAATGCAACGATGTTAATGCCAATGGTAGTTTTTCGCCATTTCAAACACCATTTCAAAATTGGTGTGTAAATCCTCTCCAATGTTCTTGTAATTGGATTGGCACTTTCAGGTTTTAATCTCCCTTTCAGAAAAAATGAAATCAATACCGGAGTTAATGTAATAGCCAGTACAGCATCTATCAGCAGTATGAATGTTTTTGTCCACGCTAAAGGATGAAAGAGTTTGCCCTCCATACCTGTAAGCAGGAACACCGGAAGAAAAGATGTAATCACAATAATGGTGGAATAGAATACGCCAGGGCCAACCTGCCTGGATGACTTCTCAATGATTGCATTTCTTTCTTCGCTTGACAGCGGGTCTTTATTTCTTTTGAACCATTTTGCCATGATTATGCTTTGTCGGATGATTTAATTTTTGCCGTTTGAGCTTCGCTGATATGCCGGTAGGCATTTTCCACCATTACAATACCATCATCCACTACCACACCAATAGCCAGCGCAATACCGGTCAATGACATGATGTTGGATGAAATGCCAAACATTTCAAGAAAAATAAATCCTGCTGCTACAGAAATGGGTAACTGTATAAGAATGATAACTGCACTGCGCCAATGGAAAAGAAAGATGAGAACGATAAGAGATACGGCAATCATCTCCTCAATCAACGTTCCTTTTACTGAATCAACGGCTTCCTTTATCAATGTGCTGCGGTCATAAGAGGTTTTAAAAGTTACACCTTCAGGCAATCCCTTCTCCACTTCCTTCATCTTGGCTTTAACAGCCTCAATAACCTTATTGGCGTTTTCATTATACCGCATCACTACAATACCGCCAACCACTTCACCTTTTCCATCCATATCAAAAATGCCAAGCCGTAAATCGCCGCCCATTTGCACAGAGCCTATGTCCTTTACCCTTACCGGGATGCCGTTGTAATTGCTGAGTGCAATGTTTTCAACATCCTCTTTGCTTTTAATATAACCAAGGCCACGGATGATATAAGCCATATCCGCCATCTCAAATTTTCTGCCGCCCACATCGTTATTGTTGGCTTTGACTTTATTCATTACATCCATCAAAGAGATGTTGTAATACTGTAGTTTCACAGGGTCAACCACCAACTGGTACTGTTTTTCAAATCCGCCAAATGATGCCACTTCTGCCACACCCGGCACTGTTTGTAAGGCAAACTTGATATACCAGTCCTGCAAAGCCCGTTGCTCACCTAAATCCATTTTTGGAGCATCAAGATGATACCAATAAACATGGCCAACCCCTGTTCCATCAGGACCTAATGATGGTGTTACTCCCTGCGGCAATAACCGTTGAGCAAAATTTAACCGCTCCAGCACTCTTGTTCTTGCCCAATAGATATCAACATTATCCTCAAAAATCACATATACAAAACTCATCCCGAAC
>JAEUVM010000261.1 GCA_016787125.1 Chitinophagaceae bacterium | reverse complement strand
CTGCCCGGCAATACCTCGATGTGTACCGGTCATTATATTGATAACTTTGCAAGGCATGAAAGTGTACAGAAGATTATTATCATTTGCCCGGCCCTCGCGGTGGTTTGTGATTCCCTTTTCCATATTTACCATACTCACGGTGATCTTCAGCATCTTCCAGTTTGCCCTGATCATTCCGCTGCTGAATGTATTGTTTAACACCAGTCCCGAATCGGACTCGCTGACGGCACCTGCCTTCTCCTTGTCCACTTCATTTCTGCGGGATGCTTTTTATTACCAGGTGTACCGGCTCAAGGCGATGAACCCGGTATATGCACTGTACTTTATCACTTTCATTATTGTATGTGCCGTTTTGCTCACCAACCTGTTTCGCTACCTGGCACAGCGTACGCTGATCAGGGCCCGGACGTTGCTGGTAAAAAGAATAAGAGAAGCATTGTTTGAAAAGATCAACCACCTGCACATGGGTTTCTTTACCAAAGAGCATAAGGGCGACCTTATCTCCCGGATGAACTCGGATGTATTTGAGATAGAGGGAGTGTTTGCCAATTCACTGGAGGTATTATTTAAAGAACCTTCAATGGTGATCGGCTATTTCGTAACCTTATTTGCGATATCACCACAACTTACCTTATTTACCCTGATCATCATACCGCTTTCGGCCATCGGTATTGCCACCGTGCAAAAGAAACTGAAGCGGGATGCCAAAGATGCGCAGGCTTCTATTGCACGCCTGCTTACCATTATGGATGAAACACTGACGGGCATGCGTATCATCCGTGCCTTTAATGCCACGGGGTTTACCTTAAAAAAATTCAGCCGCGAAAATGATTTTTACCGAAGGGCCAGCCTGCAGGGATTCAAGCGCAGGGAAATGGCGCCGGCATTTTCTGAAGCCGCCGGGGTGATGGTGGTGGCCGGTATATTATTATATGGCGGCAGCCTGATACTAAAGAACGGGCAGGGTGCTGCAGGCATACAGGCCAGTGCGTTCATTGCTTTCATTGCCATCTTTTCACAGGTACTGCGCCCGGCAAAGGCAATGGTGATAGCAGGGGCCAACATCCAACGTGGCCGCGGCGCCGGTGAACGGATACTGGAGATATTAGACAAACCGGTGGAGATACAGGATAAACCGGATGCGGTGGTGTTAACCAGGTTTGAAGAAAGCATTGAGTTCCGCAATGTAGATTTTGCTTATAACGATACACCGGTGCTGAAGGATATTTCTTTTGCCATTCAAAAAGGAAAAACGGTGGCGCTGATCGGGCATTCGGGTGTGGGCAAATCAACCATCGCCGACCTGATCCCCCGCTTTTATGATGTAAAGGACGGCGCTGTGCTGGTGGATGGTGTGGATGTGCGGGACTATACGATGGAATCGCTGCGCAAAGTGATGAGCTTTGTAACCCAGGAAATATTTCTTTTCAACGACACCATTTATAATAATATCACACTGGGCCGCCCCGATGCCACCGAGGAAGAAGTAATGGCTGCCGCCAAAATTGCCAATGCACATGATTTCATCCTGCAAACGGAAAACGGTTACCACACACTGGTGGGCGACCGTGGCATCAGGCTTTCGGGCGGGCAGCGCCAGCGGCTTTGTATTGCCAGGGCGGTTTTAAAAGATCCTTCCATCCTTATACTGGATGAGGCCACTTCTGCCCTTGATACCGAATCGGAAAGAATGGTGCAGGATGCGCTGGGCAAACTGATGAAGGGAAGAACCACCCTCGTCATTGCACACCGCCTCAGCACCATTAAAGAAGCCGATGAGATCATCGTACTACACGATGGCCGCATCATCGAGCGGGGCCATCATAATGAACTGATCGAAATAGATGATGGCGTGTATAAGAAGCTGACGGAGATGCAGCAAACAGCCTGAACACAAACTATAGTCCGGGTATGGCGGCGGCTGGCAGTCTATCACCAATTTTTATCAGCCCAATTTTTCATTTTTTCAAGACTGCCATTCAGTAATTCCTTACTCGGAATGATCTTTAAAGTACCAAAGAAGTCGCCAACGGTTTTATAGGTGCCCCAGTTCTTTTCTTTGGCCACTTCAAGCGCCCTGTTTCCATATTCTTCACAGAGTTTCAGTTGTTCAAGGGCTTTGTTTATTTTATCCGCAAGATTTCTTGCAGCAGATTGTTTTTGCACAAGCATTCCCCTTTTGGCTTCGAGGTTGTTCCATTTTGTCATCAGCGGAGTTCTCTCCGTGTCGAGACCCTGCTTGCGGTCGTCAAGACCGGATTTGCGCACATCCAATGCTGCTTTGTTCTGGTTCAGCCTGCTTACTTCGGCAGCACTTCTGTCTTCGGGTTTTCGGGCATTATTGGCTGCCACTTCGCCATTATGCCTGTCTACATCCCTGGTGTAAACTGCCAGGTCTGCAGTATAGGCATCCAGCTTTGCATCATACGGCGCTTTCGCCGCCAGAAACTCTGTTTTCATGGAATCATAATCGCCGGCCATTGTTTTAAGTTCTTTGTTAAGCGCCGATGCTTCACCGGCTGCTTTCGCTATATCAGCTGCGAGTGCTTTGCCGGCCATTTCTGTCACCACCTTCACGCCGGCGAGGCAGTTGGAGTTAATACATTCTTCGGGCGCCTTAAATTCAAATGTTCCCTGGGAGGTAACAATGGTGGGCTGTGCGGAAGTAATGCTGATGGTAACCATCAGGAAGAAGAAAGGCAGAAGAGAGGTGACTTTTTTCATGTTTAATGGTTTATTGAACAATGAGTAAACTATTTGTACTTCAAATACCTGTTGTCAAATCTATGGCAGCAGGCAGCCGTGAACAATGCCGTTATTATGGCATTTTTTTCTACCAAGAAGTTGGTATGGGTAAAATGTTAACGGGGCGGCTTAGTGAGTGATGGTGAGGTTAAACCCGGCTGAAACGGTAACTGATGAAAATGATCTCAGTTTAAGGCTGCGGCAGGCAGCATTTATGTTAATTACCGGATAAAAGGGGCAGCCCGATAGAATGAGCACATCAGTATGACGGCCGGGTACAGGCCCGCCTTTCCAGTTTGCCAGGTTATTCCAGGATGTGTTTACCTTACCAGTCCAGCAGGTGTAATACTGCTGCTGAAACCCTTCTGTCAGTTTATTGCCTCCGGCAGTATAAGTGGCCGACATTATTTCACCGGTGGTGAATGATATGGCGGAGGATGGGCCGGTATACGATCCGCCGGCCGAAGAAATGCTTTCGGCGGTGATGCTTTGTGAAGAGATCTGCTGCAAGAAAATGAACAGCGATAAAACCATTAAGGTAATTTTCATTTGATAAAGGTTTAATTTTTTTCACCTTCTGTTTGATAGGCGGCCGGGTAAAGGTATTTGCCCGCTTCACCAGGTGTTTTCCCGACTTCTGGAATTATCGGAAATTTTTCGGCATACCTGTCTTTGCGGATACCCGTTATCTGCCAGCTTATTTTTACAAAAGGTTTATCAGTCTGTATCACAAAACTGTTATTATTTACTTCAGCCAAAATGATAGCCTGGGCAAACTGGCCCACCGGGGTAAGCTGGTACCGGAAATCTTTATTTAATGCTTCAAAATAGGCAGGCAGTTCCACTGAGGCTTTACCATCTGCACCAGTTACAACAATACCGTCATAGATATTTTTCATGTCGGGGCTTTCTACAAAACTGTGGTACAGGAATTTGTTAAGCGGGTCAAGGGGATGGTCAATTTTAAAGGACCCTGAACCTTTGGACAAAGCCCCTGTCACATTCAGGTTTCCGGCTATTGTACCATTTCCGTTAATGCTCAGGCTGGCTGCTGAAAGCATGTTGGCAAAAACAGTGTTACTGGTATTGATATTTGTGGCATTTATCTGTGAAGAGTTTAAGAAGGGGCCGTTTACCTGCACACTGCCGTTGGTAAAAAAATTACCCTGCACATCAAGTCCGCCGGAAATGTCTGCCTCACCTCCTATCCTTGCATTACCATTTGTTTCAAGCCCGGAACTATCCCCTAAAATAAAAATGCCATTTCCTGATTCTGCATACAGGGTTGTGCCATTGCTGAAATTCTTACAAAAAAGCACAGGAGCCTCGTCCTTGCCGTTATTACCGATAGCAATGATGGCAACGTTTGCTGTATCGCTGCCTGATGTATAATTTCTGACCCAAAAAGGAGCTATCCCCGTTCTGGCGGAATCAGCCGCCAGTGAATAAGGCACACTCAGGTATTGAGAGGTACCCATCGGTACGTTATTAAGTTCTACTTCCTGAAAGAAAGAACCACGATTCCAGGCAATGGCGGAGAAACTGCCTGTATTTACTGCACCGCCGCCAATATTAATGCTAAACGCCCCGAATGTATTCGTTGTAACAGCATGTGTTTCCTGGTAGGCAACAGCTCCGGTTGGGTTGTCTTTATGAATTGTTATTCGTATTGAAATGACTGAATCTGCTAAAGGGGTCCCGTCCGCCGCTCTTGCCAGGCCCTGGTACTTGAACAGTTGCGGAGGCTGTGATACTACCATCAATGGGATGAAAAACAGTGCGGCTAATAAAAGAAATCGCATAACAGGTATTTTAACTGCAACCTATACCGGAAAAAATTCTGACGTGATACTTATGTTTTGGTATTTTTTTCTACCAAGAAGTTGGTATAGTAAATCGCTAAATGGGAATAGTTACTTGATAAGTCCTTTGCTGTAGGCAAACCTGATAAGGCCGGCCAGGTTACCGGCTTTGGTTTTCTGCATGATGTTTTTGCGATGCGTTTCCACGGTGCGATAGCTGATGTGGAGTTCGGCGGCTATTTTATCGTTGGTGTATTCTTTTGATAGCAACTGCAGTATTTCTAGTTCCCGCTCGGTGAGTGGTATCACTTCACTTGTCTTTTTTTCCGTAAGTCCTTCCAGTATTATCTTTTCCACTTCTTCACTGAAATAGTGACGCCCCTTCATCACTTTTTGTATCGCTTCCACCATTTCCTCCTTATCTGAGTTTTTCAGCAGGTAGCCGGCCACGCCAATATGTACCAGTTCGGAAATGATCTCCCTGTCGTTGTAGGTGGTAAGCATGATGATCCTGATCTCGGGGTTTCGCTGTCGTATCAGTTTGGCTGTTTCAATGCCATCCAGCCCCGGCATATTAATATCCAGCAGGCATACATCCACTTTATGTTTGCTGATGAGGTCAAGCGCTTCATACCCGCCGGCGGCCGTGCAGGCCACCTGGAAATCCTTTTCCGTTTTGAGCA
>JAEUVM010000243.1 GCA_016787125.1 Chitinophagaceae bacterium | reverse complement strand
CAGCCAAAGCCCGCAAAAACCCGCAACAATTGAAGCATCAAACCCGCAGAATCTGGCTATTTTTACAAAGCTGTAACATTTTCGTTTCTACTTTCGTCCCATACAAAAACCAACACCATGCAGAAAAAGAGCTGGCTTTTTATTGGAATGATTGGCTGCTTTATCCTGGCCTGCGCCTTTGTACTGCGGTCATCTTCCACCACTCCCACACCTGCCGTTGATATGCCTGTTGAAAACCCGGCCGGCTGTGCCACCTGCTGCAAAGAGGGAGACCCCGCCTGCTCTGATGCCGAAAAAACAAAGAATGCCGGCGATATGCTGCCCGAAAGCAGGGCCCGCCAGTTTATCTTTATTACTCCTTCGGCTTATTGATTACCAGGCTTTTCCGTTAGAAAAAAAATAGGTTTGCCCTGTAACTAATCGCTTCCTTCCCCGTTATACCTGCCAAAGCGGCCAAGGTAATTACCTTTACGCTGCTTTCCGGCTGTTTATCTTGTATTGAGGAGCATGGGCCTGGAGCGACAGAATCAACCACAGGTGGCAGCTATTTACCATCACCAGGCAGTATGACTGAAAGAGAATACAATGATTGTGTGACCACGTACGCAGATAATGTGTACAGGTTCATCCTGAAAAACCTCCGTCATGAAGAGGATGCCCGGGATGTGGTGCAGACTGCCTTTGAAAAAATGTGGCGCCACCGCGATGAAGTGGATGCACAGAAAAGCAAGTCGTATCTCTTTACCGTGGCCTATCACCAGATGATAGATCATATCCGCAAGGTGAAACGCATCAGCCTGCGGGAAGAGTTTGGAGATGAAGTGCGGGTGCAGGACAAACCGGTGAACAACCTGAAGAAGGTGCTCGATGAAGCACTGGGCCGGCTGAGTGAAACACAACGGTCGCTGGTGCTGCTGAAAGATTATGAAGGATACAGCTATGAAGAGATAGGACAGATCATGACCCTGAACCCCAGCCAGGTAAAAGTTTACCTGCACAGGGCAAGGGTACAACTGAAAGAGTATTTGGTAAAAATGGAAAACGTCATTTGAAAACGGTTGCCGGTTGCCCGGTGTGAGTTGTCAGTAACAGCCACACACCCGACACCCGACACCTGACACCTGAATATGAACATTAACCGCCATAATTACGAAGAGTACTTTATCCTTTACATGGATAATGAACTGAGCAGCGCAGACCGCCGCCTGGTGGAAGATTTCATTGCCGCTAATCCTGACCTGAAAGACGAACTGGATACCCTGCTGCAGTATAAACTGGAGCCCGATACCAGCATCACCTTTGCCAATAAAGAATCTCTGCT
The DNA here is from genome assembly GCA_016787125.1 of Chitinophagaceae bacterium. Lineage (GTDB taxonomy): Bacteria > Bacteroidota > Bacteroidia > Chitinophagales > Chitinophagaceae > JJ008. The sequence continues at coordinate 6,372 of JAEUVM010000243.1, read as the reverse complement.
GGTAAACGACAGCCACACTCACGGCATCTCCCTTTCCAACTATGATGAATGGCTGCTGCTATACACCGATAATGAACTGGATGCCGACGGTAAAGTCCTCGTTGAACAGTTTTGTGCCAAACATCCCGCCATTCAAAAAGAACTTGACCTGCTGCTCCAGGCAAAACTGCCCGCCGAAACGATCGTATTTGCAGATAAGGCTTCGCTGTACCGTAAGGAAGAAAAGGTTCGTCCGCTCTTTACCCGCTGGATGAAATATGCAGCCGCCGTTTTACTGCTGCTCATCAGCGCTGCCATTATTATACTCTCGGGCAATAAGAAACAAGCCGGTGTGCCGGATGAGGTACTGGCAAAAGAACAGCCGCAAAATACCAACCCTGTCACCCCTCAGCAGGAAAACAATAGTGTCAGACAGGATATGGCCACAACCAATACCCCTGATGATCAGACAACGACCTCTCCGGCTGTGGAGGTAAAAAACCAACAGCAGCCTGCCCCTGTGTATGCAGCGCAACCGAAAGACGTACCGTCTGTTCAGGATAAAAAAGATATGCCCGAACAACGCATCCCTGATAACAGCCCTGTGAACAATGCCGTGGTAAAAACAACGAATGACAACAGGCCTTCTAATAACCTGCCTCAGCCGCTGGAAAGGCCTGGCATCAATAACAATCAGCCAAACAATACAATGGCCGTAAGTAACCTGCCGCAAAACACTTTAACAACTAAGCGTGTAACAAACAATAATCCCTCTTCGTCCGACATTCAAAATGCTTCATTTCCTGAAAACAATAATACAGGTGAAGCTTTTGCTGATGCAGGCCAAAAGAAAAACAAACTCCGTGGCTTCTTCCGGAAAGTAACACGGACATTTGAAAAAAGGACCAATATAGATCCAACCGATGGTGAAGATCGCTTACTGGTAGCCGGCCTCTCCATCAGGATGAAATAAACATTATTCAAACTATTTTAAACGTGATAATCATGAAAAGGTTTTTTACCCTATGCATGGCTTTATGCGCTGTACTGGCTGTGAATGCTCAAACAGATACCACCGGCCGGCAAAACCAGCCGCCTGCCGATGACACCATCCGTATCGGTGGTATGGTCATCATCCGCAAAGCCGGCAGCAAAGACAAAGAAATGAAAGAAGATAAGGAGTACAAGATGCGGAAGCGCCGCGGTGACAAACCCTCCAATCTCTCCACCAACTGGTGGATATTCGATATCGGCTTTTCCAATTTTACCGATAAAACGCTTTATACCAGCACCGCCGCACAAGGCTATGCACCGGGCAGCAACAAAACCTGGTTCGACCTGAAAGACGGTAAATCACGCAACATCAATGTCTGGTTCTTTATGCAAAAGCTGAACGTGGCCAAGCATATCGTAAACCTGAAGTACGGTCTTGGTCTTGAACTGAACAATTACCATTTCAAACAGCCCATCCGCTTCCAGGAACCTGATGGCACCCTTGTTGATCCGCCACTGGTGATCATGGATGGCACCGTTGGCCGCAGCTATAAAAAGAACAAACTGGCAGCCGACTACCTCACCGTACCGATGATGCTCAACTTCAACTTTACCCCGAACCGTAAAAAAGGCTTTGGCATCAGCGCCGGGGTTAGCGCCGGTTACCTGTATAGTGCCCGCAACAAGACCATCACTTCCGATGAAGGAAAAGAAAAGACCAAAGACGATTTTGAACTGGAAAAGTGGAAGCTCTCCTATATCGCCGAATTGTCAATGGGCCCGGTACGCTTCTACGGATCGTATGCACCCAAGACCATGTTTGAACGGGGGCTTGATATCCGGCCTTACAACTTCGGTTTCCGTATCAGCAACTGGTAATACTTTCCCGACCGCCTCTCCCATATATAGGAGGCTGTCTCAAAAGCTCTTTAACACGGAGATACAGGGCAACAGAGATACACAGGGTATTGATTCGCAAGATATTCCTCTCTGTGTAACTCAAATCCCCTGTTGCTCTGTGTTGAAATGCTTGTTATTTGAGGCAGCCTCTTTCTTTTTCCTTTTCGGGAAGTAAATGACCGAGATCAATACCTGCCGCATACCAGTACAAGCCCGCCGTAAGTTTTCTAAACAGCCCGTTAAAACATTTCCACACTACAAAATAAAAAATCATGGCACTGCGTTTGAACAAGTGGACGACGGTTACTGATTTTAGCCAAGAAACAATGCGGCACCCACCTGAGCGGCAGGTTACATTTGGCCTTACTGAAAACACTACTGATACACATGAAAAACTTCCTGGTACTCACATCCGTTTTTGTAGGGAGCAGCCTGCTGGCCGCTGAAGCCAATTCACCCACATCCCGGATGGCTAAAAAATTCAACCGCGGCAATGCCGGCCCGGTAGGCAGCATCTCCATTATCATTGACAAATCTGATTATGAACTGAGCGTTTACGATGATAAAGGCTGGTACGCCACGTACCCGGTGGTGTTTGGCAACAACAGCCTTTCTGATAAAAAAATGGAGGGCGACAAAAACACTCCTGAAGGCACCTACCGCATCAACTCCAAAAGGGTGCATGAAAAATGGTGCCGCTTCCTTTCCATTGATTACCCCACAGCCGCCGACCGGGAAAAATTCAACCAGCGCAAGCAAAGAGGTGAAATACCCGCCAATGCCAGCATCGGTGGCGGTATCGGCATCCATGGCACCTGGCCGCATGAAGATTTTGTGGTGGACCGCTATAAAAACTGGACCCTCGGTTGTATCTCGATGAAAAATGAAGACGTGAAGGAACTCTATGGCTTCACCGGCAATGGCACCCAGGTTACCATCCGGAAATAAATCAGCGGGAAAGCCGGCCAAGAAACTGCTGTACTTCCTTTTCCCATCTTGCAGCATCATGCTGCTGCAGTGATTCATGCCCGGCTTCGGGATAGCCGACCAGTGTTTTATCCGCAGCCGCAATCGCTGCAAACACTTTATCTGTTTCTGCTTTCAGTACAAAAGGATCTTTTCCTCCATATTGAAATAATACCGGGCAGTTTACTTTCGCTGCGTATCGGGTGGTGCGATGCCTCAACCCGTTGAAGCCTTTCTCCCATCCCATCCAGCAACTCACCAGGAAACCAAATGGTTTTTCGGGAAACCCCTGGAAACCCACCACCCGTGCACGGGCCCGCAGGTGTGATTGTAAAGAGGCAAAAGGCATTTCGAGTATGAGGCCTGCAGGTTTCAATTCGTAATCATCAACCGCTTTCAGCACCGTTACCGCACCCATCGAACTGCCATAGAGGAAAATATTCTTCTCTCCTTTATTACGGATGTAATCATAAGCAATCGCCACTTCTTCCGTTTCTCTTACGCCAAGGGTGGTAACACGGCCTTCACTGTTGCCGTGTGCCCTGAAATCCACAAGCAATACATTATATCCCATCCAGCGGAAAGCCGATGCTTCGGGCAACAACAGGCTTTTGTTGGACTGAATACCATGAAATAAGATCACCGTGCCTTTTGATGCAGAATCGGTGGCGCTGTACCAGGTGTCTATACCGATATCACCGCTGGTCTTCAGCTTCACCGTATCGAAAGGAAAAGAGGGATAATTGCTAACCGGCAGCTTTACCTGCTTCGGGCCTGAAAAGAGATGCCATGTTTTGGTAAACACATTACCGGATGCGGTTTGCACCGTACTGCTGTTATACAAATGAGTGAACTTATAAGCATACAGTGCTGCGCTGATATTAATGAGTATGAACTGCACGAGCAATACCCACATCACCCATTTCAAAACAGGGAACAGCTTACTTTTCAGGGTTTGTTTATCCATACAGCAGGCCCCGGGCAATAAGGGCTACCGGCCAAAAGTAATTTACAGGCATCACTTCCCGTACTAATTCAATTCTTTTTTTGCCAAAGAAGAAATACAGGCGGGATAATACATGTTACCACCCCATTTTACGCCGGATTCCGGCAGGTATCGCTTTCTTATTCACGATGATGGCCAATGTACGCATCTTGAAATAATCATCCCGCATCCAGATAAAACCACCGATCGGGTTTGAATCGTTGCCCCATGAGTTTTTGATATAATACCAGGTATGGCCCTCCCGCTCCTGCCGCCCAACGATATGCATCATGTGGTCCAGCTCGGTGATCTTGGTTTCAAAAGCTTCCTGTCTTGCTTTTGTATCATCCGGCCAGGTATTGCGCAGGTAGGCTAATCCGTTGTTGAAATGAAAATCAGGGTCGTCTGCATCTCCATCCCATCCTACGGTATAGCCATTATCAAGCGCCGCATGAGTGATCAGGATAAAATCATTCAGCGGTACATTCCAGTACGCATCGCCCGTCCAGTTGTATTTATCTTCCAATACAAACTGTTTGTAAAAAGGATGATGGGTATAAGAAGTAATCTCCACAAAATCATCCGGGTTGAGGCCCAGGTATTGTTTGGCAAAAGAAACAGGTGTGTAAGACTTGTCTTTATAGGTGAAAGCAGCAGGTATGGGGCCATAGAAATAATCGAGCAGACTATCAATAAGCTTATTTTCTTTTACACCGGGTTTTGTCAATCCCTGTTGTACCCATTCTTTTACCTGGTCGCTCAGCAGCGTATCCATTTCAGCATGGTCATGCAGTTGCTCACCACGGCCACGGCCGGTGTAGGCTTCTTCGGGCATCAGTCCATAATTTTTCATCACCCATATTGCATCATGAAACTGGCCACCGGGGGTGAAGAAGTTGCCGCCTTTTAATGCCAGGTGTCGTTCTATCTTTCTTTTCATAGAATAGCGGGCGATAAACATTTCGCTCAGGTCGGTCATGCCCTTCCCGTTCTTCATCAACTCACTTTCCAATAAGGACATACTGGAAAAACTCCAGCAGGTGCCCGACATGAACTGGTTCTTCACCGGTGTGCAGGTGATAGTATCGGGCTGCAGCAACTGCAATGAACGCACCGTCATTGGTTGGGCAGAAACGGTAATATAGGCCAGCAGGCAACAGTACAGCCAGGTAACTCTTTTATTCATAGTGAAAAAATACATCCGATTGTTTATGATCATCTACCCGCCAGGGGGTATTTTCTAAAAATATCTGACGAGATCAAAATAAAAACGGGGCAAGGACAGTAATAGTATCAGCAGGCAATAAATCATCAACATTCTTGCTGCCAATGCAGGATAGCGGGAGGAAGAAATCTTTTCGCCGTTCTTTCCGGATGAAAGTGAATAAAATACCACCAGCACGATGCTGATGATGAAAAGCCGGGAGCCTGTTAAGCTGAAGAGGGTTTTACCCGTTGGATAAAATCCCAATGACAGGCCAATCTGCAGTACTGTATTTTTCAGCAAGAAATACTGGCCGGCAAATAAAACCAGCTTAGTAACAATGTTCAGCGCTGTATCTGTAATTTTTGCTGCCGCCTGGTTCAGTAAATAACTGATGAGGATAATGCCGCAACCGGAGAACAGTATCCTGAGCCCCTCAAATTCCGGGTACTCCTTACGGCTTCCTTTCAGTAACCGTTTATTCAGCAGTTCGGCCATATCACCAGCCAGCGGCAATAATTGGAGTACAGCAAAGAAAAAAAGGAAAGCCGCCTGTAAACCGAGCGGTACATATAGTGCAAGCCGGGAAACCTTCTGCCAGGTATATTGCCGGTCTTCTTCCATGCGCAGCGAACGGAGCCACAAAAAACGGAGCCAGCCGGCAACAGCAATGAGATATACAAGGTATAAAAATATCATGGCTAATTATTGAGGCCTCTCCCCTAACCCCTCTCCTGAAGAGAAGGGAACACCACAGCTATTATAAACGGCCATTCTTGATTTCTTCCACTACACCTGGATCAAGCAGTGTGGTGGTATCGCCAAGGTTGGCGGTTTCACCTTCAGCAATCTTTCTTAATATCCTCCGCATGATCTTTCCGCTTCTCGTTTTAGGGAGGCCTGTTACAAACTGTATCTTATCAGGTTTGGCAATAGGACCAATGATGCGGGTCACCGTTTGCAATATATCCTGTCGCCGCAGGTTTTCATCACCGTGGTGACCATTATATATTACATACGCATAAATGCCCTGTCCTTTTATATCATGCGGATAGCCTACCACGGCGCTTTCCACCACCCCGGCGTGCATATTGATCGCATTCTCCACTTCGGCCGTACCGATACGGTGGCCGCTTACATTAAGCACATCATCCACCCTGCCGGTAATACGGTAATTGCCTGTGGCATCTTTTAATGCACCATCGCCCGTGAAGTAAAGGTTTTCATAGGTGGCAAAATAATTAGTGCGGCATCTTTCATGATCGCCCCAGGTGGTGCGCAGGATGCCCGGCCACGGTGCTTTGATACAGAGGTTTCCTTTCAGCAAACCGTTCTCATCTTTCTC
>JAEUVM010000240.1 GCA_016787125.1 Chitinophagaceae bacterium | reverse complement strand
GTATGGATTTATCGGCACTCAAAACCAGGTGATCGTTCCGTTCGAATATGAAGAGATATATGAAAAGAACCTGTATGCTGCCAATTATGTGCAGGTAAAAAAGGATGGCCGCACATTTACCATTGATGCTTCCGGCAGGGAAACCGTAAAATCACCGGAGCCTCTTGAATCCAATTACCAGAAAGCATTTGCTGCCGCAGCAGAAACGAAAGACCGGGTGGCTGCACTGAATGTTTATTTCCGGGGATTACGGGGCATGACATTCACCGATGACCAGCTCCGGTTTTTGCTGGAAGGTAAATTCCGCCAGTTGTTCGAAACTGATTTTTATGCCCTCTATGAATTTTACCTGGACCAGGTATCTGTAAAAGATGATAACCGTGCTTTTATCGCCACCTATAAAGCCTTAAAGAAACTGCTCACCAAAGAACAGTTTGACGTGTTTGATTTTTACTCCCAGCATGCAATGGGAGAAAAAGGTGTGCAGATATATAATCAAACCACCGGTGTTACCACCACTTCACCCAAACTGGCCTGGCGTACAGATGCGCCACGGCCCGGATATGGCTGGGGCAAACTGGTAAGCAGCGATAAACCCAAAGCAACAGCCACCCCTTCTTATACGAAAACTTCACCATCGTCTTCCACTTTTATACCGGCAGAAGCAGAGGCGCTGGTAGGACATGGGTATTACAAAGACACTTCTTATACCGACTTCTGGGGAGATTATTATGCCGTTACCAGGATCTGTCATGTACAATCCATCAGCGGCGACTATGCCAATGTGCTTTACTTTATGTCGAACGACAAAACCCTGCGAAACGGACGTATTGTCTGGAAAGAGATCACCCAATACAATTCTCAATATAAGCCGTTGAAAAAATGGTACGGCACCTGCAATCAATGCGGCGGTGCCGGCTATGTACAGACAAGCAGCACGTACAAGCACACCAATGACTACGAATACACACTTGGGGTAAAACAAACCATCACCACCACCACCTATTCAACTGCATCCTGCAACGGCTGCGGCGGCTGCGGCTTTTCGGCCAAAGACGGCAGCGGCTATGAGTGGCGTATCCCGTATTTTTCAAAGAAAAGACGATAGCAAAATAATTACTCCTTATTGTACTGTTTTGTCTGCATCCCTGGCGGGATCTTTTCCTTTTGCCACCACCGCTTTTGTTACGAGCTTGGGTCCAAACCGGTCTTTGATATCGTCCACCGCTTTATACAAATTCAGTTTGCCGATATTATTTTCAAACAGGCTCATTTGTGTGGTGATGGGTATCATGTGACTGAACCGTACACCCAGCAACCGCACCGGCCTGCCTTTCTGGTATGATTTGGTAAACAGGTCTTTCACTTTTGCGATCAGCACATCATCCAATGCCGTATAATCGATCACCTCCTGGCGACTGGTGGTTTCAAAATCGGAGTAGCGGATCTTCACTGTAATGCAGCCCGTCATCTTTTCATCTTCCCGCAGGGAGTAAGCAGTTTTCTCCGTGAGCCGTACCAGTTCTTTATGCAGAAAAGAAATGTCGGTGTAATCGGTATCAAAAGTGTTTTCATGGCTCATGCTCTTTTGCTCCCAGTCGGTGGCAATTTCCACGCTGCCCTTTCCGTGTGCTTTATGCCAGAGGGCTTCACCCCATTTGCCGGCGATCTTTTCCAGGTGTTCGATGGGTGTTTTGGCAATATCCTCGATGGTATAGATACCATAATTCTTCAGCAGTTGTTCTGTTTGCTTACCCACCCCATTGATCTTTTCAATACCGAGAGGCCAGAGAAATTCGATCTCTTTTCCATGTGGTATTTCGAGGAAACCATTCGGCTTGGCTTCATTGGTGGCCATCTTGCTGATAAAGCGGGCGGATGAAAGTCCGCAGGAAATAGGCAATCCCGTTTCTGCAATAATATGCTGGCGCAATTCCTGTGCATATTTACTTACCCCAAAGAATTTATCCATGCCGGTAAGATCGATGTAGAACTCATCAATACTGGCTTTTTCAAACAGCGGTACTTTGGCGGCAATGATATCGGTAACCCAGCGGGAGTATTTGCTGTACTGGTCGCGGCTGGCATTGGTAACGATCAGTTGCGGACAAAGCTGCAGCGCCTTTTTCATCGGCATGGCAGAATGGATACCAAACTTCCGGGCCTCGTAGCTGCAGGCCGCCACCACACCTCTTTCATATCCGCCCACGGCCACGGGTTTGCCTTTCAGCTTCGGATCGTTTCGTATTTCTACGGATACAAAGAAGGAGTCGAGGTCGAAATGGGCAATATGGTGTTTAACGTTGGCCACGCTTCAAAGGTAATAAACCTGAACGGGGGCTTTTTGACCGGGCAATCTCCGGGCTTTCACATTCCGTTAATAAGCAAAAGAGCAGTTTGTTGCATCCAACCGATAGCAGGCCCGGTGTGGCTGGCACAGTGAAGACGGGAGCGGGCAGCAGCTAAAAGCAGGCATATGAAACAGTCTTTACACATCTCCGCCCGAATTGATGAACCCGGCTTTGTACAAAACCTGGTGGAGCGCCTCGCTTACCGCCGCTACGATATCGGCTATGGTAAACAATGGGTGCCCAACGGATTAAAAGCCCTCGAAACTTCTTCCACAGAAACCTATGTAAGCGGTACACTTGCCATTGAGATGGAAGATGGCAGCGAGCCGGTGAATATGCCCTTTATCACCAGCTTTGTCTTCACCTGTATTAAAGGTAATAGTGAACCTTACCAGCTCATCTGGAGCAGCTCGTTGAATTGATCATGCACTTGCGTGGTATCTTATTGGATTATTGATTATTAATTATTGATTATTGCTGAAAGGCCGGAGTGTCTTTCTGCTTTGCGCAGCTGCGTCTCTGCGAGAAGCTTTCTTCTGATTACTTATTATTAATTATTGATTATTGCTGAAAGGCCGAAGAGTCTTCCTTCTTCGCGGCTTTGCGTCCTCGCGGTTAAGCAAAAAACCCTCTTCACCGCCAGGGCGCAAACGGTTCTCCGAACTTTAAAGCACCATTCAACATTCAACATATATCATTCAACATATTCTTCCCACTATTCTCTATTCTCCATTATCTATTCACTACTTTGCGCCTTTTCGCTTTGGTGCTGCCAAACGGCACATTGGTGCTGCCAAACGGCATATTGGTGCTGCAAAACGGCACATTGGTGCTGCCAAACGGCATATTGGTGCTGCCAAACGGCATATTGGTGCTGCCAAACGGCACATTGGTGCTGCAAAACATGTACAGGGTGCTACAAAGATGCACATCGGCGCTGCAAAACATGTACAGGTTGCTGCGCCTCCTGGTACACCTGCACAAACCTTAGTGCAAGGATGTTTACTGCATGGTCCGGGTGCCGCTCTGAAACTGCCGTGTAGCAGGCGCATGAATCCCCGATCTCTAAACCCCGACACCCGACACCCGGCACCCGGCACCCGACACCTGAATCAGCCGGTCATCGATCAACCTTCTTTCCCCCAGCCCCATCGGGGCCTCCTGTCAATAGAAAGATACAATAGGGAAGGAACAGAGCCCCGTAGGGGTGATATATTATTATAATGGCTGGAAAGGCGGAAAGCCGTTCAATCCTTTAACGATTTCCCGATCTCTGAACCCCGACACCCGACACCCGTACCAAAGTGCAGCCACAGTTTTAAGAGAGGAGAGAACCATGTATAAACGCTTAGAAACGTTTACGATCGGGTATTGGCGAAAGTGGCTGGGAGCAAAACAATTTTTGTATTTGTTTATAAATTATGCGCTGCGTAAGAAAAACGAAAGTGATAGGGGTTGAAACTTTCGTATATTTTTGAGTTAGCGGTAATATTATGAGACAACCACTTTTTATAATTATATTTTTTTGTTCGGTTGGACTTTTTTCTTGTAAAAGTTCACCTACGGACTTTGCTACTAAATGGACAAATGAAATAAAGGAAAAAATAATTGCAGACGCAAATCAACAATTTGACAGAACAATCTTTGACAGTATATATTATCGTTTGACACTTTATAAAGGAGATACGAAACTTAAATATTTTATGTTGCGTCCACAGTTTGACACAACAAATGGCAAAATCCTTTCGGTTGACACATTAGCTTCTATCTTTTATAGTGCAGACCAAAAATTTGAATTAGTCAGAGAGTTATGTCCTGCAATCGAACGAAGTTTTGAGGGAATTAATTATAATGGTATAGGTTCAGTCGGGTTGACCGAATTTAGATTTTGTGATGGGAAAATTAAGGAAAGCGGCTTTCGTTACGGAAACAAGCCAGTTGGCGTTTGGACAAAATATGATTCAACTGGAAAAGTAATTGAAGCAAAGGACAACGGGAATATTGATGTCCTAAACAAATTGCGTGACATTAAATACTACCGCTAACATTGGGTATTATGCAATTTGGACATGACCAGCAAATACCGCAACTGCGGGACAAATCCAGGCTGTAGTTCGGGCTCGACAAACAACTTTCAACTTTAGTTCTTAAGTTCAACATTATATTTTCAATCAGCAGCGGTTGGGGTGGACGGACGGAATTCTATTTCCCAACCTGCATAAAGCCCTCCCAGTTGGCAACAATTTATCATATCAACCAAAACTACATAGTATGAAATTCATTAGGCTCATTACCTTGACTGTTATTATGTGTATGGCGATTGAAAAAGTAGCATGTCAAGACAAAGATGGAAATAAGGTTGTTGCAAGGTTCTACATTGAAGAAATTGTAAACAAACAAAAACTGGAGCTATTAAACCAGGTCTTTGCTGATAGTTTTCTCGTTCATATTCTAACCGACAGCACTCAGAATCTACAGAGCATAGAAGCCCAGGCGGATTTTCTGAAATATCTGTTCAAAGCTTTTCCGGATATACACTATACAGTTGGGGATATTATTGGAGACGGGGATAAAATAGCGATGCGGGTAACGCTAAGCGCTACCCATAAAGATGAATTTTGGGGTTATAAAGCATCGGGCAACAGGATAAATCATTTAAGCGAAATTTTCTTCTTTAGGTTCATTAATGGAAAGGTTGTGGAGAGTTGGGTGCAAATTGACTTGTATAATCTCTATAGACAGCTCAAAGGTGAAAAGTAATGAACCGGGTATCGGTCAGACCGGAGCTTGATGATGCGGGGTCGTTTGGAGTAAGCGGTCAGACCGGGCGCCAGTTGCTTCACCCACCTGCAATAAAAAACCTGACCGGTAATTGGTCAGGTTTTTTGTTGGTTAGTAGCCCCAAGCCTCCTAACGTCGAACCAGATTTTAGAAGATTTGAAGACATTGGGAGACTTTGGGTGACAATGCCTATTAATAACTGGAAATAAGAAGTTCGACTTATTTTTTAGGTTAATTGTTACTTTGCTTCAGGGAAAGGTAAAACTTTCTCTAATTCAAGTATTGCATAATCAATCATGTCATTGTTCTCCAGAAGAAGTAAACGTTCTTTTGTCTTTTTCAGCTCCTTAATAAACCTCAATTGGCTCTCGGATTGTCCATAAGTATCTAATTCATTAATGAATTTATAGAAGCAATCTTTTAGAAACTTACAGGAATAATTATATGACAGTGCAAATTCTTCAATCTTATACGACTCATATGGGCTTCCTTGAATAAGATTAAGGTACTTTATCAATTTTATTAATGGTATTATTTGACCGTTTCCTTTTTCATCCTTTTCCTTCAGGTTCTTTTTTAGTTTTTCCGGATCGGTATTAATCCATCTTAACTCTTTTCGTCTGGGTGCTGGTATTTTTAATACATCACCATTCCAAAATTCATTCGTGTAATAAGCCGGAATTAACTCGAATTTTATGTGGTTCAAAGAAATATTAATTGCCGGATGATCTGGTAATACATTCGACCTTGGATATACTTTATCAGCAAATTCTTGAAGATGCTTTAAAAATGTGTCAGGTTGATATTCATTTGTTTTAAAAATTACCATGACATCAACATCTGATTTATCAAATACAGATGTTGGTAATTCAGTTCCTCTTTCATAAGACCCAAATAAATAAACCTTATTAATCCTGCCTCGGAAATGTTCAAATATTTTGCCCTCTAAGTAGTTATAAGATGTGTCGATTTTATCCCGTTCATCTTTTGAAGAAGTAAGTCTTCTTGATAGTCTTTCCAGATATGAGTTTACATCATTCATCCGATACTATATTTCTTTTTCAATTGCTCCCACTGAATAGTAAGGCTATCGTTAAGATTATGAAATATTTTGCTATCAAGTTTAATACAAGCCCACGAAAGTACCGTTTCGTAAGATGTCATTGTATGAATAATCAATAGTTGCTTATTGCCATCGGTAGTTACAGAGAAAATACTTTGATATTTCTTAAAAACATCATTTACCCTTTTGTTATATAAAAACAAACGAATTGTCTGTTGCAGAATCGTGAGTGGCAATAAAGCTTGAAGAGCAGTTGAAAGAATTTCTCTGTCAGTAAATAATGCAAGAATCAAAAATATTATGATTACTGCTATTGACTTATATACCAAAGGCGGAAGCATTCGTTTTGACACTTCTTTTGAAAAAAATGAATTTTCAAAACTATTAACTCCCATTTTTTCTATCCCTGGGCTCACATTGTCATTTGAGTAGTACTCCTCTGTATTTTCAATGGACAGTTTTGTGTTAAGGCTATTATCAAAGAAATCGTCCCGGCGATTTCTTTCAGCCTGGTAGAAAAGGTAATTTCCAATTATATCCGAAAAGAAATATCCAACAGTTAAAATGCTATTAATTGCATTTAAAATAGTAATAGCATTTTCATTTGAATCAAATGGTTTTGACTTTGAGACAATTACTGTCACAATGGATGTAATTACTGAAAGCCAAAGAAGCCATTTTGAAATGAGTTCATTATTGTCAACAAGAGCATAATCATTATGATAGGGGATTTTTTTTGTCATACTTGGGGTTTTATAGCATTGTGAGAAGCTTCAGGCCCATACCAAATACCAGTTTGAAGCCATACTTCATAAAAATATATCCAAGCTGCTGTCCAGGCAACTATTTCGTTTGCAATTAATTTTTCTTTTGCCCATTTAAAATTTTCGGGATGATAAAGGCAAAGTGATTTACTTTCTTTATAAAAGTGTGGTGGATCAGGAACAAGTTCTGGGCTAATTACCCTGACCACCGGGCTTGAACTACCTCTGTAAGTAATTGAAACCTTATAGGTGGGTAATTCGGGTTTTACATTGAGTTCCCCGGTAAATTCAATCTCAAATTCAGACTTGCGTTTTGCCTTAAAATTAGGGTATCTACTCCGCATTGCCCATATTTGGAGATCGGTATTAAATGGTTTACTCTTGACTAACCCCATTGAAAAAACCTTTTGATGCAGAAATAGCAGTACCAACTGAAGTTGATAGAGCGCCGGATGAACCAATTTTGAGACCGCCTTCGGTTAAGGCTTTTGACAAACTTTTTGCCTCTTCTACATCGACAGTAGGAAACTCTTTGCCAAACACATCTTTCCAAATCAATAGTGCTTCGCTTTCTTTGCCGTCATCTAGCTTCTTTTTTGCATCATTTAGTTTATCCCGTACTTTTTTTATTTTTTTTAATGCAGCGTTATAATCGTCATTGGAATTGAATTTAATAGACTGCATGTGATATTCAGCATTATTGAACCAGAGCCTAACAGATTCCTCGTAGTTGACAAACGTGTTAACTTTAAAAATGTTTATTGCAATTTCTTCGATATGATAAGAAGGGATCAATTTCCCTATTACCCTATTCCAATACTTAATAATTTTTATTGTTGGTTTTAATTTGTAGTTACGAAGCTTATGAGTATCATCAAGGTCTTTGGTTAATTGTTCAGGGTATGAATATGTCCACGATTTTAAATCATAGTTGGGAATTAGATAACCGCCTCCTGGTTGTTCAAAGCTTGGTAAAACATCAAAGCTCTTATTACTGAGTTCAATAGTCACACAAGGTCGATCCTGTTTTACTTTATCCTTATAATCGTTAAGATCATTAAGGTAGTTTTTCATCCGACTAAGAACACTTTGTGGATTTGGGTAATTCCCGTATTCATTTTTCCATTTTTCAAAATCCAAAACTGCAAACATATCAATATCGTCAAGTGGTCTGATATTGGTGTCTCTTTCATAAGATCCATTCGTAAATGTTCTTGTTATATTCAAACCGTTTTCTTTCTTCAAGAGATAACCATCAATATTTGACAGTGATTGCCGGATATTTTCTTCCTGGCGATCAGTAACAGTAATGTTGTCGATCAACTGGTTTATTGATTGTAAAAGGGTAGCCATATTTATTTTTTGATTGATACCGCAATAGCCATGCCCCGAGATATTAGCTGCAAATTTGTCATGAAAGTGTAATTTGATGCTCATTATTGGCAGAAAACTATTGAAAATCAATACATAATAAATAGTGCTATTTTATTTAAAAATTGATATTTCTCCTCCCTGATTAAACCTCCCCATCTGCACCGCCTTCCCCCTCTCCGGCACTTCTATCACGACATCGACATCATGCTGAAAAGTGTTGGCTCCCCGGAACGCCCCCATTTTTGTGGTCTGGAATATGAAAATGAATGACTTAGAGGGATTAAAGGTTTTCAGCCTGCTTAAATCTTCCGGGGTCAGACCCAGTTTATTAACGCTGTCCAGGAAGATAAAATCATAGGGGGTAAGGTTTTCCGGCAGAACAGAAGCAACGTATAGGTTAGGATGCGCAACATCCTTATCGTTGAGCTTCTTTTGGAGGGTCATATCCAGCCCTTCTTCTTTGGCCACATAAAGCACCTTTCCGTGGTTTCGGGCCAGGTAACCGGCAAAATCAATGCACAGGTAGGATTTGCCCATCTTGGGCTTGCCGAAGACCATTGCTGTGAAATTGGCAGAAGGATCTCCAATCAATTCCAGCCATTTACCTTTCAGGCCAATGGTCTCAAACTGCAGGTTGGCAAAGTCCATGCTGTTCATGATGGCTGGCATTTCATCAATGCCGTTCAGTTGATTGCAGGCACAGCCTAAAATACCTTCCAGCCCGTTCAGTTCGTTTCGTTCAATGGAAAGTGTCTTTTGAGCCGGATCGTCCAGAAAGCTCTCCAGGTTTTTGGTAATACTGATCAGCTCATTCATGTATGGGTCATTTGCCGGTATTAATTTCTTATCCACCATCCGGGTGATACGTTTCAATAAACTATCAGCCTTTTTCTTCATGCCCGGTTTGCCATTCATGTTGATATAAGCCTTGATAAAATTCACAGACGGCATTACTTTTTCTTCTTTCACCAAAGCCTTCATTTTCTCTAAGGTTTCAGGCTTTAATTCCAGGTGAATTTTGCCCTTCATGTTGTTATACACTTCTATCAGCTTTCCCTGGATATAGCGTATCTGCTCGGCGTGGGTCGAAGTTTTGCGGATGCGTTTTTCCACGATGGCTTTTTGCAGCGAGTTTATAAAACGCAGTACATCTTCTTTCGTTTTTGTCTTGCCATTCAGGTTCACAAAACGGCGAATAAAACGCAATTCTTCTGGAATACGCTCCACCATTTGGGGCTGTGGCATCGGTTGTTTATCCTTTGCTTTTGGAGCAGGCTTTTCCTTGGGGTTTATACCCTGCCTGCGCATGGTTTCCTGGATAATTTCATCATGCTCCTGCCGCTGCCTTTCTTTTTTAGTTTGTTTCTTTTCAGCTTTGGTATTGCTATTCAGATACTCATTCAGCTTTGACAGGTATATGTCAATTGTTTTTTTGATTGCATCACTGGAATGATAGGATACCCAGCTTGATCCGTGTGCGGTGGCTTTGCTTACAAATCCGTGGCCTTTTCTAAGGGCTTCAGGGAAAGATGAAAAGTCAAGTTCTTTTTCTTTATTGAAGTAGTTATCTATTGTAATCATAGGGTGGATTTTTATGCGGCTAATAATTCAAGTTCAAGGGCGAGGGCTTCTGCTTCCAGTTCCAGCATGGCTACCTCGTTTTGCGGTTCTTCATCATCCGGAGGCAGTTCAATAGGCTTTCTGTTGGAGTAGGTGATCGCATCATCTTTCAGGTCTTTCAACTGGTAGGATTGCAGCGTTACAGAGCAGCCGTGACGGGATTGGAGTATCTCCAGCAGCTTATCCATGTTTTTATCCGGCAGCATGGCTACCATTTTATCCGACACTTTCTCGAAGTTGTTTTTCTCTACTAGTTCCAGGATTTCTTTGTCCAGGTATATATCACCGCCCCGTGAGCGGGATGCCGAAATAATCAGTTTAAAATAATTCCCGGTTCTGAAAAACGATAAGCCGTTATTGGTAACGATATGGCTGTTCTGGGTTATGGACTTTATAATGGGTGCAGCTTTTAATATCGGCACCACCACTTTATCCTGCACCTGCTCACCGGGATTCCAGTTTTCCGGCATGAGGATGCCCTTTTTGGTTTCACCGTTCAGGGTAGTATAGCTTACCAGTTTACCCTTGAAGTCGGAAAATGCCTGTAACAGGTTTCCGGTAATGATATGCCGGATACGCCGGTCGGTATTATTTTCTTTGGTGTATTTCTCCCACTCATGCAGCAGTACATTCATGCTGGGTTGCGAAACATCGGCGCTGGCTCCGATGATGACCATAATATCCTCTGAATAGGAAGCCGGGATAGCCAGGTATTTTGAACTGTTTGCAATGGCTATGCGTAACTTAATGGCTGATGGAGCGTAGGGGTTCTTCTTCTTCCGGTCAATCACAAAGCCCAGGAATACAGCAGGCACCAGTTCGTTGCCTCCATTATAAGTTTCAATGGGGTAGCGGATATTGCGGCTGATATAAAAGAACCGGAATGCCTTTTCCAGGTACTGCTTGCGGTTTGAATAAGTCTTGTGCAGGTTTTGAAGTTGTAAATCTCTTGCCCCTATCAGTTCGTTTTCCCTTTCCGTGATCGCCTGCCTCCAGGCTCCTTCGCCCTGTTTCGCCAGTATCTTTTGTATTTTCTTTTCATTGGGAATATTACGGATCAGCTCCTCATATTTGGCATTGGTTTCTGTTTCCTCTAGTTTCAGGCGGTCCGCTACGGATGCTTCGTATTCTTCCAACAATTCATCTTGTAATTTGTGTGGGTCTTTACCTTTCAGTGATTCGTTAATCAGGTTTTCCAATTCCGTTTTAGTGAAAGGCTTTTTCAGCACATTTGCCCGGACGGTTTCCAGGGTGCTGTCTTCTCCAAAGGCACTGTCACTGCCCTTGCCCATTTTTATCACTTTGGCTGAAACCGTTTCTGCTTCCAGGTTCATGGCTTCTACTTCGAGGTCGTAGTCGCCAATTTGTTTCAGGTATTCTACATAATCATTGTAGCGTTCAGCAATCTCATTGTAAAAATCCTGCTGCATTTTGGTTGAAAGCACAGCTACCCGGCCAGATACTTTATGCGCTGCATCTTCAAGGGTTTGTGATTCATTGCTGCCGCTATCAGCCTTCGAGTTTTTCAAATGCAAGGGATCATCGAGCAGGTCATTCACCTCTTTATTTTCCAGGAGGTAGTCTTTTACAATCTTATCGCCATATTTATTCAGAAAATCCGGCACATCCAAAATCTTGGTGGATTGCTTCTGATTGGAAGTGGTGTTTGCATCGAGTGATTTCAACTTCTTTTGAAGCATCATCATGAGCCGCTTTTCAGCGGGGATGGCGGATGTCACATAATCGTAAATGGGTTTCAGGATTTGCCCGGTGCGATTGATACGTCCTCGTTTTTGTACCTCTGTATTTATATCCAGTTCGGCCTGCAGCACAATCATCACCCGTTGCTTCACTTCCTCTTTGGGTACTTTGGCCGTTGGGATTGCATGGGCAGATGCGCCGGTGCTGCCAGACTGGTTAATCATCAGCACATCTACTTCGTTATTATTGAACTGACGAAAAGCATCGTTGGTATTGATGCGCTTTCGGGCAAGTATCAATGCCTTACTGCCTTTCCAGCTGAGCTGCATTTCAAATTTGCGGCCTGTTACTTCGGCCACGGTATAACCGGCAGCTTTAATCTTCTTAATAATTACATCAATCGGTGAAATAGTAATGCCCGTTGATACGGCGTTTATCTTTTCCAGAATGCGGTGGTATTCGGTTTGTGCATCTGGGGGAAATTCGCTTATCTCAAATTTTTTGTGAATGGAATTACCGTCCACATCCTTTTCCGAATAACGCAGCACACCTTCCAGCCCACGTTTCAATACCTCACTAAAATCTGCATTGATGGTATCTCCATCGCCAACCGGCGTGCCATGCTCATTTTCCATTGATTCAATGAAGCTGCCCATTGTGGAGGCAAAAGCAATCACCGGTTTCTTCCCTTCTTTCAGCCGCTTGATGGCCTGTTCAGCCACGGCTTCGGCTTTGAGGGAGAAAAGCATCTGGTTAATCACCTGGAATACCTTTGAAAAATAGGGCTGGTTATCTACACCTGCCTGAGAAGTACCTTCCCGCAGCTCTACTTCTTTTCCTTCGGCTACGGCAATCTTATCAAGTTCTTCTACTTGCGTATCTACGAAGTTTGATTGAAAAGCAATGATGTCCCGAAGGATTTCGGTGATGTTATCGGCAATAGCCCGGTGTTCTTCGGTCTTGGTATCAAGGGAAAGATAATTAACCTCTACGCCTTCAAAACTTCTTTCACGGCGTACCATTTGACCTTCAGCCACCAACTGTGAGGACAATACTTCCTGCAATGCCACGCCACCCCTGGTAATGGCTTCCACCAAATCTTCCTTACTCATATTGCAATCCGCAATGGAAGTTTTCATGGCATAGATGGGCATATTGTCTGGTCGTTTGGCAAATGTTGCAGAGAGAAAAACAACGCCTTTTGTTTTGGCAACAACACCCTGTAAAAATTCACCAGTATTAGAAGAGCCGCTGGAGTTATGCGCTTCATCCATGATGAAAATATTATCATCTGCAATGGCATGGAGAAAGTTTGGTTTCTCCGGTTTCTTTTCCGGCGAGTTGAATTGAGAATAGGTAGCCAATACAAAATCGTATTGTGTGGGTATTGTTCTGGAGCTGATAATATTTTGTTGTTCGGTGGTTGAAGGAGCTTGGTACATTACTTCGCCATCTTCATCCTTTATATCGGTTTTAGATTCCTTGCTGTTTACAATCAGTGGCTTTAAGTGTCCGGAACCAATAGCGGATAAGTCACGGTAAATATCAGAAAACAGATTTGCTTTCTCTGTAAGGAATACGGGCTTTACGCCCTGGTTCACAGCATATCGAATCATAGCTGCCGCAACACGGCCTTTACCAATACCGGTTTGGTCACCGATAATCATGCCCTGTCCCCTAGCTTCAATATTGTAAATCGCCATTGCCACCGCATCAATCTGTTCAGCAGATAATACTTTACATAAAGCCGCTTTGTTGGGATATTTCAAACGGTGACGAACAAAATTATCAATGTCGCCACCCACTTCCCCCTTAATACTCAGCAAGGCTTCCCTGGTTTCAAAAGCCATGCTATCGGGAACCTGGGTATTCAGTACCACGCAACTTTCCGATGCAGGTTCGTAGGGAGCGGCCAGCGTTTCATCTTGGAATAGTTTCATCAGTGCCGCAGCCTCTTTTTCTAAATGTTGTTTTATCGTAACAATTTTCATAGCTGGATTTTGATTTATTTCCATTGCATCCATCACCCGGTCAAATAAATCCTCGAAGGTCTTTACCACAACATCTTTATCGGGGTTAAAGACAGGGGCTGCACCCGATGCTTCGGGCTTTCTGCCGTTTATCAGGATCAGCCGCACATCAAAAGAAGTTCCCTGCCGGGAATAAAGTTTGTGACCGTCAATATTGATAACATCCGCTACATGATAGCGGCTGTAGAGGTAATTAAAGAAAATGCGGTTCTTTCCCGAAGTAATTCTGCCCTTTGCATCCCAGGTAGTGTGCCCCCCGATTATGATAGCGGCTCTGCCATCATCTGCCATACAATCGAGTGCCCGCAGGGCCATCACATGCTCTAGTGGCTTTATGGGAAAAGTATCGAACATGACTTCGGTCTCCATTTTGCCAAAAGGAGGATTGGTCATTACGGCTTTGAAATTCCTTTGTACATCAAAAAATGGCTTGGTCGCATCCCGGTTCCATACATTGGCAAAGCCTTTCGTTTTCAGGTTGTGGTTTCTGAAGCTATCCAGTTCATTTACATACACTCTTTCGGGTTTGGCTGCAATGGTTAACAGTCCATTTCCGGCTGAAGGTTCCAGGGCGAAGCCGCCGTTGAATTGCAGTTTGTCTATCTCACAGAAAACCCCCGCCAGATAACCGATTGGCGCAGGGGTGGAATATTGTTGCAACAGGATGCTTTGAGACGTACGGTGAGATAGGTTCACTTGGGCGTAGTATAGCTCCACTATGCGCTGGAAACGTTCTTTGACTGTCCCTTCGCTATGCGCCAGTAGTCTTGCCCTGTTTACGATAGCGAGTTCAGTCAACTCCTTCACCTGCGTTTTGTCGGTGATCCCAAAGGATGCGGCCAGCTTTTCAAGAGAAAGTTTGTTATGCTCTTTCCTAGTGGCTAAATCCTTTTCAACGGCTGTCACAAAAAACTGTTCCTTGTTGTTCAGCCCATCAAGCCCCAGCAGTCCTTCATCAGCGAAGGAGTAATAGCCTTCTTTGGTAACGATGATATGATCGAGCAGTTTTATATCCATCAGCGAAGATCCTTGCTTGATCTTGTCCGTCAATTGCTCATCTGCCCTTGAGGGTTTAAGATTACCGGATGGATGATTGTGTGCAATCACCATTGAAACTGCAAGCGCCTTCAATGCAGTGGCCAGAACAATCCGGATATCAGCTACGGTGGCGTTGATCGCTCCTTTGGAGTGCTTGTAATATCCAATGATCTCGTTTGCCTGGTTCAGGTAAAGCACGATGAATTGCTCTTGTAATTCCACCTGTCCTTCTCCAAAGGTTTCACGAATAAAATCAGCAGCATCTTTGGAACTTGTGATTTTGCCAAAGAGCCGCTTGCCACTGCGGGTGTATGAAACGGCTAACTCCGGAACATCTATGTCCGGAGTTTCGCCAAGTACTATTTCTGGAACGGTAGAATAGTTCATGTCTGTATTAGCTATTTATCTTGCCGGTCCGACCAATGCCAGGTAATTATGCTCAAGGCGTTGATCCCAGATATTGTCAAACAATTCGTTTCCATCAGCCCATTCCACAATTACAATATCGTTGGTGGCAAATCGTGTTGTTCGTTGAATTTGCCAGACAGCATCGCCGGGCAGTGATCCCATATTGGCATACCCTACATAAGTAACCAACGGGTTGGATTCATCAATTCGCATGATCTGGCCATTGCAGCAACATTTCAGGTTGCTGATTGTTATTTTTATTTCTGTGAGTGCAGACAGAATGCCGCTCAGTAATTCAATCTGAACATCCTGTTTCGCTTCTGTTGCCAGACCGGTGCCAGTAGTTTGCAACATAGTGTTGATTGCATCCCGCAATGCGTAAACGTCCGGTAATGCTGCCGGAATAGTTACTTCCTGGAATTTGATAAACACATTTTTCAGCGCACCCGAACCGATGTCCAGGCGTATGGTATTATCCCGGACAGTATCAATAGTTTTGATATGCGATTTGTTAATCAGCAGTACGCTGGCAGCATTGACTATCCGAATGGATGCGCCGTCATTGAATATTTGTATTGCCATTAGTTTTGTTGTTGTTTTTGATTAATTCAGCGATGCCTTCGCCGATGATTGATCCGATAAAACCTCCCACCATCACAAAGGGAACGGCATCTTTTCCGGTTTCCTTTGCATAGGCATAAGAGAGAAGGGAGGTAATCAGTGTAGCCGAAGCCACAATGCTTTTTTCTTTCATGCCTTTTATTGGTTTGGTTAGTGTAGTAATTGTTTGGCAGCAAGGCCGGAGATAATGAGTAAGCCTGCGTTTTTCAGCTTGCCCCAGAATCGCTGCCGTTTGAATTTCTTTCGTAGCTGCTTCACTTCCTTTTCAAGAGCCTGTTGCTGTGAAAGGTTTTGCGATAGTGTTGTTTTAAGCGACTGGTATTGCGAGAGCTTTAACACAATGGCTGAATCCCTGTTCTGCACCTGCGCTCCCAGTGTCTGAATGCTGATCTGGCTCAGGCTGTCCTGTTCAACCGAATAAACAATTAACTGGTTGGTAATCCGGGCAAGCGAATCGCAGTTGCTGTAATAACTGGCCGTATCGTGTTCCTGTTTGAAAATGCTTTGGCGGTCAATTAATGTGTACACCTGTTGCTGTAGTTCGCCATTCTTGCGTTTTGCTTTGGTCAATGCCGTTTCTGTTTGTTTCAGGCGGCTGCCCAGGCTGTCATTATGCTCATTCAAGGAATCCTCTTTTTCACGGTATTGCTTTTCCACCTGGGCCACCTGCTCTTTAATTGTTTCAGCACTGGCCTGCACTGTTGCAGCCGGTATATCGCTGTCGTCAGCAGTTCGGTGAAAGAGCTGGCAAAAGGAAAAGCCAATGGTAATGCCGATCAGGAGCGTAATAATGGTTTTAAAGTTTTTCATCTTATTGGTTTTGATTATTGTCAATGGTTGTTTTCTTTTCAAGGGAATAGCCGAAACATCCGGCTCCGATCAAGCTGGCAAAAGCGTAGAACATAAATTCCGGCATTGTTTTGCCAAAGAACTGCTGTGCCACCCAGCTTATCATCAGGGCAAGAATGAGTAAGGCGATGGCTACTTCACGAAGTGAATAGCAGCCATTCTTATCCTTGAACAGTTGTGTGAAAAATGTTTTCATCAGGTCTCTTTTACAATTTGATAAGTGATTAATCCGAAGGCTGCGGCAATGCCCAGCCCTACCAGGTCAAACACTAATTTTTTTTTGCTTCACGGACTAAAGCCCTCTCATCAATCAGTGTGTAGGTAAAATCATTGCCGTAAAGGGTTTTGTGCCTTTGGGCGAGCTGCATGAACAGATTGAAGTCATCAATATTGGCAAATACCTGGCAGCCAGCGGAGTACTTCTCTACAAACTTGGTTGTGCCATTGATAGAAGCATGGTGAATGTTTACACCAAACATCCCGGTTTGCTCTTTGCCATTGTTGAAATCCAGCACGGCATCCCGGTTATAGTCACGGATCACTGTGATAGGCCGCTTCTGTGTCAGGGCCAGGTATTTGCCCCGGTGCATACCAATGCCATGAGAGCCGATATACTGACCGTGTTTTACGATGGCTGTGCCTTGTGGATTCATCAGGTTGCGCAGCCAGAAAGTTCCAGGATCAGTGGTAGCCGGGAACTGGTGGTATTGCCAGTCACCTGCATTATTTTTGTAAAAAACGTTGATGGTATCATCAAAGCGGTTGGGTTCTGTACTGTTGGCACGAACGCCCACGATATTGAGTTCAAAAGGGCGGGAGTAAATCTTGTATGCTTTTGCAAGCATAGTATTCTGAATTGCAAGTAACATAGGTTTGGATTTTATTGTTTGTTTGAGGAAATTGTTTATCCGGCTTTGGAAAGGTTCAGATCGGGTTCATAGCTCTTAATCCAGTCTTTCACGTTAAAGCCAGGAGAAATAGAGCCTGGCTCCAGTTCATCATATCCTACAATGGCGGCACTGGGATATTTGATAGACAGTGCCACGATTTTATTGAACAGAGCTTCTTCCTGGTTGGGTGTTTTGGTATCACCTAGGGTGCCGGATTTATTCCTGCCACCGGCATAGGCAATGTGGATGGCTTCGTTATCCACCTTCTCCACGTTTTTGATAATGGTAGAATCGGGATGAACTCTTTTGATCTCACCTGTGCGCTCCACCACATAGTGATAGTTTCCATAGAACTGTGAAACCTTGGGGTCAAATGTGGCAGTGCTGTGTACTATGATGTACCTGATATGTCTTTTCATGTGCTTATTTTAAAGGGATTGAATTGATTTTGTTTGTACCAAAAAGTGTTTGCCGTTGTTTTCAAAAAGTGTGTAGTCAAGCCGCTTGCTGACTTCATTGCCGAGTACCATTTTAGCAGGAACCTGAATGGTTTCTGAAGAGTTGACCCAGACCGTTGCCGGTTCAATGGTTACAATACTCACCCCGTCAAATCCGCTCAAAGACCATTTATTGCCGTCAAACTGCAGCCCCATACGCAGGAACTCAAAGCGGATGGCCTGTTTCTGATCTTCTTTTGTAAATGTGTTCAGCAGTCCGTTTACCAGTGTTTGACGTACACCGCCACCGAGGCGATAGTTTTTAAATTCATCACTGGTTGTTCGGTAGTCGTCTTTATTCTTTAATTGTTTGAGTAGATTGATCGTACCTGTAAAATCTCCTTTGGATGCAGCCGCAAATATTTGTTGGGCAAGGGAGGTGCTGGTTACTTTATGCCCCTGCATCAGTACATTGTAAGTACTCTCATCAATGCTTGGCGGCATTTTGAGTTTCTTCAGTGCGGCAGACATCTCAGGGCCAAAGTCACCGTCTGCACCATAGCGTGGTAAAATCTGCTTGCCAAACTTCGCTATCAGCATTTCCTGCATAGCCCTTACCTTATCACCTTTGCTGCCCCGCTTCAACGGAAAACCATCCTTGCTTGCAGGAGTTACATCCACATAAGGGTTATCATAAACCGGTCTGGGCTTTGGTTTTAGTTTGGGCTTAATGATGGGTTGGTAAACCGGCGTGTCTGTTATTACCGGAATGGGATCAGCAACGGTCTTTCGTTTAAAGCTGATATCCGCATCCGGCTCTTTATTAGCGGCTTTTTTCTTTTTGTAATACTGCCAGCCAAAATATCCCAGTATTCCCGCTGCCCCGACTGCCAGTGTGGTAATCACAATTTTTTTCTTCTGGCTTTTCTTATTGGTGGATTTAGATTTCATAGTTGGATTATACTTTGGGTTTCTTGGCAATAATGTCCAGCATCGGGGCTATCTCATAAAACTCCAGTTCGCTTTGCAGGTCTTTCATCAAATCATCATTGTACTCTTTCTTGTAAGCCAGTGCTACTTGTCCAAAAGCCGCCTGGGTGGGGATCTCCATGAACACAGCCTTGATGGCGTCTTCATCAGTTCCCGGAAAAGGACCGTAAGTGATATTGAAAGCAGCCCTCAGCCGTTTTGCCCAGGATAAATATTGATTGGCAGATAATGACGGTGCAAGAGATTTGTTACCTCTGTCCGGTTTTGCAGCGATGATCGCCAGCATCTCATTATACTCTGTGGAAGTCAGCTCATCCTGCATATCCTTCATCAGGCTGCGGGCATATAATTTTTGATAGGAGTTAATGACTTTCCGAAATACTTCCTTGCTTGGAACGGCTTGTAATGTTTTGCGAATCGCTTCCTCATCTGTTCCCCAGCCAAACCACATATCATTATCAAAAGCCATTTTCAGTTGCTTGGCCATTGTGGCTTCATTGCCTTCTTCGTAGGTTTTCTTTTCCTCACTGTCAGAACGGGCTTTGCGTACCAGGCGGCGACCAATAAAGAAACTACCACCCAAAACAACCACACCCAACAAGCTGTATGTGATTATTTCCTTTGGAGTAAACCCCTCATGGTTATGGGTAGTAGTTTCTGAGTTCATAGGATACGGATTTCTAAAATATAAATCATGAAAACAACTAAACGCCGAGATACTTTTTAGCAAGTGCCGTTTTTACCGGATCGTTCACGATGGTGTGGGCCAGTTTGGTCAGTTCTTTTTGACTGAGCTTTGATGCCAGCGTGGTTAAGGCTGTCATCTTCGCATCAGCCTCTGTTTCTGTTTTGGCTTCAATGGTTATTTCATACTGATATTTACTCATGGTTACGGATTTTTAATGTTCAATAATTCTGCGACCGGTGTTACCTGCGAAGGTTCAGCCATCAGCTCATTCAGGATGCCGATCACAGCAATCAACTGCGGCTCATCAAAGCGGCTTTGCAGTTGCCTTAATGTGGCCAGGTACTGTTGTTCTTCTTCACTGACTGGATTTACTTCTGCGGTCTTTTTCTGAAAACTTGCTTCACCTTGTGGTTGTGGTGTTTCTAGTTGTTTGGCTTCTTTATTGCCTACACCACCAAGCCCCAGTCCACTCAGCACATCTGCATTCTTTTCTGCCAGTCGCCCCAGTACCGCAGAACCCAGTTCCACCAGGTCAATATTTTTGAGCTTATGCTTATCGTTACCTGCGTGCTCCAGTTTTTCTTCCAGTTCTTCGATGTAGTCTTCGGCATCATCCAGTTTCTTTTTGGTTTCCTCCAGTTCCTCCTGCATCCGCTTTACTTCATGTTCCCGGTCACGGGCCTGCAGTTTTTCCTGGATAATATTTTCAATATCACCGATACCATTCAACCCCTTTTCCTGTTTAAGCTGTTTTACATAAAAGCAATACTGATCGTTGCGGGGTGAAAGATTTGAGTTATAGATAACGATGCGGACTTTTTCAGTATCCTCATTCATGTAGTATTCATAGTTATCAAAATCTTTCGGGTCTTCGGTCTTTGGAACAACCTTCAGGCTGTCCACAAATATTTCATAGGGCTTGGCATGACCTTTTGCTGTCATATCCTCCAGGTAATGCCGCAGCTTGTCAATCTTTAGTTGGTCGTAATTGTCGTGTGTTATGGGCATTGCTCTGTATTGTTTGGTATTACCTGAATAAATCTTGCATGTTGGGTAATGACAGAATAATTGCGAATCCTTATTTCTCCCTGGTGTTCGTACTGTAATTCGTTTACATTGTCTGTACTTACATCAAATATTCCTGTGTCACTTTTTACGGCAATACACTCGGACGGATCAACCAGTATGAACAACTGATTTTGGCCGTACACTTTAATCTTCGATTTAGATTTCAGAACAAAATGCCTGAACTGGGTACTGTAATTATCGCCATGCCCCAACTCCCTCATTCGTCTTGCTATATAATCAAGTGCCAGGTTTGTTGTCATTGCTTGTAAGTTGTCGTTCAATCCAGATATAGAGCATCACTTTGTAACTCAGGTCATATCCCATTATCTCACCGATGCAGTCCTTAAAATATCCATTGATGACAGTACATCCGCAGATATTCAAAGGGTCTTCTTCTCTTTTCGTTCCATGTGTACAGGAAGGGAAAAAATCAAAACTGTTGCCATCCGGCGGTACGAATATCCTTCGCAGACCCAGCCTTCTTTCATTTGGTGGATCATAGGGGAAGACTTTTAATTCGCCTGCACCAATGTTCAGGTCTCTCTCAAAAATCTCCTTAGCGTAAAATATATCCGGCCTGCCATTGGCTTTGAGTTGTAATACCCCCATCAGGTTATTTCTCTCAATTAAACCTGAACCAGCCTGCAATGGCGAGAAAGCATAAGGTGGCGAATCCTGGATAAGTAAACCAGTTTCAATACCAATGATTTTTTGCGTATCTCTTGGCAGTTTTACCTGGAAGAAGTTTTGTTGGCTTATCCGGGTAATACTGATCGCTTGTATGAGTACCTGCTCTTTCATCATTGCAACACACATTCTACATATAGTGAAACACGGTAGGGTACAAATACGGCACGGGTATCATCGGTGTCTTTATAGTCCACTTTGATTGTTCCATTACCTGCGGGCTGATTACCCAGGTCATAGTACCGGTTATTGGGAGAAACGTTGATGCCAGATAAAAGCATTTTACTCTCATAATTTTCCGGAAAGATTTCCTCTTTGTTGATCTCCACTTTCTGTGAACCCCGGTAATACAGCAAATCATCTTTGTCGGAAGTAAACAGGATTCCCTTCACGGAAACAATGTTTTTATCCAGTTCAAATGATTTACTGAAAACCTTATTAGGCTCGGTTACAGGAATATCAAATCGCTTCTTTACTGTTTGCATAGGGTACGGATTGTTCGGATTCAGTTATCAAAAGCAGTTACTACCGGCAGGGAGTTATTACCCATCACTCCCCGCCGTTTTCATCGGGAGCTTGCACCCCCGATTCTATAGCAACTAAGTTTATATTACGGTGTGGTGATAGTGCCGTGCATGGCCGCATAGATGTAGGTGTTCTGCGGAATACCTTCCATTGTTCCCAGCTCCACAGTCATTTCAATCAGCACATCATCGTGGATCAGCCTGGGATTAGCCAGCTTGTAGTAACCCAGCGGCACATTGCGGTTGTTGCCTGATTTGAAAACAGCATTGCTGGTTTCCGGCACAATCTGCTTTTTATTGCTTTTCAGGTTGAACTCGCCGTTGGCAATAGCAGGAAAATCTTCTAGCCCCTTATAATTGGTGGCAATGATTTTATCCTTGCTTGCATCAGCAGAAGTACCCGCTAACAAAATGATACCACTTACAAGGAATGCCTGGTTTTTGGGCAGTTTGGAGTTGCTGATATTGCGCAGACCGATCTCTTTGTCATCCTGCGTTTCAAACAGCTTGATGGTTTTGGAGGTTACCGGTTTGATGGAGTAGATGATGCTGTCCGCCAAACGCAGCTCTCCTTTTACCAGTGCTTCTTTGATATGCACCGGCAGTTCGCCAAAGAACTTTTCCATTTCCGCTCTGGAGCCTTTGCTCGGAGAACCGGTATTGGAAAGTTTGGACACCATTCGCAAACGCTGAACGGGGTTCATTTTGCGCAAAGCACCCAGCAGCTCGCCGTCCTCCACGCCTTCAAGGCCCAGCAAGGCACCCTGGTTATTGTATTCTTCAATTCCTTCTAAAAGTCCTAACATGATAATTGGATTTATTCGTTTAAAATTTGTTTTGAAAAAGTTGAGGGATTAGTATAGCCTTTCTTCCCACTGGTCATCTTCTTCCATTTCAGGAAGTGCGGCTCCGCTCATCTGCTGAAACTGCATACCGCTTTCAATCAACTGATCTTCGATGGCGTTCAGGGCATTCAGACCGCCATTCAGGTCGTTGTTGTAGTTGAAGTATTGCAGTTCTCCAAAGCCATTGGTGGCAGCAGCGGCTGCAGCCGATTTTTGTTTGATGATCTTGTCCAGGTAGAGCTTTTCAGAGAAATTCTCTTTGTAGGCCATCAGCCTTTCTTTTACACCGTCCAAACCTTCCAGGCCATTGACTGCTTTGCTCTTTTGAAAGCCATTGGCGGCCATCATACCAATGCCCAGCAAGGTGAGCAGGCGGTTTTGGGTGTAATGTCCGGTGCCGGTTGTTACCAGTCCGATAGCCAGTGATGGCCTTCCAATGGCTGAACCGATCAGCCCGCCACCAAGTACAGCTACCAGCAGATCTTTACCGGTTTCCAGTACGGTGTTTTTTACATTGCCCTTGGTGGGAAGTTCCTCATTCATGCCCTTCAGGAAATTTTTCTTGCGGGCATTTTGCTTGTATTGATTGTTTTGTTTTGCCATTTTTAGTTTTTTAGCGTACGGAATATGTTAGAGCAGGGCTACTGCTTTTTTCTTTTGATGTTTGCCTTTGCCCCGCTGGTGATTCTTTCTTTTTTTGTAGTTTGGAGCGCCGGACAAACTATTGGGTGGAGGTGATGATTTGTTTTGTGTTTTGCCTCCCTTCATCAGCGAGTAGCCGATGCCAATGATGGTCAGACCTCCCACGCCAATGGCTACCGGCTTGAGCCATTTTTTATTCTTTTCCCAAAAACCGGGATTATCGTTGTTATCAGCAGGATTGTCCTTCGCATTTACATTGGTGATAGGGGCATCCGGATTGGCAGCATCGTTTTTAATCGTCACTACCGGTTCGCTTCCGGATTTTACGATCACATTGTTGGCGGGTTCTTCCGTTGGTACAGGCAGTTGTTTATCCGGGATGTCTGCATTCTCTGTATTGGTTTTAGTAACTACCGTTGGCACAATGCCAGGTGTGGCGGTTGGCGGCGGTACATGAACAGGATTTTCTTTATCCGCTTCTTCATTTTTCTTTTCATCAAAATCCTCTGCCTCTTTTGTTTTCTTCTGGAAGATGTTGCCTACATCTTTGAGCATCGCCACGATACCGGCTATCACACCTGCTGCGGCTGCAATGCTCGACAAAGTGATAGGTTCACCGAGCTGCCCCAGACCTTCCATGCCGTTTACGTTTTCATCGTAGTAAATGTCAGTACCCAAAAGTTCGGTCATGGGAGTATAGGCAGTCATGTATTCCACACCTTCCAGGTCAAGCATACCAAAGCCATCAAAACCATTCACTGCTTTGTCCTTATTTCCCTTACCGCCGAGGATAGCTTTCTTCAGGTTCTTGGGATTGCCGCCTGCGCCGTAGAATATTTTTTCCAGTTTCTGCCTTGCTGCAATCAGCTTTTGAAACTTCACCGGATCAATGCTCTTAGCCGATGCCTGCTGTGGTGTAAGGTAACTCCAGCGAAGACGGCCTGCCGCATTACGGATATTGAGTTTCATGCTGGCAAGGATGCCATTGCGCAGCAGTACCGTGGCCGGGTTAGCCTTATTCACCACATTGAGCATCTTACCCAGGAATTTTTTCTTATTGGGCTTTGGGTTTCCATCGGGGATCGGATTTTGGTTTTCGATGGGGTTGGATGCAGCGGCCTGTTTTTTCTTTTTCAAAAGGCCGGGCATTGATTTTTTCGGCGAAAGCATTTTGGGGCTTTTCATCGGAAGGGATTTCTTTCCTCCGCCGCCCATGCGCTTTTGAATGATACGGCCCAGTTCTTCCATACCATCACCAGAACCATTTATTTCCAGGCCATCATCAAAGCCGCTGAGATATTGTAAATCCATAGGATAATCTTTTTTTTCACTAAAGGGTACTTCATAATTAAATCGGTCTGTCACACAATCAATGGTGATATAACCATTTTGAAAAGGCACGATGGGGTAGATGTGCTGAAAGTAATCACGCTGATATTTAGTGATGCGTAGCGTGTGCGCAATGCCAAGATTGGACAGGATACTGGATATGAAGACAGAATAACAGTCACAATCTACCCCGGAGAATCGGTCGTGCCAGGCTCTTGCCGGGCTTCTTATTTGTTCATAGCCCTCAGCATCTTTTTTGTAGTTGATATGCTCATAAACAAAATGCCAGATATTTTTACAGGTTTCATAAGTGTTGTTAGCTTTTAGCAGGTTCGCTAATTCTTTGGTCTGGTACAGTGTTTCATTCACTACTTTGGGAATAAAGTCCACCGTATGATACACATTCGCATTGCTGCGGATGGTAGCGTTATTTCCATCGGCCACAGGGAACAGGTGATCGTATTGCCTGCCGCTTTTGATATTTCTTTTTTTGCCTGCTTCCACTGTCGTTATTTTTTCAAAGTGATCTCGTCATTACTTTCATAGGGAAGCTGCGTCCATCCCAGGTTCACGGTTGTCATTACCTTGATGGTGAGTTTCACCGGCTTATTGTTTTGAAAGCTTTTCAGCACATCACTGGCTACTGAAAAGAAACTACTCACTGGTATTGTCACCAGCATTTTGCTGATCACCACTTCACCGTATGGTGGAATTTTAATGTCTTTATTCACTGCCTGGCTACTGCCCAGTGTGGTGCCGCCGGAGATGATTTTAACAAAGGGGAACTTTATCGAGAAAGTCCCCTTTGTTGGGTTTTTCAACAGGACATCAACTCTCACTACTATGGCATTCCAGGTGATTTCATAGAGATTGGCAGTAGGAATGATTTCCAGTTCAGCCTGTGTTTTTTTCAGACCTTTCACATATCCTACCACCGCTATTACTCCAGCGCCCAGCAGTGTACCAGTTAATATTTTTGAGACGGCGCTCATTGTTTGCTTTTCCTTTTTCGGTCAATGTAATCAGCGGTCAGTTTGTAGCCGAGCCAGATCGCACCACCGATACCGGCTTTCAGTGCATAGTCCAGCAGCCCTACAAAATCCAGGTTGGCCAGGAAAACCACCCCGGTGAGCAGGATACTGCTCGATGTGTTTTCGGTTGATGTTTTAGTTTCCATAGTTGGATTTTTAAACAGCTTGTTTTAGTGGCTGGCGCATTGGTATTACCACGGCGATCTTTTGAGGTATGCCCAGAGCAGTAACAATACCCTGCACCTGATCCACTGTGAAATATTTTTTCTTTTTCTTGCCCAACTCGGGAGCTTTGGCATCAATCCACCGGCGTATGGTTCGGGGGCTTACCTCGTAGATTGCCGCCAGATCCATCATCCGGTAGGGCCTGATGATCAGGTTACCCTGTTCATCAAATAATTGCTTCGTTGTTTTTGGCATGGCTTTATTCGTTGCACAGTTGTTGAATGGCCACTACCTGGAACAGGGTCAGCAGGCCGGGCGTTTCTTTTTCAATGAAATACTTTCTCCAGTACTGGTAATTCTGGATGGTGGGTTCCTGGCTGAATTCCAGCACCGCTTCTGCCATTGCTTTCAGTTCCTTTTTGTAGTTGGGAAGTGATTCACGGATGGTTTTGATCTCCGCATACCAGACTTTTGTTCCGGCAAAACCGGTGGCGTTGGTACGATCAAGCCATACAGAAGGCAGCGGGATATAACGGCCAGGTGCTTTGCTCACGTAGTAACGGGCAAGCAGTACCCGCTGGCAGAAGATCGAAAACGCTCTTTCAGGATGTTTGGCCAGCCGGAAGTATTCCGTGATCTTTTCTTTGGCTACTTCGATTTCTTTACTGGAAAACTGCACATGGTTCCAGAGGCTGCTGTAGGCAAAATTCCATGCGGTGTTTACCAGGGGAGCCAGTTCAGCTTGTGTTTCTTTCAGCCCTTTTACAACCCTCATAACGGGTCTGTTTGTTCTTTCTTTGCGTAATGCCTGTTGTCTCATCTTTATTATTTTTTAGTTCGTTAATTGCGATTGACAACACAAACATACTATGAGGCAAAAGGGTCACTTTCCACTTTGAGCAAGTTTGTAACAGTTATTGAAAGAAGTTGTGAGAAGTTGTAAGTTCAGGCTTGTATTGTCCTGTAATGTCGTGTGAAAGTTTTTCGTGGAACCTTGATGTTGCGATAACTTTTAGAAAATAAAAATGCCGCTTTAGTGGGCGGCAATTACATGATTCAGTATCAAACTCATTTTATCTACTTCCAAATTTTCTTGAGAGGTTCCAATTTTTTCCGCTACTAACACCTTCTTTTTCACTCCACATTCTATGCTGTTCATGTAAAAAAATTGCCCATCCATAATTAGTAGTATTTTTCAATTCACCTACACCCA
>JAEUVM010000302.1 GCA_016787125.1 Chitinophagaceae bacterium | reverse complement strand
GCGTAATGGCAATAATGAAAAATATGAGTTCCTCGGACAAATGGGTTTTAACGGTTTTGAGTTCGGTGCTGAAGGGCCTCTCAGCCGCACTGCAAAATCTTCCTTCCTGGTTAATTACCGTTATTCGCTGATCGCTGCCGTGCAAAAGCTCGGGCTTAGTGTGGGTACCGGCAATGCCACACCGTATTACCAGGATGTGAACTTTAAGGTAAACATCCCCACGAAGAAGGCCGGTGTGTTCTCCCTCTTTGGACTTGGCGGCGAAAGTCATATCAGCTTTGAAGCCAACGATGATAAAAACCTGTACAGCACCACTGATGGCAGCCTGCGTGACCGCAACTTTAAATCCCTCACCGGTGTTACAGGCATCACCCATACATATTTCTTCAATCCCACCACTTCGGGCCGCTTCATGTTTGCCGCCTCCGGGTTTGATTCACGCTATGAAGAAATATTTTTCAACAAACCGGCACCCGGCAACCAGGCTTTTTATAAAAAGAATGTGCAGGTAAAACTTTCGGCCGGTTATACCTTGAATAAAAAATTCAGTTCAAGAAACCAGTTCACGGCCGGCATCATCAGCGACAGGAGTAAGCTGCGGCTTCGTATGGATTATATACCCAATGGCGATTCGGTATTGCAAACCTTCTTCAATACCAAACAGCATGTAACCCTGCTGCGGGGCTTTGCCAACCTGGGTCACCGTTTTTCAGATAAGCTTTCCACCAACTTCGGCCTGTATTACCAGTTCTTTACATTGAATGATAAACAAAGCATCGAGCCGCGTTGGAATATCAAATACCAGTTCAGCCCCGGCCGCTCCCTTTCATTCGGAGCCGGCCTGCACAGCCAGGCACAACCGCTGGAAGTGTATTATTATGAAACAAAGAACAGCAGCGGTGAAAAGGAACTGACCAACAAGAATCTTGATTTTGTAAAAAGCGTTCACACCGTACTCGGCTACGACATGAGTTTTTCCAAAAACCTCCGCTTCAAAGCAGAAGTATATGGTCAATACATATATGATGCCGCCACGGAGCAATTGCCTTCCTCTTTCAGCATGCTCAACAGCGGGGCAGATTTTTATTTTCCTGATAAAACCAACCTGGTCAATGGTGGAAAGGGTTATAATTATGGAATGGAGCTGACGCTCGAACGTTTTCTGCACAAAGGGTTTTATTATCTCGTCACCGTATCCGTATTCAACAGCCGCTATGCCGGCAGTGATGAGGTGTGGCGTAATACGGCCTTCAACACCCGCTATGTAACCAATATACTTGGTGGTAAGGAATTTGCTTTTGGTAAAAACGGGCTGTTGGGCATAGATACCAAACTCGCCATAGCAGGCGGGCAGCCCTATACGCCTTTTGATATTACCGCTTCTGAAGCAGCAGGCTATGTGGTGTTTAAGGAAAACGAGGCATTCAGCCTGCGCAATGATGCTTACCTGCGCTGGGACCTGAAATTCTCCTACACCCGTAATGGCCGCAAAACAACCCAGAAGTGGTATGTGGACCTGCAGAACATCACCGGCAGGGAGAATATCTATATCCGGACGCTGAACCCCAAATCGGGTGCGGTGGACCGGATCAACCAGATCGGATTTTTCCCCAATATCAACTACCAGGTTACTTTTTAATTAGTGTAACTTTATCCGATGCGGAAGGGAAGTTGTAAAATAGGATTCAATGATGGATTGCTGATGCTTACCGGTATTCCGGTACTCAGCTTCATCATTCCTATTGTATTCATGAACTGCCGCTTCAGCAAGCCGCCCTATTTCACCCTTGACAAATTCCTGGTGGTGATCGGTATCACCACGGCTATCTGGTTGGGCAACCGCTACATAATGATCCACAGCCGTACAAAGTACCCGCAATTCAATGAGGTACGTAAGCGGTTGTGGTACCAGTCGGCCCTCATGCTATTGTTTACACTGGCAGCCAATATCACCCTGGGCCAACTGGCCGACCAGGTGTTTCGACGTGACAACGGAGCGCTTACGCTTACCGACATCATCATTCACTCAAACTCAGCCGCTGTTTTTTGCACCATCATGATCATTGCCGTTTATGAAAGCATTTACTTCATGAATGAGCTGCGCAAATCGGTCGAAGAAAAAGAAATGCTGAAAAGGGAAAGCCTGAATGCACAGCTCGATGCCCTTCGTACACAGGTAAACCCGCATTTTTTGTTCAATAACCTGAATACACTGGCCTCCGTTATTCCGGAAAACCAGGACCAGGCCGTACAGTTTGTGCAGCAGCTTTCCAAAGTGTACCGCCACATACTGGAAGTGCAGGATCAGCCAAGTATTCCGCTCAGGGATGAACTGGAAGTGATGAA
>JAEUVM010000133.1 GCA_016787125.1 Chitinophagaceae bacterium | reverse complement strand
CGGTACACATCATTCAGTTGTTCCGGGGTAAGGAGACTTTCCATGTACTGAAATAATTCCCTTTCTTCAAAACGGATATGCTGGTTTACCAGGTCGCAAAGCAGGACTAAATGCCGGTTGTCTGGTTCCTCGCCCAGCTCGATGATCAGTTCCCTGATATGATCATGCTCCTCTTTCAGCCGTTTGGCCATAGCGTGATCTGCCGGAAGGTAAGGCATGAGTATTTTTTCTTCCTGGTAAAAATGCGGGCGGATATGCTCCTTCCAATACCAGGAAACATACCGGCACATAAGGGCGGGACTTGCTTTATGTTCAATTCCCTGTTTTATTTTCCACGCAAATAATAATCCGTCATGATGTTCCCGGCTTAAAGGGGCCAGTTGCGGACATCGTTTTATGGGCTGAACATTTTTTTCCATATAATAAAGGTACTACTCAATGCTACGGATATAATGACGCAGGGCAGGTCTCAAAATGATTAACATCAAAAGAGGTAAACTGTTCACCAATAACAATCGAAAAAATGGCGGAGATATTAATACTACTCGTTATATTTAGAGCCTAAACTAATTCTAATGCTAACATATGATGTTAAGTACCAGGAAAAATATTCGAGAGGTGAACTTCTACTTCGCACATTCTTTGGCTGGCTGTACATTGGCATTCCCCATGGGCTGGCGCTGCTATTTCTAGGTTTGATCCTCAATTTCATGGCATTGTTTGCCTTCTTTATTATTCTCTTTACAGGTAAAACGCCTGAGTGGTATTATAACTGGGCGGTTAAGATACAACGCTGGACCCTGAGAGTTAATGCACGCACTTCAAACCTTGCTGATGGATACCCGGCATTCGGCATGGATGCTTCCGATGATAAGACAACATTTGAACTTCCATTCTGGCAAATAAGCAGGGGACAATTGCTGCTAAGAGCTTTTTTGGGATTATTCTATGTCGGCATTCCGCATTTATTCGTCCTGTATTTCAGAATGATCGGTACAGCCTTCCTGATGTTTGCAGCATTCTTTGTAGTATTATTCACCGGAAAATATCCTGAAAACTGGCATCGCTTTAATACCGGAACCTTGCGATGGGCTGTAAGGATCAATTTATATTTATCCTGGTTATACAGGGATTATCCGCCCTTTGCAGGAAGGCCTGATGTAAACCTTCTTAAAGAGCTTGACCATCTTGAAAAATAACCTGGCTTTACAGTTGCTTATACCTGCCGTTTATTGATGAAAATTTCTCTGCTATTTAACCTATTCACATCCTGTGAATAAGTAACTTTATGAAGAAACAATATTGCTGAGTAATATTGAATGAAGGAGAGTAACACTGCCAGGAAGGCAGCCTGCTTCTGAAAATGGTCAGAAGACGATATAATTAATCCGGTACTGCTCTTCGCCGGCTTTGTGAAACATGGTTCGCCTTTGCCCTCCATGACAAAGTAACAAGAACCAATAAACCTGAAGTGAATTGACAGACACTATCATCAACCTCGAAACCGTAAACCCTATTGAATTTTTCGGCGTAAACAACGGTAAGCTCGACATCCTCAAAAAGAAATTCCCCCTGCTCAAGATCCTTTCCCGCGGTACCCAACTGAAACTCAGCGGCGCCCCGGAGCAGATTGAAACGGCCAGGGAGAAAATTTCTCTCATTGTTTCCTACCTGGAACGAAACGGCCACATGAGCCAGAACTATTTCGAACAGGTACTGGGCGGCGATGATGCCGAGGTAATTGATCACTTTCGTGAAAAGAACCCCAACGAAGTACTGGTGTTTGGCCCCAATGGCAAATCCGTTCGTGCCCGTACGGCCAACCAGAAAAGACTGGTACAGGAATCTGAAAAGAATGACATTGTATTTGCGATCGGTCCGGCAGGTACCGGTAAAACCTATACCGCTGTTGCCCTTGCTGTAAGAGCGCTGAAGAATAAGCAGGTAAAAAAGATCATCCTTACCCGCCCGGCTGTGGAAGCAGGTGAAAGCCTCGGCTTCCTGCCCGGCGACCTGAAGGAAAAGATCGATCCCTACCTGCGGCCGCTGTATGATGCGCTGGATGATATGATACCTGCTGATAAGCTCGGTTATTATATGACCACCCGCACCATCGAGATAGCCCCGCTGGCCTATATGCGAGGCCGTACACTTGACAATGCTTATATCATCCTGGATGAAGCACAAAACGCCACCGAACTGCAACTGAAAATGTTCCTCACCCGGATTGGTGCCAATGCTAAGGCCATCATCACCGGTGATATGACACAGGTGGACCTGCCACGTAATCAGCGTAGCGGTTTGCAAATGGCCACCCGTATACTGAAGAACATTGATGGCATTGCTCACATTGAACTGGATGAGGAAGATGTGGTACGCCACCGCCTGGTAAAAGCCATCATCAAAGCTTATAACCGGGAGCATGAAAAAGAAGCCCAAGAGCAGGCCAACCGGCAAACACCCCCGCTGATCAAAAAAGATAAAACAGAATAAGCTGTTGTTATCAGCTTAACAGCAGGAATGGATACTGAATCTTCATCATCCATTCCTGTTTTTTTATGTAACCATTTAACTGCCTGTACGCCATTTTCAGCGATGCCTGTATTTTTTGTACTTTGCAATATGAGAAAAATTTATCCTTTCCTCGCTATTGCAATTATCCTTTCCATAGCCTCCTGCAAAGGAAAAGACAAGGAAGAAAACACCACCGGAAGCAGCAACAGCGCTGATGCTGCCCGCAACTTTATAAGGGCTGCACTGGATGGCAAATTTGCCGAAGCGGCTACCTTTATGCTGCAGGATTCAGTAAACCTGGATTACCTGAATGCGGTGGAAAGAAGTTTTGCCAACGTTGACCAGGCCACCAAAGACGGATACAGGGGTGCCTCTATCCGGTTTTATGACCCGGTGCCTACCGGATTAGATTCTGTAAAAATTATTGTTTACTCCAACTCTTTTAAAAACAACAAGGACACTCTGAAACTGGTAAGAACAAACAATACCTGGCTGGTGGACCTGAAATACCTCTACCTCCATGACAATGACACCCTGCTGAATAAACCCTCAACAACAGATACCCTGAAATGATGTACAACCTGTTGCTGGTGGGATTGGGTGGTGCCATTGGCAGCATAGCAAGGTACCTCGGTCAGCGGTGGCTTACCATATTGTACGGCCCCTCATTTCCATGGGGTACTTTTGCCGTAAATGCGGCCGGCTGTCTGCTGATCGGTATCTTTTGGGGAATCAGTTTTAAGTCGTTCAACGAAAACGAACATTGGAAACTTTTCCTGATGACAGGCCTCTGCGGCGGATTCACCACCTTCTCCGCTTTCACACTGGAAGGAATTGGATTGCTGAAAGAAAATAAACCGGGACTCTTTTTCCTTTATGTGGCAGCCAGTGTGCTGACCGGGCTGCTGGCCACCTGGCTTGGAATGAAGATTACCCGCTGATGGATGAATAAATTTTTATTATGATAAACACCACGGTTTTACACCCCTGGCATGGCGCTCATTACGGAGAAAAAGCACCGGCCACTGTAAAAGGACTGATCGAAATACCGCAAGGCTCCCGGTCGAAATATGAAGTCGACAAAACAACCGGCCTGCTGAAACTCGACAGGGTGATCTATTCTTCCTTTCAATACCCGATCAACTATGGTTTTATACCGCAAACATTAGGTAAGGATGGCGACCCGCTGGATATACTGGTGCTGTGTTCGCAATCCATTCAGTCGCTTTGCCTGGTAGAAGCCAACGTGATCGGCAATATGCAGATGATAGACAACGGGCAGCAGGATGATAAGATCATTGCTGTGGCAGCCAAAGACCCTTCCGTGAATCATATCAATCGCATGGAAGACCTGCCCCAGCATTTTCTGCTGGAACTGAAAAATTTCTTTGAACAATACAAAGTGCTCGAAAATAAAAAAGTGGAGATCGATACGTTCCAGGATCAGCTGATCGCTTACCGGGTGATCACGGAAGCTATTGATTTTTACAAACAAACCTTTTTGCAATAAGCGGTGAATAACCTTTCAAAAAATACTATGGCTACCCAACTTATCCTGACGGCCCTGCTCATCGGGTTGTCTGCCGGTGTACTTAGCGGACTGGTAGGCGTGGGCGGCGGCATTATCATGGTGCCGGCCCTTGTCTTTTTTATGAACTATACCCAGCACCAGGCCCAGGGTACTTCGCTGGCCGTGCTTACTCTTCCGGTGGTCATTCTTGCATCTTTATATTACTACCACCAATGCCAGCGGGCTGGTACACCGATTGACCTGCGCATTGTCGGGTTTTTATCGCTTGGCTTCCTGGCAGGCGGCTATTTTGGAAGTAAGCTGGCCCTCGCGATTGACCAGGAAATGCTGAAGAAGATTTTTGCCGTGATCCTCTTCTATACTGCTTTCAAAATGCTGGGATGGGATGCCGCACTTATTAAATGGATAAAGGGAGTATTCAATTAACCTGCTCCTTATTTTATTTTTCTGAAACCAAATGTAAAACCGGCACCTCCTGCAGCAGGCATCCAGCCTTCTGTGGTTCTGGCAAAATAATACGTGTTGTGCAGTACAACCGGGTATCTAAACAACCGGAAACTTACCCCAATGGTGGCAGAAGGGGCAATACTTGAAAAATCCCAGTTGCCAGGTGTACGGTCTTTTGATAATTCAGTGGTTTGTGTGGCTGCATCTTTAGTATAGGTTTGCTCAAATCCCCTGTCGCGGGCAAACATATAACCCAGCCCGATGCCACCGATGAGGCCTGACCCCTGCCTTTTACCGGTACTGTACGTGATTTTTACCGAAGGGGTAAAAGAAGTAAACCGGCCGGTGGTATAGGTATCATCGCAATAGCATTCATATCCGGTATTCCAAAAGTGCAGGTCGTAACTGATCTTAAAATGAGAATTGAGATTCTTTTGCACCCCCGCCATCAGTTGAAATGGATTGTCCACACAGCCACCCGCCAGCACACTGACTGTAGGGGTAAAAGGTTTCTTCTCTTGCCCAAGGATGGTTATGGCCGAAAAAGTAAAACAGGTGATAAGGAAGAATTTTCTCATGGCTTCATTTTTATAAAAGTAAACCGCAGCTTAGGTTACCACAGCCTGCGTATTGCTTTTAACGATAAAGTCCTTTTACCGGTTGCCGCATCAGTTATACCTTTTTTATCAATCATATCCACCCGCACCTTTCCGGAGGCATGTATGATCTGGTCATTGCCGAGCAAAATACCCGTGTGTACAATATCTTCCTTGTTATTGAAAAATACCAGGTCGCCGGGCTGCGCTTCTTTATATTTTCTTACCACTTTCCCCTCCTGTGCCTGCTGCCAGGCATCACGGGGCAGGTCGATGCCCATTTGTTTAAATATAACCTGGGTGTAGCCGCTGCAATCCACCCCCAGCGGTGTACGGCCACCCCACAGGTAGGGTGCATTGAGCCATGGCTCAGCCAGTTCTTTCAGTTGGATAAGATCATGCTTCAATTCGTGCCGGTTGACCGTCTTTCCGCTAAACTCATACCCCATCTCACCCAAAGTTCCTTTAGTGTTTTCCAGCATTGGTAAACTTGAACCCACCGGTATATGGAGCACTTTACCCTCAAGTGTAATTGATGCTAATAGTTCCGCTGCAACAAAGGAGCAGGCTGTGTTAGCAAAGGCTTCATTCACTTCTGCCACAAGGGTACGGGTGAGCCAGCCCTCGTAGTTATCATGCAGGCTGCGCACCTTCAGCCATAAGGGATCTTTTGTTTTCAGCACCTTTACCACTTCGCCAAATAGCAGCTGGTTCACCATTTCCTTTCGGTGATTGGGCCTCCGTCTTACCGGGGCTGCCGGTACATTGACAACAGCATATTCCATTTCCTGGATTTTGTGTAAGATAAGTATTCAGTGTTATCAAATTTTTATTGAAATTGTGCTGCTATGCATCTTATAGCGTACAATTGCCTATTTTCCGCTTGTGAATGAGTATAGAAACACCGACATAACTGACCAGGATCTGCTGGAGCGCTTTCAGGCCGACCATAATAACGAATGGCTTGGCATATTGCTGCAGCGGTATACATTGTTGCTCCTCGGTGTATGCATGAAGTACCTGAAGAATGAAGAAGAAGCCAAAGACAGTGTACAGCAGATCTTTCTGAAAGTGATACAGGAACTGCACAAATACCGGGTGGAATATTTTAAATCATGGCTTTATATGGTGGCCAAAAACCACTGCCTGATGAAACTTCGTGACAGGCAGGGCAAGATGACTGCCGAGATAAACGACCGCCTCACCGCCAAACCCGAAGAAGAAACTGACAGGCAAGCTTTGTTGCTGAACGACCATACACTCAACCTGATGGAAGTTTCACTGGAAGAACTGAACCCTGAGCAGCGGCAATGTGTAACTTTGTTTTACCTGCAGAAAAAAAGCTACCAGGAAGTGAGTGATGAAACGGGGTACAGCATGCTGCAGGTAAAAAGCTATATTCAAAATGGAAAACGTAACCTGAAAAACCTGATCGAACGAAAGCTGCAGGAGACTGCGGGTAAAAAATAACATGCCGGAAAACCTGAAAGACATATTATCCAACCTGAATACAGAGATTGACCAGGAAACCCTGTTGCAATACCTGCAGGGGCAACTGCCGGCTGATAAGAAGCATGAGGTGGAAAAACAACTGCTGCTGGATCCTTTTGCCGATGATGCTGCCGAAGGCCTGGAAGAATTTGAGGACAAAGGCAAACTGCAATACATGGTGGAGATGCTGAATCGCGACCTGAAGAAAACCACCGAAAAGAAAAAGAAACGCAGGGAAAAAATGCGGTTTAAAGATCAGCCCTGGCTTTACTTCTCCGTACTGATACTCATCTTCCTGATAGTGATCTGCTATATCGCCATCCGGTATATGGTGAAGAAAGATTAATACTTCGTTTTACCTTCCCAGTTTTTCCAGTCTTCAAATACCTGCTGTGCCTCCGGATGAGGCATGTGTATGAAAGGTATTTTTCTATCAGGCATGTCAGTGCTTAATTCCTGGTAAATAAAATCATCATCGAATTCAATAGCCGCCGCCTCTTTCTTAGTATTGGCATAAATAACACGGCTGGGGCGGGCCCAATAGATAGCGCCGAGGCACATAGGGCAAGGTTCGCAACTGGTATATATTTCGCAACCGGTAAGCTGGTAAGTACCCAGTTTGGCACAGGCATTCCTGATAGCCACCACCTCAGCATGAGCTGTCGGATCGTTTGAAGAGGTCACCTGGTTACATCCTTCTCCAATGATCTCGTCATTCAGCACTACCACACAACCGAACGGGCCGCCTTTTCCGCCCTTCATTCCCTGGCGGGATAGCTCGATGGCCCTTTTCAAAAATCGGAGCTCCCTTTGTTTTTGCATACCTGATAATTAATGTGTTGGAAAAAACAGGCAGCGCAAAAATGTGACTTACTTACCGATTTTCCACAGCTTTTGCACCAGTCTGATTCCAATATGAAGTTAATATTAATTTTAGGTTAACTGCTTGTTGCCTGTGAGAAAGGGTGGTATATTTTCTCTCTGAAACCATAAACCCTGCTACCATGAAATGGGAAACTTCTGCCGGTACAA
Organism: Chitinophagaceae bacterium; assembly: GCA_016787125.1. Classification (GTDB taxonomy): domain Bacteria; phylum Bacteroidota; class Bacteroidia; order Chitinophagales; family Chitinophagaceae; genus JJ008. Next base: position 5,722 of record JAEUVM010000133.1, on the reverse strand, counting down.
ATAACAACGAAGTACATACCTTATTCAAAGATGGCAAGAAATTACTCAGCCTTACCTTCAACCCTTTTTCCAGTTCTGCCCGGGTGGATTGTAATAATGAGAAAAGAGTGTTTCTGATCCGTAAGGAAGGTTTCAGACGTAATAAAACAGTGTTGCGCACCGAGTATGGCTTCAAGATCGGTGAACTGGGCAGCGAAAACAAAGAACATTTCATTACTGTAAATGAGGAAAGGTTCTATTACACCATTCAGAATAACCCCCTGGCCGAACTGATCATTTATAAAGAATCAAAAGACAAACCTTTCCTGGTGTGTGGACTCAGCACTGAAAGCGGAAGTCCCGGCATCCGTTTTTCCAAGGATAAAGATCTGTCTGCCGCTCCTCACCCGGGCCTGCTGATGGCACTTTGCTGGTATATGTTCCTTCCTGTGGCAAAAGAAAATGTGGCGGAGTACGCCGGTTAAAGTTCCTTCCATACCATTTGGGCAAACTGCTCCAGTGAAGGATCACGGGCACCCATCAGCAACAACACACAGTTATCTGTAAGATGAGGCCTCACCGCTTCCAGGAATTGATCTCTGTCGGCCACAAACCAGGCCGATTTGCCATTTGCTTTTAAATCATTGATAAGATCATTTGCTGAAATATCTTTTACAGCAGTGCCGCCGGCATAAAATATTTCACTCATCCATATTTCATCCTCCGGCCGCAATACATTACCGATCTCTTTTACAAAATCATCCCGCAAAAACTTAGTAGGCTTATATCCATGCGGCTGAAACCAGGCGATCACTTTGGGTGCTATCGGCTGAGAGGCTGCAATGGCCGCTGCACATTTCACAGGGTTATGTCCGTAATCATCTATCAGCCAAACACCGTGTTTTTTGCCCAGCAGTTGATGACGGCGGTAAATGCCTTCATACTTTTTCAATGCTGCAGCACAATCCGAAAGTGGCACACCGATTTGTGCGGCCACTGATGCTGCTGCCAGGGCATTTTCCATATTGTGTTTACCTGCCTGGTTAAGGCAGAACGGAACGCCATTGATGGTGAATGTTATTTCCAAACCGTTTTGGATAAAGTCTGCAGCCATATACCCCGCAGCTTGCTTTTCATTTGCTGAAAAATCGAACTGCTGATCCTGTGAAAGCTGTTTCGACAATTCATTCGAACGGTTGACAATAAATTTTTTACTGTTGCTTTTAAAAGTGCCAAACAAACCCATCAGTTCATCTATCTCCTGGTGATCTTTATCCACGTTGAGCAGCAGGCCAATTTCCGGATGGTATTGTACTATAGAACCGTCGCTTTCATCTGCTTCAATCACCAGCCAGTCGCCGGCTCCCACTTTTGCATTGCCGATCTTTCCTTCCCTGATGATGCTTACCAATCCGGCCCCGCTGATAATGCTCGGTTGCATACCGGCATGCTCCAGTATATCATACAGCATAGCGCTGGTGGTGCTTTTACCACTTGTGCCGCCTACGGCAATTGTCTTTTTACTTTTTGCAATAATGGCCAGCAGTTCTGACCGGCGAATGATGGGAATATTAAGCTGTTTCGCTTTCTGTACTTCGGCTACGGTATCTTCAATAGCGGTAGATACCACCACCAGGTCGGTATCAGCAGTAATGCCTTCTCCATTCTGCGCAAAACAGGGAATGCCTGCTGCTTCCAGTTTTTCCTTTGTCTCATTATAAACGCCGGGAACAAAGAAGCGGTCGCTTCCTGAAACATTTTTGCCTGTTCCTTTCAGGTACTGGGCAATGGCGCTCATACCTGACCCAGCCACACCAATAAAGAAGGGATTTGAAAAATCACTGACAGATTGAATCATCATGCAATTAACTGAATTAATTGAACTAAAGCTGCCTGCGGCCGGTTAAAATCATTCCGTCTTTTTTGCGGCCCTTATCATTTCGCCGTAGCCCCACTTTTTAGACAGCGCATTTACCGACATGGCGATCCGCTTTTCACGGGTCGGGTCTGTTTTGGCTTCATCTATCCATTTGCTGAAATAACGCTGGTGAGAACCCGGCAGTGTGTCGAAGTACTTTTTTGCCGCCGGGTCATCTTCCAGGCAGGCGATAAAATCCTTATTGAAAATAAACTCACTTTTATCCTCCTCCAGTTGAAGCTGCAGCATAGCGCCATGTTTCTTGCCGATGGCTTTCCTGATGGCCGCATTCAACACCAGGATAAACCGGCCCCCGCCCATCGGCATCAGGGAAAGCCGCTTAATTGGGTGAGCATCCAGTTTACCCTTTACTTTGAATTCTTTTTTGTTGCCGGGTTTGAGTTGCTGTGCGAGGTCGGGCGGAATTTCCACATAGGTCCAGCCGGTTTTTTCACCTTGCTGCCCGAAGCGGTTTATCGTGGCGGTAAATCGTACCATTTTACTTAAGCAGGATTGTTTAATTTACGATGGCGGTTTTCATTTCTTCATTACTCAAATTATTAATTATGGCTAATTCTGTTTCTGTTTTGTTTGAAAAATTTTCGGCCAAAGCCACCCGTGCCACCGGCAAACCTGTCGCCTTCATCCTGGCCTTTATAATTATTTTAGGCTGGGTGATAACCGGCCCCATCTTTCATTATTCAGACACCTGGCAACTGGTGATCAATACCGGCACCACTATCATCACCTTTCTGATGGTATTTCTCATTCAGCAGTCGCAAAATAAAGATACCCTCGCTGTGCAACTGAAACTGAATGAGCTTATCGCTGCTTCTTCAAAAGCCAGCAACCGGCTGGTGGATGTGGAAGATCTTACCGAAGCTGAACTGGAAGTGCTGAAAAAATTTTATGTAAAACTGGCTGCACTGGCAAAGACGGAAAGCGATATTCATAAGACACATTCAGTAGATGAAGCCGCTGCTATGCACAGAACTAAGAGGAAAGCCTGACCGCAAAATCCTGCAGATCTTCCAAAGCAGGATAAATCATAGTACTACGGCCGCAATTTGCGCAGCCTGTATAGTATTTCATTAGATTTGTTCTTTGGATGAAATTTATGCTGCTATCTGATCCACCAAGTTTTTTTACCCCACTATGAAAACGATCCTCCTCACCTTATTCTTCTTTTCCCCGCTGCATCTGCTATGCCAGGAAACAAACATTACCATAAGAATAAACGGTCCCAAAAAAGAGCCTGTTCCTTACGCCAGTATAACGGTTATAAACCGGCTTGACAGCGCTGACCGCCAGACGAAAGTGGCTGACAGCACAGGTGCTGCCCGTTTCTCTCTTTCAAAAAACAAACAATTTTCGGTCCTCGCATCTGCTGTCAACTACCTGCCGGTGGAAAAAGGTATCAGTACTAATGGGGTGCAGTCCGTTTTTACTTTTGTGGCTGAGCCGGCAGGTAAAACACTCTCCACGGCCGTAGTGGTATCCCGGAAACCACTGATGCGGCAGGAAGATGATAAGACAATCGTTGATCCTGAGAACCTGGTGGCCACTTCCACCAGCGGGTATGAGGTAATTGAAAAAACACCCGGTCTGTTTGTGGACCAAGACGGTAACATTTATATTTCCAGTCTTACACCCGCCACGGTGCAAATCAACGGGCGTGATATGAGGATGAGTGCGGAAGATGTGGCCACCCTGCTCAAAAGTCTGCCGCCAAACGCTATCGCTTCGATCGAGGTGGTAAGAACCCCTTCTGCCAAATACGATGCAGCCTCCAGCGGTGGTGTGGTGAATGTGGTGTTGAAGAAAGGCGTGAAGCTGGGACTCACCGGCAGCATCAACGGTGGATTTCAGCAAGGTACTTATGGCAACCAGTTTGTTGGTTTTAACCTGAATAATAATGACGGCCGTAAGACCTCCTACATCAACATGAATTACAGCCGCAGGAAAAGTTATGAGCAAATCAATACCCGGAGGCTTTTTGGCAGTAACGCAGATACCACCCTTGACCAGGACGCTTACACCATATACCCTGCCAATGTATATTACCTCGGCTACGGTATCAGCATCGGGCTCACTCCCAAATGGAATTTTGCCTATGATGGTAATGCCACGCTGAACGACTATAATAACGTGACCGAGAATGTTTCCGATATACGCAAGTTATCTGCCAGCCAGCTGCTTTCCCGCAACTATAACAATACCGGTAATAACGGCAGCACCTTAAACCTTGACCAGGCTTTCTCTCTCGATCTGAAACTTGACTCCCTGGGCTCGAAATGGGAGAATGATTTTTCTTACACCTGGTCTCACAATGAATATGATCAGCGTTTCAGTAATACCTATACACACCCGGTAAGCTATACAAGTGCAGGAAACGGCAATGTAAACAGTAACCGGCATTTCTTCCTGCTGCAGTCTGATCTGAAGAAAAAGCTGCCCAAAAAACTTACTCTTGAAATGGGCGGGAAGACCACAGTGCAGGTGTTTAAAAACGAATCGAACTATTTTACCAATACCGGTGTTACAAACATTTCAAAAGACTCTTCCCGCTCAAATACGTTTGACTACAGGGAAAATATCAACGCAGCTTATGTTCAGGGCAGCAAGACGTTTGGTAAAAATGTGGTGCTGAAGGCAGGTGTGCGCCTTGAAAACACCAATATGAAAGGGCACCAGGTTTTTCCGAGGGACACTACATTTGATCTACATCGTACCGATCTGTTTCCATATGTATACCTGAGCAAAGACCTGCTGAAAATAGCCGGGTACAGCCTTCGTGGTTATCTTGTATACCGGAGAACAATTGCGAGACCTTTTTATGAGCAACTGAATCCTTTTCCACGGTATATAGATCAATATCTTTCGCAGACAGGCAATCCATCATTGCGCCCGCAGTTTACCCAGAACTTTGAAGCCAATGTAAGTGTGGATGAACGTCCGATACTTGCCGTGGGGCTAAACGATACAAAGGATATTTTTTCTATTGTGACTTACCAGTCAGACACCAACCAGAGTGTGGCCTACAGAACCTATGACAACCTGGGTAAAAACAAAGAATGGTACCTGCGGGGTTTGGGTGCTTTGCCGCCCGGCGGCAGGTATTTCTTTGTATTGGGCGCCCAGTACAATCATAATTTTTATGATGGAGTATATGAAGGACAGCCGCTGCAGTTTAAAAAAGGCACCTGGACTTTCTTTACGTACCAGACCTTCCGGGTGGATAAGCGATCCACCATTACCCTGAATGGGTTTGTACGGTTGCGTGGACAACAGCAATTATACGAAATAGAGCCATTTGGCGCACTGAATGCCAGTATCAACAGGAAGTTCCTCAAGGATAAACTAATTGCCACTGTAAGCGTGAATGATATGTTTTTTACAAACCGGAATGATTTTATACTGAAGCAGGGATCCGTGAATGTGACCGGCCTTCGGGTGTCCGACACCCGGCGTTTTGGTATTAACCTGCGGTATAATTTCGGTTTGCGTAAACGGGAGGAGAGTAATAATATGTTCGGCACTGAGCCGCCGGTAACCAATTAACATTCTGATAAAGAAAAAAACAATCACTCTTTTCAGTAATATACCCTATATTTGCACCGACAATTTGAGCGACACAGCATTTTGTAAGTGAATGATTTTTTACTGCTAAGCTATTCTTCTCTAGTTTCGAAGTATCTGCTGATAGTTAGTCTTCTTTACCCTTGCGTTTACCTCAAGTATTTTTTTTACATAGTTAATTATTAGTACATGAACATTTATGTTTCAAACCTGAGCTTCGCTGTTACAGACGAAGACCTGAGAAGT
>JAEUVM010000296.1 GCA_016787125.1 Chitinophagaceae bacterium | reverse complement strand
TGCTTCAGAAGAGGTAAAGGAAATGGCGGAGCTGCCAAAGTTTGCCATCATCGGCCAGCCTAATACGGGCAAATCTTCTTTGCTCAATGCGCTGGTGGGTACCGAGCGCACCATCGTAAGTGATATTGCAGGCACCACCCGGGATACGATCCATACACATTACAACCTTTTTCAAAAGGAGTTTGTACTCATCGATACCGCCGGTATCCGCCGGAAGGCAAAAGTGCATGAAGACCTGGAATTCTACTCCGTCATCCGGGCTATCAAGGCAGTGGATGAAGCGGATGTGTGTCTGCTGATGCTGAATGCAGAGAAGGGCATAGCGGCACAGGACCTGAACATTTTCAGCCTGGCGGCAAAAAAAGGAAAAGGCATAGTGGTGCTGGTGAATAAATGGGACCTGGTGCAAAAAGAAACCAATACCGCAAAAGAATATGAAAAGGACCTGAAGAAGCGGTTTGCACCCTTCAGTGATGTGCCCATCCTTTTTATTTCAGCAAAAGAGAAGACCCGAATTTTCAAAGCCATTGAAGTGGCGCTTGAAGTGTATGAAAACCGCCGCCAGAAAATACCCACCTCAAAGCTCAACGATACCATACTGAAAGCCATAGAGGCCTATCATCCGCCGGTGGTGAGAGGCCATCCCATAAAGATCAAGTTTGTAACGCAGTTGCCAACTGCCGTACCATCCTTTGCCTTTTTCTGCAATTTCCCGGATGATATAAAGCAGCCCTACAAAAATTACCTGGAAAACCAGTTGCGTCAGCATTTTAATCTTACCGGCGTGCCCGTGAGGATATTTTTCCGGAAAAAATAGCGAACGTCAACTGCCTGACATTTTCCAACTTACCGGCTTCGGTACTTTGCTGCGCCTGAATAACCAGGTAAAACCTTAAAAGAAGTAGTATGAAAAAATTATTCGCCGTGCTGGCATTGGCCGGAATGATGGCTGCTTGCGGTAACAGCAGTGAAAAAAAGACCAATGGAATGAACGACAAAATGGAAGACAAGATGGACGGTAAAATGGAAGACAAGATGGATGGAAAAATGGAGGACAAGATGGATGGCAAGATGGAAGACAAGATGGACGGGAAAATGGAAGACAAAATGGGAGACACTTCGAAAACGAAAATGGACGACGGAAAGTCAAAGATGTAATGATGTGCATTGCCTTACGGCATTTCAGCCCTGGCCTGTAGCCGGGGCTTTTTTCTTCAATAGGAGCAAAAATTCTTGTCAACAGACCTTGCTGCGGATGGCTGCCACCCGTTCTGCAAAGATCCTGTTTTCCTCTTTCTGCTGGCTGATGAAACTGTTGTCTGAAAGCTTGCCGATCACTTTATTCATTTCAGCTTCGGTATCGTATACCATCTGCCGGAAACTGTTTTCATAATCTTTGGCTCTTGACCCGTAAATGCCCTGTGTGATCTTATCTGAGGTTTCTATGGCCTGTTGCAGCAGATCGCTGAACAGCCTGCGGGTGAATTTTGCTGGAGTAAGTTGCAACACTTCGAGTAATGCTGCCCAGGCATGATTTCTTTTTTCTGTTTGATATTTTTTGCTTTGCAGCCGGTAAAATTCGTGTACTTCATCCCAGCCGTTGATCTTCCCGCTTTTTATGGCTTTTTTAAGTGTCGTCACGGCTTCTTCAGTAATCAGCAGGCCGCCGATATTTTTCCAGTTCTTCCTCACCGGTTTTGAAGGAAGCTGCCTGATCAATTGCTGCCACGAAGAAATTTTCTTTTCTTCTATCATACCGGCCAATTGTGTGACGCCGTAGTACATGATCATTTCCTTATAGGTTTGCCAGGCTTCAGCACTTTTTACAATCACCACTTTGCGGCGGCTGTTTTCAAATCCTTCAGCCAGCACTTCCAGCTTATTTACAGCGCCTGCATTGTTTGTCAGCAGATCACGGCCGGCCTTTACCGGGTTTTTTACTGCGGGTGCTTTCTTTTGTTTGCTGTGCCATGCAGCAGCGGTAAATTGCTGGAGCAGTTGCATGGCATTGAGCATCTCGTTTACACTGTCAGGTGCCAGGTAGTCGTATTCAATGTCAACAGTTTTGTCAACCCGTTTGTCGCGGCTGTTGTACTTCCCGGCATTTCTTGCCAGGGCATACAGATTATATTGAAACCAGTAGGCTGGCATTACCACCAGCCTGTCGCCGGCAGTATCATTGCTGATGAGCGAGAAAGGCAATGGTATATTAAGCTCTGCAGGAAAATCGCCTTTGGCGATGATATTGAATGTTGCAAACTGTGAGTTGTGTTTCAGGCTTACACAAAGTCCCGGCCAGAAACCCCGTCCGGCAATCAGTTCACCATCGGCGCCACGGGAATTATGGTTGGAGCCGATAGTGGCCCCGGCAGCCAGGTTCGACTGGCCATGCAGGGTGGCTGCACACAAAAACGAATTATTATGGTGCTGCTCATGTGCGGGGAAAATGAGAGAGTTCAACACTTCGCAGCAGGAAATGGTTGAGTTATCGCCCAGGTAAGAGTTGATAAGGCGGGCGCCATATTTAAGTTGCGAGTTGTTTCCCATCAGGAAGCGTACTGCTTTTACACCATAGAAGATGCGGCAGCCAAAGCCCACAATGCCGTTTACCAGTTCACAACCTTCACCTATTTGTGATTTTGCATCTGGTGATGAATTGATGGTAAGGTTTTTTAACTTATTGGCCCCTTTCAGGTATGCATCACTGCCTATCCAGGTATCTTTGATGATACGGCAGTTCTTGATCACCGTCCGGTCGCCGATCTTTCCATAATACCCACGGCGGGTGTCAAACTTCTTATCCGTAAACTCTTTAAATTTCTCCAGCAGTTTTTCATCATCCCTGTACTTCGACCAGAGCCAGGCATCACCTGTCTGCATTCCATTAAAAGGAAGGATACTGCGGCCGCCATTCTCATTGCATATTTCCATCCAGATACGTACGGCTTCTTTTTCTCCGTCTTTCAGCACGCCATTGCCAAACTTGGCATGGTCGGTGGTGGCCAGTTCGTTTATATTTACCAGCATCACATCATTGCCCACGATATAGTGGCTCATGAAGTTGACGTTGTCAATTACCACATTATCGCCGATATCGCAACTGATAATAGTACTGTTGTAAAGGCCCACCGGCATCCGCAGGTTGTTGAATTCATGAAACCAGGGCTCCAGCTTTCCAATTCGGATCAGGCCAAAGAAAGAACAGCGCTTTACCAGTTTGGGATCAAAAGCATCAGCCACCAGTATCTTACTCCAGTCGTCTGAGGTATTGGCATTTTGTTCAAGCGTGGTTATTTCTGCGGCTGTAAGTTTACGGAACCGTGTGCCGGTTCGGTGCTGAATATTACGCAGGTGATATTCGTTCTTTCCTTTCGGGATAAACTCTTTGGCAATAAAACCGTATCCGAGTGATGATACGGACTGTTTGGCAATATGGTTCATGATGCTGGATTCATGTTGCTTTGGCTGAAGGGACGCCCCGCATCCCGGATCATTTATTCAACAGTTACACTTTTGGCAAGGTTCCGGGGTTTGTCAACATCACATCCTTTTGCCACGCCGATATAATAAGCCAGCAGCTGAAGGGGAATGACACTCAGCATCGGTGCTAATATTTCATCTGCTTCGGGCACCACCATCACATCTTCTGACAGCGCTTCAGCATTTTCATCACCTTCTGTGATCACAGAGATCACCCGCCCTTTCCTTGCTTTTATTTCCTGCATATTGCTCACCACCTTCTCATGGTACTGGTCTTTAGTGGCTACAAACACCACTGGCAATGATTCATCCACCAGGGCGATGGGGCCATGTTTCATTTCAGCGGCCGGATAACCTTCTGCATGTATGTAGGAGATCTCTTTTAATTTCAATGCACCTTCCAGTGCAACGGGGAAATTATAACCACGGCCGAGATACAGGAAGTCGCGGGCATCTTTATACTTTTCTGCCAGTACTTTTATACTTTCGCTGTGCTGAAGTGTCCAGGCCACTTTTTCAGGAATTTCTTCCAGTTCTTTCAGCAGTTGTGTATAGCGCTCCTGCGGGATGGTGCCTTTGATGTATCCGATCTTCAGGGCGATCATGGTAAGCACAGCCAGTTGTGCGGTAAATGCCTTGGTGCTTGCCACGCCAATTTCCGGGCCTGCGTGGGTATAAGCACCTCCGTGGCTGGTGCGGGCAATTGATGATCCCACCACATTCACCACTCCGAGTATGATAGCTCCTTTTTCTTTTGCATTTTCTATAGCCACCAGGGTGTCTGCCGTTTCACCGCTCTGCGAAATGGCGATGATCACATCTCCTTTATTGATAACAGGATTGCGGTAGCGGAATTCAGAGGCATATTCCACTTCCACGTTGATGCGGGTAAGTTCTTCAAAAATATATTCTGCCACCAGGCCTGCGTGCCAGCTGGTGCCACAGGCTATCATAATTATCCGGTTGGTATTCACGATCTGGTCAGCATATTGCTGAATACCGCTCATGGTGATGGTGCCGGCCATGGCATCAAGCCTGCCCCTGAGGCAATCATGGATGGTGCGGGGTTGTTCAAAAATCTCTTTCAGCATGAAATGATCGTAACCGCTTTTTTCAATAGCGGCCAGTTCCAGGTCAAGCTTCTGCACATAAGGGGTTATCTTCTCATTACCGAGGTTCTTCAGTATCAGTTCATCAGGTTTTACGATAGCGAGTTCGTAATCGTTCACATACACCACTTCTTTGGTGTATTCAAGCATTGGTGATGCATCGGAGCCAAGGAAGTGTTCGCCTTTGCCCACGCCAATTACCAGCGGACTGCCTTTGCGTGCCGCAATGATTGTTTCGGGATCGTCATTATCAAGCAGGAGGATCACATATGCACCGGTCACCCGTTTTAAGGCCACCCTTACAGCTTCTTCGAGAGAGCAGTTATTATTACTTTTTATCTCTTCGATGAAATTGAGCAATACTTCTGTATCGGTATCGCTGGTAAACGTGTACCCTTTGTTGGAAAGCTCCTGTTTTAGCTGGTTGTAATTTTCGATGATACCGTTGTGTATCATGGCCAGTTTACCACTGGCTGACTGGTGCGGGTGAGCATTCCTGTCGCTCGGTTCGCCATGCGTGGCCCAGCGTGTATGGCCGATACCAGTATTGGCATGAAGATCTTTACCAACAATGGTATCTTCCAGTTCTGCCACTTTTCCTTTTTTCTTATATACTTTGATGCCACCGTTTTGAAGGGCCACACCAGTACTATCGTAGCCACGGTATTCCAGTCTTTTCAGTCCTTTGATGATGATGGGGTAAGCTTCCCTCGGGCCGGTATATCCAACTATTCCACACATATTTGATGGTGATTTTTTCTGTTATTGAATTTTATTCTGGCAAAAGTATTGATTTAAATATAACAGTAAAGAAACCGGCAAAAAACCGCAGACTTTCCTTTTTAAGAATATTTAAATCGAATCAGGCTATAATAAAACACCCTTCAGCATCAGGAAGGCCATACCAAAATAGATCAGGAGCCCGGTTACATCCACCAATGTGGCAATGAACGGAGTTGAGGAGGTGGCCGGGTCGGCACCCCACCGCTTCAGCAGCAGGGGCAGCATGGAGCCCATGATCGTTCCCCACATTACCACGCCGATAATGGCGGTGCCTATGGCAAGACCGATTCGTACGTAATGCTCACCAAACAATCCAAGCATATGATAGCCGCCGAAGATGATGAAGAACCCGACAATTCCTAATGTAATGCCCATCAGCAACCCGGAAAATATTTCACGGCGGGCAATGCGCCACCAGTCTTGTACCGTAACTTCTCCCAATGCCAGCGCCTGTATGATGAGGGTGGCAGCCTGCGAGCCGCTGTTGCCACCACTTGAAATGATCAGCGGGATAAAAGTGGACAGCACCAGTACCTGCTCCAGTGTTTTTTGAAAATTGGACATGGCAATGATGGTAAGCGTTTCTCCCACAAACAGGATAATGAGCCAGATGATCCTTTTTTTATACAATTTGAAAAGCGGTACATCAAGGTAGGGTTCATCCAGGGCTTCGGTACCACCGATCTTCTGCATGTCTTCGCTGAACTCTTCTTCTGCCACCCACAGTATATCATCAATGGTTACAATGCCCAGCAGCTTGTTGCTTTTGCTTACCACCGGCAGGGCCACCCTGTTATTCATTTTGAATACATCGCTGGCAGTTTCCTGGTCGTCTTCCGGGTGGAGGGAAATAAAGCGGTCGTCCATCAGGTCTTCCACCTTTTTCTCCGGGGGATTTAAGATAAATTCCCGGATACGGATATCGTCCAGCAGTTCGCCTTTATCATTTATTACATAGATCACATTGATGGTTTCGCTGTCTTTGCCATATTTCCGTATGGTGGCAAATACTTCTTCAATCGTATTCCACGGATATACATATACATAATCTGGTGTCATCAGGCGACCGATACTGTTTTCGGGATAGCCAAGCAGCGAGAGGGTTATTTTCCGTTCGTCGGGGTCAAGCAGTTTGATCAGTTCCCTCACCACATTGCTGGGCAGCTCTTCGAGGAAGTCTGTACGGTCGTCGGGAGGCAGTTGGTTCAGCAGGGCGGCTGTGGTGTTGGGAGGCAATTCGTGAATGATTCTTTTCTGCACAGACAGCTCCAGTATCTTAAACACACTCACGGCCCGGTGTACCGACATATTTGCAATGATGCGGTCTTCATAATCGGGAAATTCATCCACCAGGCCGGCCACATCGCTGATGTTTTGGTCGTCCAGGAAATTTCTTATCAGCAGTTTATCCTCTGTGCTGATAAGGGTGGTGAATTGTTCATGCAGCGAAGGTTGTTCAAGTTCCAGTGACATCTGTCAAATTTAGCCAATAGTTCAATCAACCGCTGATAAACCCCGTCTTGCGTACCTGGCATTATACGATGCCAGGAAAAGGTTGGTTGGGCCGGTATTTTGTGTTTTGCCCAAAAACAGAAAAGAGTATCTTTTCACTTTCATCGTTTATGATATTACCTTTTCTTTTTTCCGGTCCTGCTGATGAGATGGGCCGGGGTGTGTTTACTTCAGAAAATATTGAAGCGGGGACCCTTGTGGAGATCGCCCCGGTGATCGTAATGACGGCTGATGAACGGAAGCTGCTCGATCAGACATTGCTGCATGATTATATTTTTGAATGGGGTGAGAATAATGACCAGTGCTGTATGGCCCTTGGCTATGTGCCTTTATACAATCATTCTTATAGCAGCAACTGCGAGTATGAGATGGACTTTGAGGCCGGCCATATTCAAATCAGGACCATGCGCTTTATTAAGGCAGGGGAAGAGTTGTTTATTAACTACAACGGGAAGTGGAATGATAAAACACCGCTTTGGTTTGATGCCAAATAAAAACGCCCCGCAGTGGCAGGGCGTTTCTGTTTATTGCAAAAAAATAAATTATTGAAACTTGATCTGTCCTCTTATTTCACCAATGGTGGAATAAGGTGCCGCATTTGAATAGATGCTGATGTAGAACATGCCATTCAGGATATCATGTTCTTTTATCACCACACCATCAGCCAGCAGTGTTCCGCTGAGTGATCCGCTTTTAGCATAGGTGAATTTACCACTCGTTTTTTGCGGGTAAATGGGAGTTACCGGGGTGGAAGGCCCTACTATATATTGAGCAATACCATTTGGAAAAAGGGCGCTGGTTACAGCAGGATAACCAATTGGTGCCAAGCCATGAATACGAACAGCCGCCACAGAGTCAACCAGGCCAGACCAGGTGATCTTATAAGTAAGTATACGGGTTTCTTTGGTATAGGAAACATCCAATGTGCCAAGTGCGGAAGACGGGCTGGTGGGTACCACCTGGGCACCTGTCATCGGGATTCCTTTTTTCTCAAAGTCGGTTGTCTTCTTTTGTTCGGCCTCCGGTTCGCACGACACCATGACCATGATGAGTGATGAAATGAGAAAGGGTAATACAGTTAGTTTAATCAATTTCATGATTTTTGGTATTTGTGGTAAAAATAAGAAGTTTTTTGGATTGGCAATATTTTTCAGGCAGGGCCTAAATGCCTGTTAGTAAACTGTTTATTTCAATTTGCTTTTGATCTCCTGCAACTTTAAGAGTGCTTCCACAGGTGTGAGGCGGTTTATATCGGTTCCTTCCAGCATTTGCCTGATCTCGGCAAAGGTTTCGGAGTGGGCATCAAAGATAGAAAGCTGCATTTTGGGCCCTGGTATATCCCGGAGTGTTTTTGAGATGGAAATGCCCTGGTTGCCGGTTTCATCTGTGCCGCCAACAGCGGTTTTTTCACCCCGTTCCTCCAGTTGATGAAGAATGGCTGTGGCCCTTTCTGTAAGTGATGCAGGCATTCCTGCCATTTTTGCCACATGTATACCAAAGCTGTGTGTGCTGCCGCCCCGGGCCAGCTTGCGGAGGAAGATGATCTTGTTGTCCGCTTCTTTATTAGTAACATGATAATTCTTTGCCCTGCCAAATTTTTCTTCCAGTTCGTTCAGTTCGTGGTAGTGAGTGGCAAAAAGCGTTTTTGGCTGATGTGGAGAATTGTGCAGGTATTCCGCAATACTCCATGCAATGGAAATACCATCATAGGTGGAGGTGCCCCGCCCGATCTCGTCGAGCAGGATAAGGCTGCGTGAAGTGATATTATTAATGATGCTGGCTGTTTCATTCATTTCCACCATAAATGTGGATTCGCCGCCACTCAGGTTATCTGAGGCGCCCACACGGGTGAATATTTTGTCTGTAAGCGGAATGAGTGCAGAGGTGGCGGGTACAAACGACCCGGTATGTGCCATCAGGGTGATCAGTGCAGTTTGCCGCAGCAAGGCAGACTTACCACTCATATTTGGGCCGGTAAGGATGATAAGCTGCTGATCGGTCTTGTTCAGTTCAAGATCGTTGCTGATGTAGGGTTCACCCAGCGGCAGGTTCCTTTCGATAACGGGGTGGCGCCCTTCTTTGATCACCAATTCATCACCGCTGTGCATTTGCGGTTTTTTATACTGGTGGTGAATAGCATTACAGGCATAACAGCACAGGCAATCCATGATGGCAATAATATTGCCGTTGGTTTGTACCGGTGCGAGGTAATCGATCAGTTCATTCAGCAGGGATTCATACAGTTCCAGTTCGATGCGGAGTATTTTTTCTTCCGCTCCGGTTATTTTTTCTTCATACTCTTTCAGTTCCGGAGTTATGTATCGTTCGGCATTGGCAAGGGTTTGTTTGCGCATCCATTCAGCCGGCACCTTGTTTTTGTGTGAATTGGTTACTTCCAGGTAATAGCCAAATACATTATTGAAGCCGATCTTTAATGAACTGATGCCGGTACGGTCTGCTTCCTTTTGTTGCAGTTGGGTCAGGTATTCTTTTCCGCTGGAAGAAATGCTGCGCAATTCATCAAGGCCCTCGTGTATCCCGTTGCTGATCACGCCTCCTTTTATGGCAAGGGCAGGAGGGGCATCCACGATCTCTTTCAGTATTTTATCAGCAATATAAGGACAGGGGTTCAATGCATCGCCAAGCCGCTTCAGGTAGTCGTTCGGGCAATTAATACAAAGCTGCTTGATGGCATCCACCTGTTTCAGGCCGCGGGCGAGGAGCAGTACTTCACGGGGGTTGATCTTTTTAAGAGGTATCTTAGAAACCAGCCGCTCTATATCGCCGCATTGTTTTATGTGCTGAGTGATCCTGTTGCGCAGGTCGGTATCCTTTACCAGGAATTCAACCGTGTCTAACCGTTCATTGATCTTGTGTATGTCTTTCAGCGGAAATATGATCCATCTTTTCAACAATCGGGCACCCATTGGTGAAACGGTGCTGTCGAGTATATTGATAAGCGTGGTGTTGTTATCGGCAGCATTGTGCACCAGTTCCAGGTTCTTGATAGTAAAGCGGTCCATCCATAAAAAATCATCACGGTCTATCCGCTGCATGGAAGCAATGTGCTGCAGGTTTGGATGTTCGGTATCCCTCAGGTAATGGATGATCGCCCCGGCCGCCACCAGGCCATCTGAAAGATCGTCCACCCCAAACCCTTTCAGGGAGTGGGTGCGGAAATGTTTCAGCAGGATATCTTCTGCATATACCCTGTCGAATATCCATTCGTCAAGCGTGTAGGTATATACCTTGCTGCTGAAATATTCTTTGAATTTCTTTTGCTGGTTGCGTTGAAAAACGATCTCAGCAGGCTTAAAGCTTTGCAGCAGTTTGTCTGCATATTCACGGTCGCCTTCGGCAACAAGAAATTCGCCGGTGGATATATCCAGGAAGGCGATCCCGTATTTTTCATCAGAAGCAAAGTGAAGGGCTGCCAGGAAATTGTTGCTGTGGTGTTCCAGCAGTTTATCATTTACGGTGGTGCCGGGGGTTACCATGTCGGTCACGCCCCTTTTTACCACCCCTTTTGCAGTCTTCGGATCTTCCAGCTGGTCGCAGATAGCCACCCGGTGACCGGCCTTTACCAGTTTATGCAAATAAGTATCGAGGGCATGATGCGGGAACCCGGCCAGATCAGCAGAGGAAGCAGCGCCATTATTTCTCTTAGTAAGGGTGATACCCAATACCTGTGAAGCAGTAATGGCATCCTGTCCGAAGGTTTCATAAAAGTCGCCCACCCTGAACAGCAGGATGGCATCCGGGTATTTTTGTTTGATAGCCCGGTGCTGTTGCATCATTGGTGTATCGGATGAAGCTGCTTTTGCCATTTCAGTTTAATTGCTGTCACAAAGGGTCAGGGTGGCAAATGTAAGGAAGTGTTTTGTGTAAGATTTCCCCATCAGGCATCTGTTGGTAAAATAATACCATTATGATACGTTCACTTTTCCTGGCAGGAATGGCATTTTCCTGCATGACCCTCAGTGCCCAGGATACGGCCAGGGCAGATGCAAGCATAAAAGACGCAACCGTTTATTTTGGCTATGGCGCCGAACTGACCCATGAAGCCAAAGTAAAAGTAGATGCCGGTACCCGCACCATCATCATCCGCCACCTGGGTACTACAGCAGACATCAACAGTATGCAGGTAAGTGTTCCCGAGGATGTAGCCTTATTGTCGCAGGCATATAGTATCTATACTCCGCCGGTGCCGCCGGTGGTAAAGCTGAAAGAAGCCGAGCGGCTGGAGGATAGTATTGCTCTGGTGCAAAAAGACATTGGCCGTATCGACAACCTGATTGTGATAGACCAGGAAATGCTGACAAAAACCGGTATGCTGATCGAAACGACTATCAGTACCAGCGGTAATAAAACCATTACCAGCGAGGAACTTTTGAAGCTGCTTGATTATTATAACAACAAGATCGAAAAGCTGAAGACCAATATTTACAATAATAACCAGGCCATCAGGGCACATAACAAACGGATTGAAGAGCTTCGTAAACGAATCAGCCTGCTTTCACCAACCGGGGTGATACGGGAGAAGCCATACGGCCAGGTGATCTTACAGGTAATGTGCAAAAGGGCGGCTGAAATACCTGTGGCGCTTTCTTATTATACCAACAATGCCGGCTGGACAGCCATCTATGATGTTCGGGTAAACTCGAAAACCAATAAGGTGAAAATGGTGTATAAAGCCATGCTTACGCAAACCTCAGGTATTGACTGGCAGAAAACAAAACTTACACTCAGCACCGGCACACCCACTTTTGGCGTGGCGGCCCCGGTACTTACACCCTGGTACCTGCAGTTGTATGTTCCCGGCCTCCATACCGATCTGCAACGCAGGGCAGCCCAGGGAAATGCAGCCAGGAATATTATACAATCTTTCGACGATAAGAAGTTGGCAGAAGTGGTTACCACCGGGGGTACTGATTATTATATTCAAAACAAACCCGGTGAAAACAATATTGACCCCAGCACATTGCAGCAATACACCACGCTGAACCAGGGACAACTCAACACTAATTTTGAAATAGACCTTCCCTACGACATTGCCAGCGATGGCAAACTGAACAGCGTAACCATCCGTGAGCAGGAAATCAATTGTATTTTGAAAAACTATGCAGTGCCCCGGATAGATAAGGAAGCTTACCTGCTGGCCGAAGTGGCCGACTGGCAAAACCTCGACCTGCTGCCGGGAGATGCCAACATCATCATGGATGATACGTATATCGGTAAATCACTCATTGACCCAAACACCACAGCCGATACACTGAACCTTTCTCTTGGCCGTGATAAGCGGGTGGCCGTGAAGCGTTCGCTGGTAAAAGAACTCAGCAGCCTGAAAACGGTTGGTAAAGAAAGTAAACAGGTATTTACCTATGAATTGCTGGTAAAAAATAATAAAGTAACCGATGTAAACCTGTTGCTGAAAGACCAGTTTCCGCTCAGCTCTATCAAAGAAGTGGAAGTAAAACTGGAGGAAAGTGACGGTGAGGCTGTTATTAACCCCGAAACCGGCGTCATCACCTGGAAGATAGAATTGAAACCCGGCGAAAGTAAAAAAGTACGGTTCAGCTACAGTGTAAAATATCCGAAGGATAAGAAGATCGTGAATCTGAAGTAGGAAGAAGTTTCGAGTTGCGAGTTATGAGTTACGAGTGGTTTCCGAAAGAACGAAATATCTTCAATTCTTCAGGGTACTGCTCGTAACTCATAACTCACGACTCGTAACTCGTAACTATATTTGCGCCATGCGGAAACTGAGCATGCAAGAACTTGGACGGAAATCGGTGGAGGAATTCAGGCAGGCGGAGAAAATACCGGTCATCCTTGTGCTGGAAAATATCCGGAGCGCCTATAATGTGGGCAGTGTGTTCCGCACTTCAGATGCCTTCCTTGTGCAGGCCATTTATATTACCGGCTATTCAGCCAAACCTCCTCATAAAGAAATAAAGAAAACTGCTCTCGGTGCCGAAGAAACGGTGGAGTGGAAACATTTTAAGTCTGCCGCAGAAGCCATTGCCGAGCTGAGAGCGATGGGGTTTAATGTGTATGCGGCAGAACAGGCCGAAGGAAGTTTTAAACTCAATGCAATTGATTTTGACCACTCGGAAAAAATCGCAGTCGTTTTTGGCAATGAAGTAACCGGGGTGGAACAGTCCACCATTTCCCTTTGTGATGGTTGTCTTGAAATTCCGCAACTGGGTATGAAACATTCGCT
Organism: Chitinophagaceae bacterium; assembly: GCA_016787125.1. Taxonomy (GTDB): domain Bacteria; phylum Bacteroidota; class Bacteroidia; order Chitinophagales; family Chitinophagaceae; genus JJ008. The sequence continues at coordinate 2,684 of JAEUVM010000296.1, read as the reverse complement.
GAATATTGCCACGGCGGCAGGAGTGGTGCTGTGGGAACTGGTAAGAAGAAGGATTTAATATTTCATATTGTGTATTTAAGATTGCATGAGTAAAGTAAGAAGCTATTTAAGCCTGATAAAATTTTCCCACACCATCTTCGCAATGCCCTTTGCGCTGATTGGTTTTTTTATTCCGGCATCCAATCTTATCCGGCAATATTTAAAAAATGAGAGTTTTTGTTGCATTGAGGGTTATGAAGTGCATGCTTCGAGGGTCATCGGCTTTATGTATCCTCCAACAAGTTTTTCAGTTTTGTTGGTGCGGCTTGCATTTGTGATCGGATGCATGATCTTCATCCGAAGCGCTGCCATGGCCTTTAACCGCTACCTCGACCGGCAGTATGATGCAAGGAACCCAAGAACGGCCGTGAGGGAAATTCCCAAAGGCATTATCACACCTGCCAATGCGTTGCTTTTTACTATTATCTCCTCATTGCTGTTTGTTGTTTGCACCTATTTTATCAACCGGCTTTGTTTTTATTTGTCGCCGGTGGCGTTGGCAGTAGTGTTAGGCTATAGTTATACCAAACGGTTTACCCCATTGTGTCATTTGATACTTGGAGTAGGCCTGGCGCTGGCGCCGATCGGGGCTTACCTGGCAGTGACGGGTATGTTTGCCCTGCTGCCCATCCTTTTTTCACTGGCCGTGCTTTTTTGGGTAAGCGGTTTTGATATCATCTATGCCTTGCAGGATGAGGAGTTTGATAAAGAGAATAAGTTATACTCGATACCGGCCTGGCTGGGTAAGGCAAAAGCACTTAGGGTTTCAGAACTGCTGCATTTGTTGAGCGCAACTGCCGTTATCTATGCCGGGTATTACGGGCAGTTTGGCTGGTTGTACTGGATCGGGGCAGCTATTTTTATTTTGATGCTGGGGTATCAGCATTCCGTGGTGAAGCCCAACGATCTTCGCAGGGTAAACCTCGCTTTTATGACAGCCAATGGAATTGCCTCGGTGGTTTTTGCCATCTTTGTGATAGCCGACCTTTTCCTGAATCGTTAATCTATATAAACAATCCAGTTGGCAAGAATCCTTTCTATTGATTATGGCTTAAAACGAACCGGTATTGCCGTTACCGACCCTCTGCAGATCATTGCCACCGGGCTCACCACCGTAGAGTCGAAGCAACTGATTCCCTTTCTGAAAGATTATTTCTCAAAGGAAACCGTGGAGCTAATTATCATCGGGGAACCTAAGAACTGGGATGACACCGACACCCATGCCACCCCGCTGGTGGAGCGGTGCATCAAAGACCTGGCAAAACATTTCCCCAACATGCCGGTGAAAAAAGTGGACGAACGCTATACTTCAAAAATGGCCAAAGATGCCATGCTGGAAATGGGGATGAAGAAAAAAGACCGCCGCAATAAGGCTTTTGTAGATGAAATAGCAGCCACTATTCTCCTGCAGGACTACCTCCGTTCAATAAGCTGATTGATTTACAACACGCTTCCTTGCCCTTTAATTGGTTAAATGACTGCCGGGCGATAACTTTGCACGGCAAAAATCACACAAACCCATAACCCGATAAAATTGATACTTCCCATCATTGCATACGGAAACCCGGTACTCCGGAAAGTAGCCACGGATATTACTCCAGACTATCCCGGATTACAGGCATTTATTGCTGATATGTGGGAAACTATGTATGCCAGCAGCGGGGTAGGACTGGCCGCACCGCAGGTAAACAGGGATATCCGCCTGTTTGTGGTGGATTCGCTGCAAATGTTCAATAATATGAATGAGCAGGAAAAGGCTGAGTACCCGGGTGATGAGGGCATTCGTTCTGTATTTATCAATGCACAGATAAAAGAACTGGATGGCGAAGAATGGTTGTATAATGAGGGGTGTCTAAGTATTCCCAAAATACGGGAAGATATCCGCCGTCATGAAACGGTTACGCTTTCTTATGTTGACGAAAACTTTCAGCCCCATACCAGCACTTTCAACGGTCTTTCTGCCAGGATAATCCTGCATGAATATGATCATATTGAAGGGAAACTTTTTATTGATCATATTTCTCCGCTCAAACGTAAATTGCTCAAGGGAAAACTGAATGATATTTCCCGTGGGAAAGTGAACGTGGACTACAAAATGTCATTTGACATATAACCGCTTTTGGGTAGGCTAATCCCCCGTTTGTGGTATTGTCGTGTTCCTGCCCGTCCGGTACTTTTACACCAGATAAATCAGGTGAGGGTATTTGAGGCAGCCTGCCCGGATCCAATCTGGATATTGATAGCAGTTAGTAAAAGGGAAAGGGCTGCGTTTTTTTGCGGGCGGTTTTAGCCCCTGAAAAGCGGGGAAAGTGAAAATAATATTTTGTAAGCCAAATCTTCTATTTACCTTAGCTCCTGATTTATAATCAATTCATTTCTGGTTAATTCCTCTTTTAAGTAGCAAGTCAAATATCCCGGAAACCACCTGTTTACCCGTTCCCGGTATAGGTATTATTTGTTAACCATAAAACTCATGCTTATGAGAAGAAGGATTACCCTGTCTTTGATGGCTGTTTTCCTGGCCATTTCGTTTTCGTCCCGTGCACAGGTTCCCTCGATCAATCCCGTTAACGGCGTGGTGCCGGCAGTTATGAATACCGCCGGAGGCACGTACGACAATGCGTTGTCTTACTACCGCTATGAAT
>JAEUVM010000294.1 GCA_016787125.1 Chitinophagaceae bacterium | reverse complement strand
CCAGTGGGATTTGTCTGGGAAAAAGTTTTGTTAAGAAAAAAAAGGGACAGCAACAGCAGTAGTTTTTTCATGCCGGAAAATTTGCTACAAGTTAGGAAATATGCCATTCGTATGCCGGGGCCTTTCATTCATCCATATTATTGGTACTGAATTTGCCTAAAGGATTCGATTGCATACTTTTACACCTAAATCAACCGGACCTGAAGCGCTTTTTCAAAATATTAAAGTGGTTCTTTCTCACCCTGCTCTTCCTGTTGGTGGCGTTGTATATTTTTATTCAAACACCCTTCGGTCAAAACTGGATAGGCCGCCAGGTTACCAAACGTCTCTCCCGCGACCTGCAAACCAAGATCAGCATCCGGCACGTAAGCTTCTCCCTCTTCAACAAAATGCACCTCGAAGGTATCCTTATCGAAGACCAGAAAGGCGATACCCTCCTGTATGCCGGTGATATGCAAGTGCGCATTACCGACTGGTTTTTCATGAAAAAAGAAGCTGACCTGAAATACATTGGCCTGGAAGATGCCCTGATCAAATTCCAGCGCACCGACTCCGTATGGAGCCAGCAGTTTTTATTTGATTATTTCTCGTCCCCATCCGATACCGCCAAAAAGAAAAAGGCAGGGCTGAAACTGAACCTGAAAAAGGTGGAGATGAAAAACGTGACCTTCCTGAAAAAAGATCAGTGGCTTGGGGCTGATATGACTATAAAGCTAAAGTCGCTCGACCTGGATGCTGACAAACTAAGCCTTTCGGGAAACATCTTTGATGTAAACAAACTGCTGGTTTTAGAACCGGTGGTGGCATTACGCAATTATGGCGGACGAAAACCTAAAGACACCCTCACCATCAATGATGTGGCAGAAGAACTGCGCACGGCCGTATCCTGGAATAAGGGAAAAACCATCTTCCGCATCGGCGATATGAAGATCGTAAATGGCACCTTCAGCACCGATAAAGAAACCAACCGTGAGCCTTTTGCCCACTTTGACGGAAAGCATATCCTTTTCACTAATATCAACGCAGACTTAAACAGCAGCCGCTTTGAAGGTGACACCATTTTTTCCAAACTAAAACTGACAGCAAAAGAAAGAAGCGGACTGGAAGTAAAAAATCTTATCGCCGATGTAACAATGACGCCGCAGGGAATGGCCTTTGCCAATATGGACCTGGCCACCAACAGGAGTGTGCTGAAACACTACTTCTCCATGTCGTACGACGATATGAAAGATCTTGGCTATTTTATTAACCGGGTAAAACTCGCCGCCGTTTTTGACGACTCGTATGTTGACAGTGACGATATCGCCCTCTTTGCCCCCGCCCTTGCCACCTGGAAGAAAAAGATCACACTGAAAGGAAAGATCAGAGGTACGGTAAGCGACCTGGTGGGCCGCGAAATGGTGGTACAGGCCGGCAACAGCACCATACTCAACGGAGATATCAGTATGACGGGCCTGCCCGACATCAACCAGACCTTTATCGATTTCAAGGCAAATGATTTCCGCACCACCTACAGCGATGCTGTAACGATAGTACCTGCCATCCGGCGGATCACAAATCCTGACCTGCGCAATATCCGGTATGTGAATTTCAAAGGAAGTTTCACCGGGTTCATCCGCGACTTTGTAACATACGGCACCATCGAGACAAACCTCGGCACCCTTACCAGCGACATCAACATGAAGCTGCCAAAAGGACAGGATGCCGTTTATTCCGGCACCATTGCCACCAATAATTTTCAGCTCGGCCAGTTTTTAGGCGACAAAAAAATCGGCGCTATCTCACTTACCGGCACACTCAAAGGAAAAGGATTCAATGAAAAAAGCCGTAACACCTTTATAGATGGAACCGTCCGCTTTGTTGATTATAATAACTACCGGTATGAGAATATAACGGTAAAAGGACAACTGAATAAAAAGCTGTTTGAAGGACTTGCTTCCATGCGGGATAAGAATGCAGACCTCGACCTGAACGGAGTGATAGATTTCAATGGAGAAACACCCCGATTTGACCTGGTGGCAGATGTCAATCATGCCAACCTGCGAAACCTGAAGCTGCTGAAAGATTCAGTTACCTTTAAAGGCAAACTGAACTTCAATTTTACCAGCAGCACACTCGACAACTTTCTTGGTTATGCCCGTATCTCCAACGCTGAACTGCAGCGTAACGGTACTTTACTGCCTTTTGATTCGCTGGTACTTACTTCTTCCTACACAGATGGTATCAAAACACTGACCGCAGAATCGAATGAATTTAAAGCAAAGGTCGAAGGTGAATTCAACATAAAAGACCTGCCCAATGCTTTTTTATATTTCCTGCATAAATATTATCCCGCTTATATCGCTGCACCAAAAACCTATCCGAAGAGCCAGAATATCCGTTTCGACATCACCACTTATTATGCAGATGAACTGCTGAAGCTGTTTGCCAGTCCCGATATATCGGGCATCAGCAACAGCCGCTTCCAGGGCGGCATAAACCTGGCGGAAAATAAGTTCAGCGTTACAGCCGATATACCACAGTTCCGGTTCAGGCAATATAATTTCGACAGTGTAAGGGTGGAAGCGAATGGAAATGCCGACAGCCTGGTGCTTACCGGCAACACCCGCAACATTCATCTTAATGACAGTCTCAATATTCCGCTGGCCAACTTCCGGATCAGCGCCAGGAATGATTCATCAAGGGTGGAAATACTCACCGGCGCCAACCAAACAGTGGAAAAAGCTGATCTGCATGCCCTGGTGCTTACCTACCAGGATGGTGTAAAGATCGAATTTGAGCCATCCAATTTCACCATCAATGGTAAATTATGGACCATCGACGAATCAGGTGAACTCGTATTCCGCAGCCGAAGCCCGGCCAGTGGTTTGCTGGTGCTAAGTGAAGGTGACCAACGAATATCATTGCGTACACAACCCGGTGCCGGCAACTGGAATGACCTGAAAGTGGAACTGACGAAAATAAACCTGGGCGACTTTGCGCCGTACTTCATGCCAAAGAATCGGGTGGAAGGTTTGCTTTCCGGAAACATCATGGTGCAAGACCCAACGGGTGACCTGAACATTAAATCAGACGACCTGCAGACAGAATTCTTCCGGCTGGATAACGATTCACTCGGGCAGATCAAAACATCGCTGGAGTATGATAAGCTTACAAAAACACTTCGCTTCAAAGGCGGCACCCTGAACCAGGAAAATGCATTGGCATTCAATGGCACTGTTTTTATCGGGGATAAAAACCTTGCCCGTAATAACAAGATCGTCATTAATGCCAAAGAATACCCGATCAGTATACTGGAACGTTTCCTGGGCGCCCTCTTTACCGATATGCAGGGATTCCTGACGGGTGATGTGAACCTGCAAGGCGCATTTGATCAGCTTACCGTAACCGGCAAAGGCAAACTGCGGGATGCCGGCCTTCGGGTGGTGTTTACCCAGTGTTTTTATAAAATAAATGATACAGAGATAGAACTGAAACCCACCGAGATCAACCTCGATGGTATTGTATTGACAGATGTGGTGACCAAAAACCCCATCTACCTGAGCGGCGGCATTGAACATGAATCATTCAAGAATATGTTCTATGCACTGGACATATCCACCAAAAAACCCAATTCAGGCGATAATGAAAATTTCAACAAACCGGTACAACTGCTTAACACTACTTACAAAGACAACAAACAGTTTTATGGCAATGTAAAAGGAACAGGCTCCCTTACACTGGCCGGCCCGCAATCGGGTATGTACATGAAGATCGATGCTTTTGCCTCTGCAAAAGACAGCAGTAACATCACCCTTCCTTCTTTTTCCAGCCGTGAGACAGGGATAGCCGACTTCCTTGTGGAGAGAAAATACGGACGGGAAATGAACGACAGCGATGTACAGAAAACAGCCACCAGCATCATATATGATGTGGATGTAACGGCCAACCCGATGGTGAATGTGCGGGTGGTGCTGGATGAACTGACCGGTGACGAAATCAACGGCCGCGGTTCGGGCAACCTCAATATCCGCTCCGGTACATCAGAGCCGCTTTCATTGCGTGGACGCTTTGATATAACTCAGGGTAAATACGACTTCACCTTTCAGTCCTTCTTTAAAAAACCGTTTGAACTGCGGGGTTCAGAGAACTATATAGAATGGAATGGCGATCCCTATGATGCCAATATCAAATTTGAAGCACAGTACAAGGCAGAGAATGTAAGTTTTGCCCCGCTGGCCAACTTGGTTTCCACCACACAAAATACTTCCAATGCCCGCGGCGAAGTATTTGTAGTGGCAAAACTGACTGATAAACTGTTTAAACCACAAATAGAATTTTCGCTCGACTTCCCCTCCACCAGTGTGGCCGTCACCAACCCCGAACTGGCACTTGTGCTGCAGCAAATGCAACGCAACACCAATGAACTGAACCGCCAGGTTACTTACCTGATCGTATTCAACAGCTTTGCGCCCAGCGAACTGGCAGGAGATGTTACCAGCAGCGGTATTGGGCTTGGTACCATATCGGGCATCTTGCTGAATGTCCTCAGCGACCAGATCAACAAAATACTGAGCAACCTGCTGAAAAGTGAAAAGTACAAGATCAACCTGAACACCTCGTTTTATGACAGGGGTATTATCGACCCCAACAATCCCACTGCCTTGAATATAGGCAGCAATGTGAACTTCTCTATCGGCCGTTCCTTCTTCAACAACCGTTTTATAATAACAGCCGGAGGTGGTTTCGATGCAGCCCTGCAGCAAAGTGCCGGCACCACACAGCAAAGTTTTCTTTTCCTGAAAGACGTAATGATGGAATGGCTGATCAATGAAAGCGGCTCTATGCGGGTATCCTTCTTCTACCGGGAAAATGCAGACTATCTCGGCTCCGGTACCGGCGGCTCCGCCAAAGCCAACCGCATCGGTGCCAATATTTCTTACCGCAGGGATTTCGACAACCTGAGAGAATTTTTCAACCGCAAAAAAAGAAAACCAGCTCAAGCTCCGTCCACCGAACAAAAACCCGAAGCAAAGAAAGAAGAAGAACCGAAGCCAGTGGGGAATTAGCTGTGAGTTACGAGTAGTCTCCTATAGTTTTAGTTTACTCATAAAGCTTATTATCATTTTCTGCCAGGATTTTGAGTTTCGAGTTACGAGTTATGAGTTGTGAGTTACGAGTAGAAAGTTCCAATCTATAAGCCACCACTCGTAACTCACAACTCATAACTCGTAACTAAAAACTATTCCTCCATAATCTCATGCCCCATCTTATCCCTCTTAGCCTCGAGGTATTTAATATTATAGGGATTCGCATTGATCTCGATCGGAATATTCTCCACTATTTCAAGTCCGTAGCCGATCAGCCCCACCCTCTTCTTGGGATTGTTGGTCATAAGGCGCAATTTGGTAATGCCTAAATGACGGAGCATCTGTGCACCGATACCATAATCACGCTGATCCATTTTAAAACCAAGGTGCAAATTGGCTTCCACGGTATCCATGCCCTGCTCCTGTAGCTGGTAGGCCTTTAATTTATTGAGCAGACCGATACCACGGCCTTCCTGGTTCATATATAATATGGCGCCTTTCCCTTCCTTTTCCACCATTTGCATGGCTTTTTGCAGTTGCTCGCCGCAATCGCAGCGGAGGGACCCGAGAATATCACCGGTAAAGCAGGAGGAATGCACACGGGTAAGTACCGGCTCATCCTTTTGCCATTCACCTTTCAGCAATGCCAGGTGTTCGTTGGCAGAATTCTTTTCCTGGAAAGCCACCAGTTTGAAATTGCCGTATTTGGTCGGCATGTTCACCCGCACCACTTCCTCCACCAGCGAGTCACTTTGAATGCGGTACTCGATCAGGTCTTTAATGGAAATGATCTTGAAGTCGAATTTGCGGGCCACTTCGATCAGTTGGGGCAATCGTGCCATTGAGCCGTCCTCGTTCATGATCTCCACCAGCACGCCGCCGGGTTCAAAACCGGCCAGGCGGGCCAGGTCGACAGCGGCTTCCGTATGCCCGGCCCTTCGGAGCACCCCGCCTTTTTTAGCCCGGAGGGGAAAAATATGACCGGGCCGGCCAAGGTCTGAGGATTTTGTCAGCGGACTGATCAGGGCCTGGATGGTCTTCGAGCGGTCGGCAGCCGAAATGCCGGTGGTGCATCCATGGCCAAGCAGGTCGACAGATACGGTAAAGGCGGTCTCATGCAGGGCCGTATTGTTATTGACCATCAGTTCCAGCCCCAGTTCATCGCAACGCTCTTCCGGAAGGGCTGCGCAAATAAGGCCGCGGCCGTGTTTGCTCATAAAATTGATCACTTCGGGGGTTACATTCCGGGCGGCGGTCACAAAATCGCCCTCATTTTCACGGTCTTCGTCGTCGGCAACCACAACCAGTTTTCCACGTTTAATATCTTGTATAGCACTTTCAATAGAATCGAACATCGGGGTGTTTTTTGGCAAAATTACTGCATCGGGGTCTGAAATCGGGTATTCATCAGGGCCTGAATATGCCAATGGCCCGGAGGGGGTGAGATCGGGGGGAAATGCCCTGACGGCGGGCAGCGGAACAAGGGTGGTGATTGTCATTTATAAAGCCTTATCTCTCAACGGCAGGATGTTAATTATTTGACTATATTTAATTTGGAAATATTCCCTTTCTTTGCAACCGAAAACCAATCTTTATGCTTAAGAGAATACTCTTTTTGTTTTTATTAGCCTTTGTGGCCGGTTCTTCCCTGTTCGCCCAGATAACCACTTCTGCGATCGGTGGTTCCGTGAAAAGCACAACAGATGAGCCCCTTGCAGGCGCTACGGTTGTAGCCACACACCTTCCTTCCGGAACCAAGTATGCCACCACCACCCGCGCCGGCGGTGTATTCAGCATCCAGAACATGCGTGTGGGTGGCCCATATCTCATCGAAATAACCTTTGTGGGTTATAAGGTGGAAAAAATTGAAGATGTGTACCTGCAGCTGGCTGAGTCATTCCAACTCACCCCCACATTGACCAAAAACGAAGCCACCCTTGAAAATGTGGTGGTGACCACAGGTGCCCGTACCCGCAACCAGATACTGAATGCCAACCGTACAGGTGCAGTAACCAACGTAGGCCGCAGGGAAATAACTACATTGCCCAGCATCAGCCGCAGTATAAACGATTTGTCGAGACTGACACCACAGGCCAACGGCGCTGCTGTGGGCGGTGGTAACTCACGCCAGAACAACATCACTGTAGACGGATCAGATTTCAATAATACATTCGGTATCGGTGCAAACCTCCCTGCACAGGGTTCACCCATTTCCCTGGATGCCATTGAAGAGATCTCTGTAAACATCACCCCGTTTGATGTACGTCAATCTGGTTTTATCGGAAGCGCCCTGAACGCAGTAACCCGCTCCGGCACCAACACTGTTTCAGGATCAGTATATTCTTACTGGAGAAATGAAAAACTCCAGGGTGATAAAGTGGAAGATGCCACATTTATCCGCCAGAAATTACAGTTCAACCAATATGGTTTCCGTTTCGGTGGCCCCATCATCAAGAATAAACTTTTCTATTTCTTCAACTTTGAAACAGAAAAGACCACCACTCCTGGACAAACAAAACTCGCTTCTTCTCCTTCTAATGCTTTCGGAAGCGCCAACAACATTGCCCGTCCCACACAAACTGAACTGAACGACATCAGTGCATTTCTCTTAAGCAAGTATGGGTATGAAACAGGCCCGTATGATAATTACGACCTGAAAGGTGACAAACAAAAGATCCTCGCCCGTATTGACTGGAATATCAGCCCCAAGAACAAACTCAGCCTTCGCTACAACCAGGTAGAGAGCAGCGACCCTGCCATCCTGAGTACTTCTTTCGGCAGCACCGGTATCTCCAACCCTCCCTTTGGTACAGGCCGCAGTGAAGCAACTGCCCTGAACTCTCTGCATTTCAAAAATTCAAACTATTACCAGGATTATAACTTCTATTCCATCGCGGCTGAATTGAATACCACTTTCAATTCTAAATTGTCAAACACCCTCAGGGCTTCTTACAACAACCAGAATGAGCCCCGGAGTTCTGACAGTAAGACTTTCCCGCTGGTGGATATTTTTAAAGACGGAACTGCTTTCACCACATTCGGATATGAGCCGTTCACCTTTGGCAACCTGCGGGACGTGAAGATCTACTCTTTCGTAGACAACCTCACTTACTCCCTTGGCAAGCATAATTTCCTGCTCGGTCTGCAGGCTGATTTCACCACAACAATCAATGGTTTCCAGCCGCTCGGTGCCAGCTACTACCGTTATAATTCATGGGCCGATTTCGTAAACGGTGTTAAGCCAAACGACTTCGCCTATACTTATTCACTGAAAAAAGATTACTCACAGGCATTCCCCAGCTTCAAGTTTGCCCAGTACTCTGCCTTTATCCAGGACGAGATCACACTGAACAAACGCTTCCGTATGACCTGGGGCCTGAGAGCTGACCGCTCCGCTTACCCGGATGTGGCTGAAGTAAAAGACAACCCGCTGGTATCAGGCCTCACTTTTGCCAACGGCCAGAAAGTGAGCACCGGTTCCCTCCCCAAAGAAAGGGTGCTGTTCTCTCCCCGCTTTGGTTTCAACTGGGATCTGTACGGCGACCGTTCACTCCAGATCCGCGGTGGTACAGGTATCTTCACCGGCCGTGTGCCTTATGTTTGGATCGTAGGTCAGGCGGGCAACTCTGGTATGCTCCAGATCACTCAGTCTTTCAATGGTACTGCTAATACACCAGGTGTGTTCAATCCTGATCCCGGTGCTTACAGACCTGCAACTCCGCCCACACCCGGCACCACAATGCCTTCTACCGTTACCGCTTTCTCCGAAGATTTCAAAATGCCCCAGTCATGGAAGTCAAGCCTCGCTATTGATGTAAAACTTCCCGGCGGCATCATCGGTACACTGGAACTGATCTACAACAGGGATTACAGGGTTATTTATTCAAAAAATATCAACCTGGCTGCTCCTTCAGCCCTCAACGTAAATGGTTATCCTGACAACAGGCTGATTTACCCTGTAGCAAACGCACAGAAATACATCAACAAACTGACCAGCGGCGGCCCCGGCATCCTGGTGCCCAGCGCCACCGGTACCACTGCCTTCTCTATGATCCTTACCGGCAACGAGAAGAGAGGTCATTATGGTTCTGCCACTATCCGCCTCGAAAAGCAATTCAAAAAAGGCTTCTCCGGTTTTGTGGCCTACACCAAATCTGTTTCCAACGGTCTGTTTGATGGAAATGGCGACCAGCCCTTCAATACCTGGAGCCTGATCCAGTCAGTAAATGGCGCCAACTATCCCAATATGTCTTACGCCGGTTTCGTGGTGCCAGACAGGGTTGTTGCAGCACTTACCTACAGAAAAGAATACCTGAAGCACCTTGCCACCACTGTATCCCTCTTCTATGAAGGAGCAATTGCCGGCCGCTTCACTTATGTATACAGTGCCGACTTCAACAGGGATGGTACCAGTGCCGATCCGATCTACATTCCTAAGAATGCATCTGAGATCACTTTCCAGGCACAAACCGTTAACGGTATCACTTATACTCCGCAGCAGCAAAGCGACCTGTTCTTTGCTTACATCGAGCAGGACAAATACCTGCGTGCACACAAAGGACAGTATGCTGAAAGAAACGGCGCACAGATTCCGTGGAGAAACCAGGTTGACTTCCGCATCATGCAGGATATCTTTACCAACATCGGTAAGAGCAAAAACACCCTGCAGTTCAGCCTCGACATCTTCAACGTAGGAAACCTGATCAACCCAAGCTGGGGCAAGGTTAAGGCTGTAAACAACAGCGGTATCCTCGTTCCGAGAAACCAGAACAACCTGGTGCCCGGCGGTACAGTAAGGCCTGAATTCTGGCTTGCCACCGACAGAGGTCAGCTTATCAGCCGCACCTTCCGCGATAACGTAGGTACTACATCTACCTACTATATGCAGATGGGTCTTCGTTACCTGTTCAACTAAGCCTTAAAACCACACACATATTTAAAATCCCGGTCATTACGACCGGGATTTTTTTTTATGAATTGATGAAAGGAATTTTCAACACAGAGGTACTGAGTTTTTGAGTTGCACAGAGAAATACACCGAGGGGCATTCCTCTGTGTTACTCCTTTACTCTGTATCCCTGTGTTGAAGAAAAGCTGGTCAGACTATCTTATTCACCCCCCAACCCCATTTAAGGAATTCAGGCATGGCCCTGCCCCAGGTAAACACATCGTGGTGGCCATCGGCATATTCGAGATACTCAATGGCATGTGTGCGGTCGTACCCTTTTTTTTCCAGCTCATTGATGAGGTCAAGCGTATCATCAATTGAATCGATGATGCCGTTTTTGTTGCGGTCTTTCGTTTCGTCGAGGTTGCCGCACTGGAAGAAGAATTTCAGCCAGGGGGCGAATTTACCCATTCTTATTTCCTGGTGTATAATACGGTGTTTATCGTCATCATAGCTTTCATCGTGCTGGTCAAGACTCCGCCACCAGAAGGAACCTGAAAAAAGACCGGCACGGGTAAATTCACCGGGGCGATTCCACACAATATCCAGTGCACTGAGGGCACCCAGTGAAAAACCGGCAAAGGCTTTTTCCCGGAAAGAAGCAATACCCTGGTGCTTGCGGATAAAAGGCAGCAGTTCATCAAAGATGAAAGAAGTATATAAAGGAGCTTTGGCGCCCCGGCCTTTATAGTCTGCCTGGTTTTGTGTACCGTATTCCATTTTCCTGTCGGCCCCGCAATGAATGGCAGCAAAAAGCAATGGTTCTATTTCCTGTGCCTGGTACAGTTCTTCCAATATGGCATGGAAATTCATTTTTTCCATATCCTGTCCATCGTTGATCAGCAAAAGACTGAGCGGAGTACCTTCCGGAACGGAGGCCGGCTGAAAGAAGTCGATCATCACTTCCCTGTCGAGAAAAGAAGAATGGAGGGAGGTTTTTTCAGTAAGAATAACGGATGCAGGGGCCGCTTTTTGCATGGTTTCAAAAATAGCAATTTCACCGTAATAATAACCTGGGCACACAATATTTAAACAGAATAGCTGAAGCAAACTGTTTATTTGCTAAATTGATTTTGAAAAAATAAATTTAACTGCCCGTTCAAGGGCTTCTTTATTATTAATCGAACTAAAACCAGATTATGAAGAAAATCGGCATCCTGCATGGAAAAGAACGGTCTTTTCCCGAAGCATTCGTAGCAAGAGTTAACAGTAAAAATGTACCTGGCATCGTGGCAGAACCTGTCAGGATAGAAAAAGCATTGCAGGGAGAATTCAGCGGCTATACCGTGATACTCGACCGCATCTCGCAGGATGTGCCCTTCTACCGCACCTGGCTGAAGAATGCCGCCGTAACAGGTACCGCCGTTATCAACAACCCCTTCTGGTGGAGCGCCGATGATAAATATTTCAACAACTGCCTGATGACAAAGATCGGGGTGCCTGTTCCTAAAACAGCCATCATCCCTTCAAGGGATCTGCCGGATGATACATCCAATGAATCGTTCAGCAACCTTGCCTTCCCGCTTGACTGGGACAGCATTTTCAGTTATACCGGCTTTCCGGTGTATATGAAACCATTTGCAGGTGGTGGCTGGAAAAATGTGTACCGGCTCGACAGCAAAGAAGATTTCTTTGCCAAACATGCCGAAACAGGACAACTCGTAATGCTTTTCCAGGAAGAAATTGTTTTTACCGAATACTACCGCTGCTATTGCATAGGTGGCAAATACGTCCGCATCATGTCGTACGAACCACGCAACCCGCATCACCTGCGATATGTGGCCGACTTCAAACCCTCTGCCGAGCGCCTGCAGCAAATGACCGACATCGTATTGCGCATCAACAAATACCTTGGCTACGATTTCAATACCGTTGAGCTTGCCGTACGGGATGGTGTACCGTATGCCATTGACTTCTGTAATCCTGCCCCCGATGCTGATCTTGCCAGTGTGGGACAGGAAAACTTTGACTGGGTGGTTGAAACAGCCGCCACTTACGCCATCGAAAAAGCATTGGAATGTAAGGAAGGCGAAGACAACCTTACCTGGGGTGAATATGTAAGAAGAGGCGCCAATAAAAGTCCGCTGGTGTAAACCCGGCAACCTGATCATCTTGAGCATTATAATTTTATTGTTTAACCCGTAAAATGAAAACAACATGGGAAAACTCACAATTTATAATGTGGACGATGACAGCTACAGTAAGGTGGAAGAACCCGATCCGTCGGTTTCCTACACCTATGCCGATTACCTGCAATGGAAATTTGA
>JAEUVM010000084.1 GCA_016787125.1 Chitinophagaceae bacterium | reverse complement strand
ACGGGCGCCAGTTTTTTCTTCTCGTTGGCTTTTTCCAGTATGGAGATGGATTCAAAAAAGTTGGCGGCGGCCACATCGTATTTGCCTTTGAAATAGCTGGCCACGCCGATATGTCTTTTCAATTCGGCCACGCTGATGGAGTCGGTGTTTTTGCGGGCCAATTTCAGGGCTTTATCACCTTCAATGATGGTGGAATCAAAATTCCTGAGTTGAAAGTTTTCGACCAGTTTGATGGAGGCATTGATCTGGTCTTTGTAGTTGTCGCCGGTATTGATCACGGCCCGCAGGCTGTCGAGGTTCATCTGTGCCTGAGTGGTGATGAGGAAGAGGAAGGTGGTTATGACCAGTGCGAATTTTTTCATGGCAGTTTATAAACCCAGCACTTCTTTCATGGTGAAGAAACCTTTTTTGTCCTTTATGAATTCTGCTGCCAGTACGGCGCCGGTGGCAAAGCCGGTGCGGTTGTGGGCAGTGTGGATGATCTCGATGGTATCGATGGCGCAGGAGTACTTCACGCTGTGTGTGCCGGGGGCGAGGTCTATACGCTGGGAGATGATCTCGAGGTCGTCGGGATTATCGCTGAGTTCGTTTACCCATTGTTTTTTGCGGGGCATTCGTTCCAGCACCTGTTCGGCGAGGGAGATGGCGGTACCGCTGGGGGCATCTTTTTTTTGGGTGTGGTGGGTTTCTTCCAGTATCACTTCATATTCGGAATGAGGCGCCATGAGGGCGGCGAGTTTTTTATTTACTTCAAAGAAGATATTTACGCCCACGCTGAAGTTGCTGGAGTAGATGAGGGCGCCGTTGGTGGTGGTGCATAGTTGTTTTATTTCATCGAGCTGATCTGTCCACCCGGTGGAGCCGCATACGAGTGGTATGCCCCATTGGAGGCATTGGCGAACGTTGGCGGGTGCGCTGTGCGGACTGGTAAATTCGATAGCGGCGTCGGCTTTGGCCAGGGTTTCTTTGGTGAAGTCGTGCAGGTTGGGCTGATCGATGGTGAGTACTATTTCATGGCCGCGGCGGAGGGCGATCTCTTCGATCGCTTTTCCCATTTTACCATAGCCTATTAATGCAATGCGCATAGTTGCTGTTTAGTTGTTCAAATGTAAATATTAAATGGGCGGGAGGCGTACCTGCTGGCACGGATTTTTACTTACCGATCTTGAGTACGATACTGAGTCCGTTTGTTTTGGCGAGTTCGCTGTAGCCGGGTTTGAAGTGCAGGCTGAGGTCGGGGCTTACATCAAAGCTTTTGAGGTGTGCATCTACGGTGGCATCGACCACGTTCAGTCCCCAGAGGAGGAGGAAGAACAGGGCTGAATAGTCAATATCCCTTCGGTATTGATTCCGGTAGTATCGTAAGGTCTCTAGTTGGTTGTTGTCAACAAACACTTTAAGTTTCGGGTTTACATTGCCGTAATTAGCCACATCTTTGGTATAGAGAACTGCGTAGGCATATCTTGTTCTGCGATACCATTTTAAATTATAAGTAAATACCACGGCGCAGGTGCCCAATGCTCCATATACGATGGGGAGTTTCCAGTATTTTTTGTTGTAGATCTGTCCCCAGCCCGGCAATACAGCGGAACGGAAGGCGGCTTTTTTCGGACTATGTGCCAGCATGGCCGAATCGTACCGGTTCATCGGTGTTTTGGGGGTGGCGGGTGCGGCAGTGTCGGATAGACTTACAACAGGCTTTGTCCGCTTTTGTGCCTGCGCCGTTATGGCCATGCACAACAGGGCGGCTGAGAAGAGCAGGATCTTTATCGAATGTTGTTGTAATCTTTTTAGCATCGTTTGCGTTCGTGCCGGTTTATTAATCCAATGGTGCATTCAGCATGCTGAGTAATTTATTCAGTTCTTCGGCGGAGTAATAATCAAATATGATCTGTCCGCTGCCATTGCGGCTGTGTTTGAGTTTTACCCTGGTGCTGAAATGCGATGCTAATTTATCTTCTATTCGCTGATATGGAGATGAAAGCTGACTTTTTGCGGTTTTTTTAACAGCGCCTTCTTCTTTATACAGTGTTCTTACCAGTGCTTCTGTCTGCCGTACGGACAGCGCTTTGTTTTTTATCTCTTTGAAAATGTAGAGTTGTTTATCAATAGTGTCCACATTGATCAGCGCCCTTGCATGACCCATGGATAATTCGCCATTGCGCACGGCGAGTTGGATATCGGGTGGCAGTTTCAGCAGGCGGATAAAGTTGGCCACGGTGCTGCGGTCTTTACCCATGCGTTCGGCCACCTGTTCCTGTGTATGGTCGAGTTCCTCCATCATCCGTTTATAGCTGAGGGCTACTTCCATGGCGTTGAGGTCTTGCCGCTGCAGGTTTTCCAGCAGGGCCAGTTCGAGCAGTTCGGCATCATTGGCCTGGCGGATGTAGGCGGGTAAATCTTTTAACCCGGCCATCTTTGCTGCCCGCAATCTTCTTTCTCCGGATATGAGGCGATACTTTCCCGTGGCGAGTCGTGATACGGTTACCGGCTGGATGATATCATGCAGCTTGATGGAAGCGGCCAGTTCCTGTAATGAGGCCTCGTCAAAATCACGGCGGGGCTGCTTGGGATTGGCTTCTATATCGGCTACGGGGATACGGCTGATGCCGGTTACATTTTCCACCACGGTGCTTTTGAGGTTGCCGGTGGTGGTCTTGAGGTCGGCGTCGATATTCTGTAATAATGAGCGGATGCCTTTTCCGAGGAGTTCTTTATTTTGTTTGGGGTTGGTCATGAGGGAAGTTGTGAGTCTTGAGTTACGAGTTGTGAGTTTTGAGTTGCGAGTGGTTTCCTATAGTTTTAGGTTGTTCATGAGAGAAGTTACGAGTTGTGAGTTATGAGTTGCGAGTGGTTTCCTAAAGTTTTAGTTTGTTTATGAGAGAAGTTACGAGTTTTGAGTTGTGAGTTGCGAGTGGTTTCCTAGAGTTTGAGTTTGTTCATGAAGCTCATGATCATTTTTTCTTCTTCATCGATTTGTTTTAATAGTTCGGTTCGTTCTTCTTTATTGCCAAAATTAACAGCTTCTGAAAATAGCTGCGAGTTTTGAGTTATGAGTTGCGAGTGGTTTCCTAGAGTTTTAGTTTGTTCATAAAGCTCATGATCATTTTTTCTTCCTCATCAATATCTTTTAATAATTCCTGCCTCTTGTCTTTGTCGCCAAAGTTAACGGCTTCGGCGATGAGTAGCTGGGTTTCCAGTTCAAAACATGATCCGAGCGATATTTCCAGGTACCTTTTGTAATCTTTCATGCTATTTCTGCTGCTGCCTTCCGCAATATTTGAAGGAATTGAAATAGCTGCCCTGGTTATTTGAGAAGAAATACCATACTTTTCTTCTTTGGGAAACGAATTTACTAAGGCTATAGAGGTTTTGGCTATCTGAAAGCCTTTTTGCCAGATCAATAGCTGTTTGAAATTTCTCATATAGGGTAGGTTTGTATTTACTCGCAACTCAAAACTCGTAACTCAAAGTTCCAGTATCCTCTCGTCGTTCTTGATCTTCGTCATATCATTCTTCTGCAATATTTCTTTGGCGAGGTTGAGGTAGTTGACGGAGCCTTTGCTCTGGGCGTCGTAGAGTATTACGGGTTTGCCGGCGCTGGGGGCTTCGGCGAGGCGTGCATTGCGGTGGATGATGGTGCTGAAGACCATATCTTCAAAGTGGCGGCGTACTTCACTC
>JAEUVM010000083.1 GCA_016787125.1 Chitinophagaceae bacterium | reverse complement strand
ATGGTTTAGAATTTTGGGAGCATTTAAGACCGTACAAGTTACGCAATATCCGGGATGGGCAAATACCACTTTAGGGTGACTACCTCATATCCCTGCACCAGGCTATTCATCCTGCCTGTTTATCATTGGTAAAAAAGTAATTACCATCCTTCAAAATGTACTTAGCTTGGTAAAAAAAAGATAATAATATGAAGAGGATGTTTACCACACTGCTTGCCGTTGCATGTACTATCTCCGGCTTTTCACAAATACCGCTCACCGTACTGCCCAGCGGCGGTAATAAGAAGGCTTCTGTAATTGAAAGGATCGGGCTTACCGACGTTACCATCCACTACGACCGACCCGGTGTAAAGGGCCGGGAAGGAAAGATCTGGGGGCAATTGGTACACACCGGTTTTACCGACCAGGGCTTTGGTTCATCAAAAGCCGCACCCTGGCGTGCCGGAGCTAATGAGAATACCACTATTGAATTCACCACCGATGTGAAAATACAGGGACAGCCGCTGGCCGCAGGCAAATATGGATTCTTCATTGCCTACGACCCCAACGAAAGCACCCTTATCTTTTCAAAGAACAGCAGTTCCTGGGGTAGTTATTACTACAGCGATAAAGAAGATGCGTTGCGGGTAAAAGTAAAGCCACAGCAGTTGGACAAGAGTGTGGAATGGCTTAAATATGAATTTTCTGAGCAAAAAGAAAACAGTGCTGTGGTTTCATTATTATGGGAAAAACTTTCAATTCCCTTTACCATTGAAGTGGATTATATCAAAGCACAGCTTGAATCATTCCGTCGTGAGCTGCGTACTGAAAAAGGTTTTATCTGGGAAAGCTGGGACCAGGCTGCCCAATGGTGTGCACAGCGGAATGTAAACCTGGATGAAGCCCTGCTTTGGGCCGATTCTGCGAGCGGGCCATCGTTTGGCGGGGACAGAAGTTTCCAGGCGCAAAGCACCAAAGCACAGGTATTGCAGAAACTCGGCCGCAATGCTGAAGCGGCGGAAGTAATGAAAAAAGCATTGCCCTTTGGTAGTATGACAGAAGTACACCAGTACGGAAGACAGTTGCTCGGACTAAAATTTGCGCAAGAGGCCTTCAATGTGTTTAAGATGAACCATGATAAATACCCCGGCCAATTCACCACGTTAATGGGACTGGCAAGAGGATATTCGGCACTGGGTGATTACAAGAACGCATTGAAGTATATGAACCAGGCATTACCACTTGCCCCGGATACCAACAATAAGAATAACATTCTAAGTATGATTGATAAACTGAAAGCTGGTAAGGACATAAACTAAAGATCACAAGATCAAAAAGAGCCTGGCTGGAAAAGATTTTTCAACACTGAGTTACCGGGTTACAGAGAAACACAGAGTATTGTTTTTCGGATTTCTCTGTGCAACTCAAATCCTCAGTTACCCCGTGTTGAAATTCTTCTTTCTCCAGCCTCGTTTTATTTAC
>JAEUVM010000066.1 GCA_016787125.1 Chitinophagaceae bacterium | reverse complement strand
ACCATACAAGTGGTGCGTTGGAACAACGATGCCGTCACACTCGCCGTTGCCACCGTCACCCGCTATGTGGCACTTATTAATACAAAGACCGGTACCACCACCTGGCTCGATAACAGCCCGGGTGCTCCCGGCACAGACAACGGCTCCCGTGCCATGAGCTGGCATCCCGATGGCAACCTGCTTGCTGTAGGCGGCATGGACGGACTGATCAGGATATGGGATAAAAACGGCCGCCTCATCCGCACCATTAATAAATATCCGCCGGGTACAGACTACACCGGCTATCTCGCCCTCGATTGGCATCCTTCCGGTACACAGTTCGTGGCGGGCAATTTCGAGATCGTAATATATGATACCACCGGAAAGACACTCAGTGTAATGCAACATGCCAACCCGGCAGCCATCATCCTCTGCGCCCGCTGGCATCCCTCCGGCGGCTTTTTTGTCGTCGGCGATTATGGACACAACTGGGAGGGCGAGAACGTACCCAGTTTATTACACTTCTGGTCAAAGGAAGGACAATTGCTCAAGACTATTAAAAGCAGCAACGGCGAATACCGCAGTATAGCATGGAGCCCAGATGGAAAATATCTTGCCACCGCCAGCGACGTACTCAGGATATGGAACAAAGACGGAACATTAGTACACCAATCGCCTTCCGACGGCTCCAACTATCTCTGGGGAATAAGCTGGCATCCCTCCGGGAAAAACATCGTCACCACCTCCCGCCACCGCAGCATCACCCGCTGGACCGCCACCGCAAAGAACAAGAAAAGGATATGGGTTAAGTAACAACTTATATGTAAGATGTAGGATGTACGAGGTAGGAGGTACGATGTACGAGGTACGATGTACGCACCCTCAACGGCCCACTCGTAACTCATAACTCACAACTCGTAACTCCCAACTCAAGACTATAAACTTATCTTTACTCCACATACAAAAACATGAACTCGTTTTCCAACCGCCTCACCCGTCTCTTCGGCATCCGCTATCCCATCATCCAGGCCGGAATGATCTGGGCCAGTGGCTGGCGGCTTGCCAGTGCAGTCAGCAATGCAGGCGGCCTTGGCATCATCGGGGCAGGCTCCATGTACCCGGATGTATTCAGGTATCATATACAGCAATGCAAGGCAGCTACTGACAAACCCTTTGCAGTAAACCTGCCGCTGCTCTACCCGGATATAGAAAAGCATGTACAGATCATCATCGAAGAGGGAGTAAAGATCGTTTTCACTTCAGCGGGTAATCCCAAAACGTGGACAGCCCTCCTGAAACAGCACGGCATCACCGTGGTGCATGTGGTAAGCTCGTCCAAATTTGCCCGCAAGGCAGAAGAGGCCGGCTGCGATGCAGTGGTCGCCGAAGGCTTTGAAGCCGGCGGACACAACGGTCGTGAAGAAACCACCACACTGGTGTTGATACCCGCGGTGGTGCAGGCAGTAAAAATTCCCGTCATTGCAGCAGGAGGAATCGGCACCGGCAAACAAATGCTGGCAGCAATGGTACTGGGAGCAGAAGGCGTACAGATGGGCAGCCGCTTTGTAGCATGCGTGGAAGCCTCATCGCACCCGGCCTTTAAAGAAAAAGTGATAGCCCTGCAGGAAGGAGATACACAATTGTCACTGAAACAACTCACCCCGGTCCGCCTGATCAAGAATGCATTTTATCAAAAGGTGCAGGAGGCCGAAATGCGGGGCGCCACCAAAGAAGAACTGGCAGAATTGCTCGGCCGTGCCCGTGCCAAGAAAGGAATGTTTGAAGGAGATATGGAAGAAGGAGAACTGGAAATAGGGCAGGTGGGCGCCCTCTTTGATGATATTCTTCCAGCAGCTACTATTATCGAAAACACCTGGAAAGAATGTTGCCTCGGCCTGGAACAGATCAGCGATACTTTCACAGCTAAATGATTCTTTTTGACAAACACATGCAACATAAATTGTATGCCTGCGTAGTTACCCGTACACACATACCCGGAATAACACTTTTTATTGGTGTGCGGCCAATAGCCAAGATGAATGGTTTGGCCAGTCAGAAAAAAATACTTTAATTTTAATCGGAATTAGTGTGCCGGGCTTGTGCCAAAAACCATTTTAAACCTGATAAGCAGAATTGTATGAAACAAAAACTACTTATGCTGGCACTCGGCCTGATGGGGGCGACAGCCTCCTTTGCCAATGGCGGCACTCCAGGGCCCGGTGATGGAAGAAAAGATGAACTGAACGGTACCGTGGTACACAGCGAAACAAAGAAACCCATCAAAGACGTTACCGTTACAGCCATTCTTATTTCCAAAAAGGAAAAAGTGGAAGTGACCAACGAAGAGGGTGGCTTCTCCTTCGATGAACTGAAACCAGGCGTTTACAAATTTGTATTTGAAAAGGCCGGCTACCGCAAGATCACCAAAGAAAAAGTGATCATCAAAACAGACGAAGCCTTCCAGCTCAACATCGAAATGATCGAAAACATTGATTATGATATCATGCCTTCCCCCTTTCATGTGGGAGGTTTATAAGAAAGACTTTTTATAAATTCAAAAGCCCCGTCTGCTGACGGGGCTTTGTTTTTCGGGGCTGGTTGGTTTTTGATTTACACTTCTTAATCCATATCTATGTCAAAATCATCATCCGTCTTTTCTATGCTGAATTTGGAATGCTTCTCCAGGAAGTTGCGGTACTTGTTATAAGTCTGCTCCGAAGCTTTCTTCCCGTTGATCAGGAGTTCACCATCTTTATGCTTCAGTGAGTATCCCTCTTTCTTACTGATGAGGCCATCTTTATCCAGTCCGTCCACAAACGCTTTATATTCTTTGATCTCCGCCTTCGCCTTTTCCAGTTCTTCATGGGCTTTTTCCATTTCCTTTTTCAGTTTAGGCCCCATGTCCTTCATCTCTTCCTGCAGTTTCTTCATATCAGCTTCCATCTTCGACAGGTCAATATCCTTCATCTTCTTCAGGTCTTCTTTCATTTTGTCCATATCCACTTTGGCCAGTTCCTGTTGCAGTTCCGCCTGCATTTTCGTCAGGTCGATCTTAGCCAGCGATTCCTGTATTTCTTTCTGAATAGCAGCCATATCCACCGACTTCATCGCTTCGGCCACCTCTTTTTGAATCTTTGCCAGGTCTATTTTGGCGATAGACTCCTGCACCTCCTTTTGGATCTTCTCAAAATCCACTTCCTTCAATGCCTTTTCCACTTCCATCCGTATCTTATCCGTATTGAGGTTCTTCATGGCCTCTTCCAGTTCCTTCTGCGCCTTTTCCAGTTCCGCTTTGATATCCGTTTCATTCAGTTC
>JAEUVM010000063.1 GCA_016787125.1 Chitinophagaceae bacterium | reverse complement strand
CTTCCGGGAGAGTGAGTAGTCGCTCTTTGGCACCATGTAGTCCTTCCGCGGCAGTTGGTAGCGCTTCTTTGCTGGTGTGTAGTCGCTCTTGGCAACAATGTAGCGCTTCTTTGCTGGTGAGTAGTCGCTCTTGGCCACTGTGTAGCGGCTCTTTTCAAATTGGATAGTCGCACTTATCAACATCGCAATCGCTCTTTTCGATGCTCCATTCGCTCTTTTCCGCTGTTCAATCGCTCCGGGCTTTAACAGTTGCACTCTTTCACATTGCTTACCTGCTCCGGGCCACATCGCATTCCTTCTTAGCTTCCGCTCACCCGTTTTTTTCCTCCACACAGCGCTGTTGTTTTCCCAATGTACAACGCTTATTTCCTGCATACTTTTTTCGGCCCGTATCTGCATACCTCTTTGTTGCTATTACCCGCCTCTTTTTCATCACGCAATCGCCTTTGGCCACTGCGTACTCCGTTTTAACAACTTTCTTAAAGTTTTGCCAAAGCGTTTGTCTACTGTTGCCCGGAATATAACAGTGTTGTAGCTTGCACCCACTTCCGCGGAAATACTTTCTTTTCCGCATACCATAAACGCTTCCATGATAAATAAACGATCATGGAGCGAAAACATACATTCACGAAAATACCGGCCGTGGTTTTGCACGCCGGCCACTCTCCCCCGCTGTCTATCATACAGCACAATATGCTATTCCGGCCACTACACCCTATGCCTGCGCATACCGGTCCGCCGGAACCTTGTTTCAATCAATTATTATTTCAATTCATTCTTTAATATTATTATTATGAATACGTTTCAGCGTTCCAAACTAAGCATGTACCATTCAGTTAACAGTTTCCTCAACGACAACAAAGCCGTTTGGGAAAAAGCACCCGGCCTCGTTAGCGTCATCGCTATATTCGGCCAGTTGCTCTCCACACTCGTTTCCGTTGCCGGAAAAAAAGCCCGCAACATATCGGGTGTGGTCATCGCCAGGGATCAGCTCCGCATCGAGCTGGCCGAACTGGCCCAGATCATCTCCGGCGGTATCGTGGCCCTCGCCACCAGCCTGAAAAACCAGGAGCTGAAAAAGGCCATGAACTTCAGTATCAGTAAACTCAGATACGCAGCCGTCGACGACCTGGTACCGATATGTAACCAGATACTCGAAGAAGCAAAGAAGAACGAAGCACAGTTGATTAACTTTAATATCACCGGCGCTATGATCGATGCCTTTGCTGAGTTAACAGATACCTTCAACCAATCTGCCCCTTCTCCCCGTAAAGCCATCAGCAAAAGAAGATCGCTCGGCGATACCATTAATGAACTGATGACAGAAACGGATGATGTGCTGAAAAACCAGCTCGACAGGCTCATGCTTCCGTATAAAAAAACGGATAAACTGTTTTACAAAGAATTCCGTTACAACCGTGTCATAGTCGACAAGGGCAACAGGTCTACCCGCATCACCGGCCAGGTTACCGATAAAACCACCGGCGATCCCTTGAAGAATGTACTCGTAAGCGTGGAAGGAATGGGCTTCTTTGCCAAAACAGAAACAGATGGTTCATTCAGTATCAAGGTGCCCAAAACCGGCATCGTCCGCCTTCAGTTTGAGCTCGACGGTTATCTCACCGGCTCAGCTGATGAAGTGGATGTTAAGCTCGGCAAAAATACCACCATCTCCATGGAACTGGTAAAAGCCGCTTAACCGCCACCGGCCCGCAAACAAAGAACAAACCCCAAAGCCCGCTACGCTAGTAGCGGGCTTTTTTCGGTGATACCGGTCAGACCGGGGTTCCCGGTCAGAGGGAGACCGTCAGACCGGGGCACAATAATCAATAATTAATAATCAGTAATCCAAACAGCCTTTCCGCAGATGCGGCTAAGAGCCCCTCACACATACCGCTGCGCCATCGGAAACAGCAGGTTATTCTCCAGGTGTACATGCTGGTGCAGGTTTTCTTCAAACTCCTTCAGCTCTGCCAGGCTTATGGCAAATGTGGTGCAGGCACCTTCAGGCACCTGGTAATTACCGGTAAGTTCACGTATGTACTGCATCAGCGCACCGGCCCTGTCGTGCTCGGCTTCCATCATCTGCACCGCACCGGTGATAACACGGGTTTCCGGTCCGGCCGGCTGTTTACTTACAAATGCTCCTTCTGCTTTACGGATGGCCGGGAATAAGATCATTTCTTCCTTCTCCATGTGCAGCGTCATCTCCTCTCTTACTTCAGTAAAGAGTGCATATACTTCCTTCATCCGGGGAAAACGATCGCCGTGCTTCACCGCCACTTTTTCCAGGTGCGCATGAAGCTGCGGCAGTATCTGCCTTACATAAAAATGATGATGTATCACAATATAGGCACTGAGCTGTGCAGCCGTCATTTCTGAAAAAGGCATTTGCCCCGTAGCGGGTTCTTCACCCAGGCGGCTCAGTTCTGCTGCGATCGTATCGGCTTCCAGGCCCTTCTCTTCACAGGCCATGGCCAGCGTACGCTTTCCCTTACAGCAAAAATCGAGGTTGTATTTTTCCAGTACTGAGGCGGTTCGGTGGTTGCCGGTTACAATACCGGCCAGTGTTTGTTGGGTAAGTTGCATACAATTGAATTTGTGCAAAGCTTATCAATTGCCTGCATCACGGTTATGCGCCCGGTCATACTTTGAAAATAATAAACCCCCGTTCACCAATAACATTCCGGAAAAAAGCATCAGTGCAGCACCCAGCAGCCATTTATTAACGGCAGGCAATGGTTCATAGCGCATATCAGCAATGCCCTGCATCATCAGCAGCAGTTCGTTGCTGATGATACCGGCTGTAAACAGGATGATACCCCATCTTACCGCTGCTGTTAATGGAATAAGCCTGTATGCAGCAATATAAGCCAGCAGGAACACCGTGATCACCCCCAGTAATACAAGATGAAGATAACCGATGATGATAGGCCGGAAGCCAAAAGCATACCGGCTGAGTGAAGGGATCACCGAGGCAGCCTGCAGCAGCAGCTTGATGCTGAGTGCCACTGCAAAAAAAACAAACAACACACCGGCAAATACCGTTACCTGTTTTCTGATAACCGGAAAAAGCCGGACCGCTTCACGCATCAGCACACCCCACCCCACCAGTTGCAGTAAAGCCGCCACCACCACCATTATATAAATGAACTTGCCTATGGGCAGCCAGAGAGCGGAAAGAAAGTAGGCCGGCACGCAGGCTACAACAAACAACAGGAACACCTGCCGTATTTTAGTTGCCGCCACTCCGGACAGCAACAACCGGTAACTGAGCAATCCCATACAGGCAAAGAAGAACCAGCCATTGTACTGGAAATGCAGAAAGAAATAAACTGAGGCGAGGTAATGCGTGGTGTGTGCACTTTTCGATGCCAGCATATATGCGAGGTAAAAGGCCCCGGCTGATGAAACTGCATTGAATACCACGGCCGCCCTGAACCAATACGTGGTGATGTTGCGGTTTGGGGCCAGCCCGGCATCCCGCCAGTATTGTATGGCAAACCAGTAGGATACAAAGATGGACAGCGTGGAAAATAAGATAGATGGAAACTGGTACCCCAGGAATGGGAAAGTGAACAGCATACCATAGGCCGTAATTATATTGGCCCATAGTAAGGGGCGATACCTGGAAAATGCATTTACATCTCCGCGTTGATACAGGTAATACACCAGTAAGGTCATCAGCGCCTGGGTGATCCATCCCGCAAAAGCAAAATGAGAATGCGCATGCAGCAGGTTTTTCTGGTCCACTAAGGGCAACGGATAAATGATCTTATACCGCATGATAAGGCCTGCAAGGGCCACAAGCAATAAACTGATGAGGGAAATGCGCAGCCAGGTTCTGAGCTGTCGGTTCATGATCCTTGTTTAAAACAAAATAACCAAGAGGCGGAAGATCATTCTATGACTGCACTCATAAAATCAGCAATATACTTTGCCCCTGTCGATAACAAGCGAACCTTTATGCTGTAGGCTTTTGATGGCCCTGATAACGGTTTCCACCCGCAGGCCTGTCATATCGGCTATTTGCTGGCGGGTGAGGTTTACCTTATTGCAGGCCTGGCAGATATACCTCCTCGTTTCCTTGAAGTAAGTGAAGAGTGAAGTGATGCGATGCTCGGGATCACTGCAGGCCAGCTCCCGCAGCAGTAAGAATTTGAACCGCATCCGCTCTGCCATCATCCGGCTGAAGCGGAAATGTATATCGGGGTCTTCCCTGAGCAATTGACGGAAAGTGTTTTTATGCAGCCGCAATATCACTGATTCTTTGTTGGCAATGGCAGTGGCAGCATAAGGCTTGTCATCAAACAGGGGCAGTTCGCCGAAGGATTCGCCCGGCTCCATCATATTCTGGATAAATTCCCGTCCATCATCCGTGATGTTCACCCACTTTATAGATCCGCTTACCAACTGATAATAGAAATGGCATTCGTTGCCTTCCCGAAAGATCGTTTCGTCCGGCGCTGCCTTTTTATAAGTAGCGCCCCAGGCCAGCAATGTATCGACGGGTATCATCATAGTAAATAATCAGTCACTTTAATGGTGCAAACTATCCGTATGAGATACGTCAATTTATGACAATCACCGGAAAATAACCTGATCTCCGTCACCCATACCCTGCCAATCTTCCATTTTGCCTTTTTTCTGATATATAATATACAGGTATTCATCTTTCTCACCATTCCGTGCATTATGACCAGACGCATAAAATTCCGTATGAACCGGGCGTAATGTTGCGGTACAGAAAAACTTTTATTATGAAAAAGCTACTCGTCTTAAGCACAATCATTCTCCTCATTGCTGCCTGCGGAGGCAGTGAAGGTGGTAAAAAAAACCCCGCAGATAATCCATCGGAACCTGCAAAAACCGAAACCGGCAATCCATCCTATGATCCCAAAAGAGGTGAAGGGAAGTTTACCAGCGTGGAAGTAAGTCCCTCACTCGACGCTGCCAAAGCTGAAGCCGGAGAAAAAGTGTATTCAGTGAAATGCGGCTCCTGCCACAAACTGAGTGATGAAAAACTGGTGGGCCCGGGATGGAAAGGAGTTACCTCCCGCCACACGGCCGAATGGATCATGAACTTCTCCACCAATCCTGATGAGATGCTGAACAAAGACCCCAAAGCACAGGCCATGCTGGAACTCTGCCTTGTACGTATGCCCAATCAAAACCTTTCAGACGATGATGCCCGCAACGTATATGAATTTATGCGTAAGAATGATGGTATCAAATAACACAAGCGAACAAAAAACTACTATATGAAAAAGATGACACCCTGGGTAATAACGGCCGCACTCGTCTGCCTGTTATCCATCAATTTCTCCTGCAAACCCAACAACGCCAAAAGCGCTGTAAGCGGAGATGCTGCCTCCAAAGCCTATGTACCACCGGGCAAATTTGATGAGTACTACAATTTTGTTTCGGGTGGTTTCAGCGGACAATTAAGTGTGTACGGGCTGCCCTCGGGCCGCCTGCTCAGGGTGATTCCCGTATTCTCGGTTGATCCGGAAAAAGGATACGGTTACAGTGAAGAAACCAAACCCATGCTCAACACCTCCCGCGGCTTTGTACCCTGGGATGACCTGCACCATACCGAACTTTCTCAAACCAATGGTGAAGTGGACGGCCGCTGGGTGTTTGGCAACGGAAACAATACGCCCCGTGTGGCCCGGATAGACCTCACCACTTTCAGAACGGCTGAAGTGATAGAATTACCCAACAGCGCAGGTAATCACTCCTCCCCGTTCATTACTGAGAATACAGAGTATGTGGTGGCCGGTACCCGCTTCAGTGTACCGCCGGACAATGTAAACGGCGATGTGCCCATTAACAGCTACAAACAAAACTTTAAAGGATACATCAGCTTTATCAGCGTGGATAAAACATCCGGCAAGATGGACATCGCCTTCCAGCTGCAATGCCCCGGTGTAAACTTCGACCTCAGCCATGCCGGTAAAGGAAAATCAAACGGATGGTTCTTCTTCTCCTGCTACAATTCAGAGCAGGCCAATACCCTGCTGGAGCAAAACGCTTCGCAGAAAGACAAAGACTTCATCATGGCCGTAAACTGGAAGAAAGCTGAAGAATACCTGAAAGCAGGCAAAGGAAAAAAAGTACCCGCAAAGTATGCGCATAATGTGTACAACGATAAAACACATACTGCCACTTCAGAAATCAAAACTGAAGTAACCGTGCTGGATGTAAAAGAGCTGAAAGATATCTGCTACATGATTCCCTGTCCTAAATCTCCTCACGGTTGTGATGTGGATCCCACCGGCGAATATATTGTAGGCAGTGGTAAACTGGCAGCCCTGATACCGGTGTTCAGTTTTGATAAAATGCAAAAAGCGATTGCTGCAAAAGATTTTGACGGTGAATACGACGGCATACCTGTGATAAAATACGCCTCCGCCCTTTATGGAGAAGTGCAGAAACCCGGCCTGGGCCCGCTGCACACCGAGTTTGATGCCAATGGCAATGCCTACACTTCTTTCTTTGTATCAAGCGAAGTGGTGAAGTGGAACATCAAAGACCTGAAAGTGCTCGACAGGGCACCTACTTATTACTCAGTAGGTCACCTGTGTGTGCCCGGCGGCGATTCCAAAAAACCCTTTGGCAAATACCTGATCGCTTACAACAAGATCACCAAAGACCGCTTCCTGCCCACCGGCCCCGAACTGTCGCAAAGTGCACAGCTCTATGATATCAGCGGAGATAAGATGCAGCTCATCCTCGACTTCCCCACCATCGGTGAGCCGCACTATGCACAGGCCGTGCCCGCCAGTCTTATCAGCAAAAACTCACTGAAGTTTTTCAACATCAACGAAAACACCAATCCTTATCTCGCCAAAGGAGAAAAGGAAAGTAAAGTGGTGCGGGAAGGAAATAAAATACATGTGTACATGACCTCTATCCGTTCTCACTTTGCACCTGATAATATAGAAGGTATCAAACTTGGTGATGAAGTATACTTTCATGTTACCAACCTCGAGCAGGATTGGGATGTGCCGCATGGCTTTGCTGTAAAAGGCGCCACCAATGCCGAGCTGCTCATCATGCCGGGTGAAACATCCACCTTAAAATGGGTGCCCGACCGTACCGGCATCTATCCCATTTACTGTACCGACTTCTGCAGTGCCCTGCACCAGGAGATGCAGGGATATGTAAGGGTATCTCCGGCGGGCAGCAATGTACCGCTCACGTTCAGCACCGGCACCAATGTGCCCAAGCCCGATACCGCTGCCACCAAATGATTGTAACATACAGCACCTCCGCCTTGTGCGGGGGTGCTATTCCTAACGCCAAATTCTTTTTTATGAAAAAGATACTGATGATTTTATCAGTGGCATCCATTGCCATACTGTTTAGCTGTAACAATGATAAGAAAACAGATCAAAGCGCTGCTGCCACCGGCACACCTGCTGCAGGCGGACAGGAAGCTGTACAGGATGATCAGTCGCAAAAAGATGTGGTGAAAGTAGCTGTGGGTTCAAAAGACCATACCACCCTGGTGGCTGCCCTGAAGCAGGCCGACCTTGTTACTTCGTTATCCAATGCCGGTCCGTTTACCGTATTCGCCCCCACCAATGATGCCTTCGGCAAACTTCCGGCCGGCACCGTGGATGGCCTGATGAAAGATGATAATAAGGCCGACCTGCAAAACATACTGCAATACCACGTTACCGTATCGGCCATGAAAGCAGAAAGCTTTACCGACGGACAAACACTGGGTATGGTAAACGGCGACAATGTAACGGTAAGTGTAAAAGATGGCAAGGTCATCCTGAATGGTAACGCCACTATTATTGCTTCT
Source organism: Chitinophagaceae bacterium (assembly GCA_016787125.1). GTDB lineage: Bacteria > Bacteroidota > Bacteroidia > Chitinophagales > Chitinophagaceae > JJ008. Next base: position 33,663 of record JAEUVM010000063.1, on the reverse strand, counting down.
GTACCCGCCTCCAATGGTATGATACATGTGATAGATGCCGTGTTACTGCCTCCTGCTAAAAAATAAATGTTCATCCGGCATTGCCTTGCTGATGCACATCGCTGAAAAGTGTGCCTGGCACAATGACGCAGATAAATAACAAGTTAGTATGAAAACCAATATCGGAATCTTCAGCAGGGTATTACTGGCAATTTGTGCACTGGCGCTGGTAATGGTATTGTTTGTGCCGCTTTGGAAAATAGACCTGGTGGCGCCCCAATACCCGGAAGGATTGTCCCTGCTGATCTATCCGCATAAGCTGGGAGGTGATGTGGAAATAATAAACGGGCTGAACCACTATATCGGTATGAAGACATTGCATACAAAAGATTTTATCGAGTTCACCCTCCTGCCCTGGATCATCATCTTCTTTGCATTGCTTTTCCTTACAGCAGCCATCATCGGAAAAAAGAAGATACTATACTTCGCCTTCGGCCTCTTTCTTTTGTTTGGTATAATTGCCATGGGCGACTTCTATCGATGGGAATATAATTATGGCCACGACCTTAACCCTGATGCTGCCATCAAAGTACCCGGTATGAGCTATCAGCCGCCATTGATCGGTCATAAGCAATTGCTCAACTTCAGCGCCTGGTCAATGCCGCATACAGGAGGTATACTTTTCATCGGTGCAGGATTGCTTGCGTTGCTGGCCACTGCAATGGCCTGGAAGAAATCACGTAAATCAAAAAAGATGTTTACTCCAAATAATACCCTGCTGGCAGCACTGCTGCTCTTCGTAATCACCGGTTGCAGTCAATCACCACAACCCATTAAACTCGGTACAGACAACTGCAGCCATTGCCGGATGACCATCACTGATGCCAAATATGGTGCAGAGATCGTAACCAGGAAAGGAAAAGTGTACAAGTTTGATGATACACCCTGCGTGCTGGCCTACCTGAAAAACTCGATCGGAGAAAAGGAAGTATCGGGCGTTTACTTTGTAAGTTTTGATGGTAAACATGACCTGATAAAAGCTGAAACTGCCTTCTATTTCAAAAGTGAAGAACTGAGAACCCCCATGGGTGGAAAGACCGCTGCCTGCAGCAGTAAAGATTCAGCTCAGCAACTGTCTGCCCGCCACCAGGGCACCCTGTTGACATGGGATGAATTGCGTAAACAATGAGATGCCTCACATGCATACTAATCTTGCTGTTGTACATACAAACAGCAGCGGCCCGCACGTTAAAAGTGGGACGGCAACAGGCTTTTACTACTATCGCCGCCGCCATTGCAGTGGCTCAAAACAACGACACTGTACTGGTGGAAGCAGGTATCTATCGTGAAAAGAATCTTATCATCAGCAGATCCATAGTGCTGCTCGGCCTGAACCACCCCGAACTGGATGGTGAAAAGAAATACGAGATCATCACCATCAGGGCTGATAATGTGGTGGTGGATGGTTTTAAGTTATCTCACTCAGGTGTTTCCAGCCTTGACGACCTGGCCGGTATCCGTATCCACAACTGCCATAATGTAACAGTGCGCAATAATATTCTCGACGATACCTTCTTCGGTATCTACAGCCAGCTTGGTATTAATTGCACCATAGAAAATAACAAGCTCACCGCTTATGGTGAAGCCGAACTACAAAGCGGCAACGGCATCCACTGCTGGAAAAGTGACAGCATGAAGATCATCGCCAATACCGTGTCAGGCCACCGGGATGGTATCTACTTTGAATTTGTGACCAACTCCATTATCTGGCGCAATGACTCTTACAACAATATCCGTTACGGGCTGCACTTCATGTTCTCTCATAATGATGCCTACATCACCAACATCTTCCGGAACAATGGTGCCGGGGTGGCCGTGATGTACTCACACGGAGTGAAGATGATCCACAACTTCTTTGAAAAGAACTGGGGCGATGCCGCATACGGACTGCTGCTGAAAGAAATATCCGACAGTTATATCGACGGCAACTATTTCAATGAAAACACCAGCGGCATCTACATGGAGGGTACCAGCCGCCTGGAGGTGGTGCAGAATGTTTTCAGCTTCAACGGCTGGGGGATGAAGATACAGGCCAGTTGTATGGACAATACCATCACCCGCAACAATTTTCAGTCAAACACTTTTGATGTGGGCACCAACGGCTCACTGGTGCTCAACAGCTTTGAACAAAACTATTGGGATAAATACGAAGGTTACGACCTCAACCGGGATAATACCGGTGATGTGCCTTACCGCCCTGTCAGCATGTACTCCATGATCGTGGAAAAGAATCCGGCCGCCATGATGCTGTTCCGCAGTTTTATCACTTCACTGCTCGACAGGTCGGAAAAGATCTTACCCACCCTTACGCCTGAAAACCTGAAAGACGATCATCCTCTCATGAAACCGCTGCCGCTATGATCATTGCCAACAACGTATCAAAAAAATTTGGCCGCCTCAAGGCGCTCGATAATGTATCAGTCACCTGCAACAATGGTGAATGTATTGCCCTCATTGGCCCCAACGGCAGCGGCAAAACCACTTTTATCAAAAGTATACTCGGCATGGTGATGCCCGACCAGGGCTTTATCACCTTCAATGGAAAAAATATACTGCACGACTGGCAATACCGTCGCTACATCGGTTATATGCCGCAGATCGGACGCTACCCGGATAATATGACGATCGGCCAGGTATTCAACATGATGAAAGACATACGGACCGGCTCCGGTAATAATGATACCGATGAGTCGCTGGTGGATGGCTTCGGATTAAAGCCTTTACTTCAGAAGCGGATGCGCACCCTTTCCGGTGGCACGCGGCAGAAGGTAAGCGCTTCCCTTGCCTTTCTCTTCAAACCGGATGTACTGATACTTGATGAGCCCACGGCCGGACTTGATCCGGTGGCAGCCGAGGTGCTGAAAGAAAAGATCTTGTTTGAAAAATCATGTGGCCGCCTCATTCTCATCACCTCGCATATTCTGAGCGAACTGGACGATCTCATCACCCAGGTCATTTATATGCAGGACGGGCAGGTGAAGTTTCATAAAAAACTGGAAGAACTGCAAAAGGATACCGGTGAGCAAAAACTGGCAAAGGCCATTGCTGCCGTAATGAAAAGAAGTGTATGAAAAAGATCATCAAATATGTGTTCACCGACATCCTCCGCAATAAGATCGTGCTGGGATATACGGCCTTCCTGCTGGTGATGTCGCTGAGTGTGTTTAACCTGGAGGATAACACTTCCAAAGGGTTGCTCAGCCTGCTGAATGTGGTGCTGATCATCGTGCCGCTGGTATCTGTCATTTTTTCCACCATATATATATACAACAGTGCCGAGTTTGTAGAGCTGCTGGTGAGCCAGCCGCTGCGCCGCAAACATATCTGGACCAGCCTGTATACCGGGCTGGCAGGGTCTCTGTCGCTGGCTTTCCTAATCGGCGCCGGTGTACCTATATTATTATATGCCCCGGCAGGTACCGGTGCGGTAATGACGGGCATGGGCCTGCTGCTCACCATCATCTTTGTATCTATTGCCTTGCTGGCAGCGGTTATCACCCGCGACAAAGCCAAAGGCATCGGTATGGCCATTTTTCTCTGGCTCTACTTTGCGTTGCTGTTTGACGGGCTGGTGCTGTTCATCCTGTTTCAGTTCCAGGATTACCCGCTGGAAAAGTTCATGCTTGTGGCCACAGCATTTAACCCGATCGATCTGAGCCGCATCATGATACTGCTGAAGATGGATATTTCTGCATTGATGGGATTTACCGGTGCCGTATTCCGTGATTTCTTCGGATCAGGCACCGGTTTTATCATTGCCATCGGCATACTGGTTACCTGGGCCGCTGTATTATTCTGGCTTTCGCTGCGGCGCTTTAACCGGAAAGACCTGTAAAACGGACAGCCCATGAAAAAAGACATCCGGACAAGAGAGGATATTGTTTGCCTGGTCAATGCATTTTACGAAAAGGCAAAACAAGATGAGCTGATCGGCCACCTGTTCACCACTGCTTTCAACATCAACTGGGAGAAGCACCTGCCTGTGATGTATGATTTTTGGGAAAACACCCTATTCTACACGGGCAAATATTCCGGCAACCCGATACAATCGCACCGCCGTCTTCACCATGCACAACCGCTGAAAGAAGAATATTTCAGAAGATGGACAGCGTTATTTTCAGCTACAGTTGATGAATTATTTGAAGGAGAAAAGGCCTTGCTTGCCAAGCAGCGGGCCCTCAGCATTGCCACTGTAATGCGATTGAAGATAATACAGGCGGAAAAGGAAGTGTAGCAATCCGGCTGCATGTCATTAATAAGATCGCTCCATGACTGAACCGCATTTTTTAAACAGCTTATCGCCTCCTTCGGCGAAACTTACCGGTGGCGGCAAGTATGGCATATTCTACCGGTTTCCTTTTCTTTTTTTGCTTTCGTGGCTCCCGGTCAGGCTGTCCCCTGATATTGGCTTTTACTGCCGGGGGTAACGCAGCGGCCGTCGGTTTGTCTTCTTTTACTAAAGGTTCCTTTTCACACATTTCCTTCCACTCCGCTTCATTCAGGCTGATCCGGGGAATATGTTTAATGACTACAAAACCCAATATATGTATGTCAGATATATCCCGCCTGGCAGTCTCTTTCTTTTGCTTTGGTTTGCTTTTCTTCTTCGTTTTCTTTTGCTGCTTATGCCCGGTAATCGCGGTTTGTGCATACAGGCTGCTTCCGTTTAATTCCACATCTGCCTGGAACAGTGTACTGCCAAAACATAGCAGCAGCAGCAGGAGAAATTTCCGTAAAACAGGTTGTCTCTTTTTCACCACATAAAAGGGAATCTGTATGCTGACCCTCTCTAATTGAGCGGTACGGAATCGTCCACAAAGATCGCCGCCTTTATAACTGAGAAAGTATTGCTGCAATTCTTCATCACTGAAACCCGAAAAATCAGTAACCGTACGCTGGCAGGCAAAACAATGGCGGCCTCCAGGTACAGGCTGCATATCCTGCCAGGTTTCCAGGCAGGCTTTATCGATTGCTATTTTATAAAACCGGCTGCTCACATGAGTCGTTTAATGAAGAACAGTATACTAAATATACCAAATGAAAAGGAATAGCGTAAACCGTCTTCTTCATTTACCCGGCAAACAGTATTGCTTCCTCTGCACTTTGCTTTATGCAAAGGACTATCCTTCAGGCTGATCTTACCTCGAAATTCGATAACACCTGTTAGCCTGTTCATACAAGTCTGCGGGCTTTAAAAAAGGATGATAAGGTAAAATAAAGTACATTTACCTGCTTGCAGATTCCGGTTAAGAAGCGTACGGCTATCGTCATCCTTACAAATAGTTTTTTCCGGCAAAAGGCTCTTTTTATTTTTGTTACCACACAAAACACTTCAGCAGTTATGCTCCGATCCGTTATTACAGGTTCTGGTTCTTATATCCCGGAAAATATCCAGGCCAATGAAGCTTTTGCACAACACCAGTTTTATGCCAATGGCCGGCAACTGCCGCAGGATGCAACAGAGATCGTAAAGAAATTCAAATCTATCACCGGTATTGAAGAACGACGCTATGCTTTTGATGATCAGCTTGCTTCCGATATCGGCAGCATCGCCGCCAAAGCTGCCATTGCTGACAGCGGTGCCAACCCTGAAACCATTGACCAGCTCATACTGGCACACAACTTTGGTAATGTGCTGCTGGATAATATACAATCGGTGGCGGTGCCTTCGCTTGCCTGCCTGGTAAAACACCAGCTCGGCATCAGCAATCCTGCCTGTGTGGCGTATGATATTTTATTTGGCTGCCCCGGCTGGCTGCAGGGCCTTATACAGGCCGATGCTTTTTTCAAAGCCGGCATTGCTAAGAAAGCGCTGATCGTGGGCACCGAAACACTTTCACGGGTGATTGATCAATACGACCGCGACAGTATGATTTTCAGTGATGGCGCCGGCGCCGTGGTGGTGGAGTACCAGGAAACTACAGCCGACGGACCCGGACTGCTTTCAGCCAGTGTGCAGACACATACGCTGGAGGAAGTGAACTATATTAATATGGGCATTTCTTCCTATCCCGGCTGCGATCCCCGCACCCGGTATATAAAAATGAATGGCCGTAAAGTGTACGAATATGCCCTTACACATGTACCGCTGGCGATGAAAGATTGCATAGACAAAAGCGGGGTACCCATTACAGCCATCAAAAAGATATTCATTCACCAGGCCAATGAAAAGATGGATGAAGCCATCATTGAGCGCCTGTACCAATTGTATGATTTACCGGCGCCCGGCGATGTGATGCCGATGAGTATCCAATGGCTTGGCAATAGTTCTGTAGCCACTATTCCCACCCTGTACGACCTGGTACGTAAAAACAAAATACAACCTCACCACCTGCTACCGGGTGATGTGATCCTCTTTGCTTCCGTGGGTGCGGGTATGAATATTAATGCCGTGTGTTACCGCTATTGATGATGCGCCGGCGATGGAGTCAGTGGTAGTATTATTTACCAGTTATTCGCCTGGTCGGTATTCATCCTTTCCGATACATCTTCGGGCTGGTGTATTTTCCAGTCCGGGTCATATTTCACAAACCAGGAGATCCAAAAGCTCCGGCTCAGGCGCATCAGCCATGGCTGCAGCAACAACAGGAAGACTGCATTGAAACCCAGCCAGTAAAAAAAGCGATTGTCGGTGGTGGACATACCGATGGTAACCAGCCAGGCCACCAATGTAGCCACACTTATTGCCACTGTAAGTGCATAGCTCACATAGCTGGTGCCGTAATAAAAGCCCACCTCAATTTCTGAAGGCTGCCCGCATACCGTACAGTTTTTATTCATCTCCATATTCCGCTTCAGCCGGAAGGTAACGGGATACTTAAATAGTTTTCCTTCGCGGCAGCGTGGACAACGACAGGTGACAGTAGATGCTAAATATCCACGATGCGGTTTTGTTTCAGCCATGATATTAAACGTTGGTTGTATGTAGTTCAATTATTTTCTGTAAATAAGATGCCGGTACAGCACCCGGTTGCCGCCACAATGTTTTTCCCTCCTGTATCAGCAGCAAGGTGGGTACGCTCTGCACATCAAATGCCTGCGCTGCTGCAGGGCTTTTGTCTATATCCACTTTGATGATCCGCACCTTATCACCCATCTTCTGGTGGAGTTCTTCCAGTACCGGTTTCATCATTTTGCAAGGGCCGCACCATTCGGCAAAGAAATCAACCAGCACCGGTTTCTGTCCGTTGATCAATTCCCCAAAGCTTTGTTTTTTATCCGTCTCCTGCAACATGTTTTTCTTTTTTAAACATACTGAATAATAACCCGCCCATCATAGCGCCATAAGCTGCGCTGTTGTGCCATTTGGAAGTGATGGCACAGGTGCCGCTTGTGCAGCCCTTTTCCTGCCAGTAAAGGTAACCTGCTGCTGCTCCCAGCAACACACCGGCTATGATCCATTTATTTACGAGTATCCACTTCTTCATAGATAGTATCCTCCATATCTTTTGTTTTGCCAGCCGAAACAGGTGCTGAACAACTGCCCATGCAGCAAACTCCGTCGGTAAATAAGCCCAGCGCTAAAAACAATGCCCCGAGTATAATACCGGGTACCTGCTTTTCCGCAAGGGAGGAATACAAAATTAACCCTCCTAACCCAACCCGCAGGAATTTAAGTGCTGTCCAGCCACTGCGAAGCCTGTATAATAAATTCATTTTACCAGTTTAATTGATGATACACAAAGTTCGCTGCTGCACTTGGTGCAGCGGGTGACTATTGTTACAATGAAAAAGCAGCCCGAAGGCTGCTTTAAAAACAAGGGATGATCACATCTTACCGGGCAATATTTTATGCCAGTACAGCCAGGGCAACACCCTTCGCTTCAACTGGTACATGCTCCATCTCTCCTTCGCCTGGTTGAAGGGGAAGGTTTCTATTGGTTTATTGTTGTAGTCAAACTCACAAAGCACCAGCTTACCATAACCGGTTACCACCGGGCAACTGGTGTATCCATTATATGAACCAGAAAGCGGTTCTCCTTTCATGGCGGCCAGCAGGTTCTTTACCAGTACAGGGGCCTGTTTGCGTATTGCAGCCCCGGTTTTGGAAGTTGGCAGTGATGATGCATCACCCAGTGAGAAAATATTGGGAAACCGTACATGCTGCAAGGTGAATTTATCTACATCCACCCAGCCGGCTGCATTGGCCAGTGTGCTTTGCCTGATAAAGTCAGGGGCGCTTTGCGGTGGAGTTACGTGTATCATATCGAAATCCACCCAGTATTGTTTGTCTTTATTCTGCTCACCAAAGCCAACGAACTTTGCTTTCTTATTCGGGCCGTCGATCTCCACCAGCTTGGTAAAGAAATGCATTTCTACCTTATCTCTGTCGGCCACTCTCTTAAGGACCTTTTCATATTTATCCACGCCAAAGAGACGGGTGCCGCCGCTCCAGTAGTGGATATGGGTGTTATCAAACACTTTATGTTTTTTAAAATAATCTGCTGCCAGCCACATGATCTTGTGCGGTGCACCGCCGCATTTAACAGGCGTATTGGGATTGGTGAACAGGGCATTACCACCTTTAAAGTTCCGGATACACTCCCAGGTATAAGGCGCCTGGTCTACGCTGTAGTTGGAACATACCCCGTTCTTACCCAGGCTTACTTTCAGGCCTTTTATTTCATTCCAGTTCAGTTGTATGCCCGGTGCCACTATAAGGTACTCGTAGCCGATCACTTCATTATTATCCAGTGTTACAGTATTGGCTTCAGGTTGGAAAGAGACAACCCGTTGTTTGATCCATTTTACACCATGGGGCAGCACTTCAGCTTCCCGGCGTATGGTTTTATTTATATCAAACACACCAGCCCCGACTAATGTCCATGCCGGCTGGTAATAATGTGTTTCAGATGGTTCAATAATGGCAATATCCAGCGCTTTGTTTTTGCGCAGCAGTTGAGCAGCTACTGATACCCCGGCGTTGCCCCCGCCTATTATCAGAATTTGCCGTTTCATTGTCATAGCTTGATGTTTTATACTGCTAAGCTATGCCTGCTGCAGGCGCAGGAAAGTGATTGTAGTCACAGCCGTGAAAAAAGAATTTGCTGCCTGACCAACATCAAAGACTTTGGTGACTTATGTCATTCCGGCCGGTGACAGGTGCGGTGAAATTTGTGGTTACTAAACATTATCAGCTGTATGAAAAATATGCAACAATGCAATGGCCGTTGCCCCTGAGCAAAATACCATTCGAAACACTCAACCACTTTTACTCATAAAAAAAATTCAACTATGAAAGTAGAACAGATATATACCGGTTGCCTGGCCGAAGCAGCCTACTATATTGAAAGCAACGGCGAAGCGGCCATTATTGATCCCCTCCGGGAAACAAAGCCCTACATGGATAAGGCTGAACGCAATGGCGCCAGGATCAAATACATTCTCGAAACACATTTTCATGCTGATTTTGTAAGCGGTCATATTGACCTTGCCAGGAAAACCGGCGCCACGATTGTATTTGGTCCCACAGCCGCACCCGGTTATGAAGCCCATGTGGCCACCGATGGTGAAATACTGAAACTGGGAAATGTGAGCATTAAAGTATTGCACACACCCGGACATACCATGGAAAGCACCACCTACCTGCTGATCGATGAGCAGGGCAAAATGAATTCGATCTTTTCGGGCGACACTTTATTCATTGGCGATGTGGGCCGGCCCGACCTGGTACAGAAAGTAAAGGCCGAAGTAACACCTGAATTGCTGGCAGGCCATTTGTTTGATTCACTCCGTAATAAGATCATGACATTGCCGGATGATATCATTGTGTATCCCGGTCATGGAATGGGAAGTGCCTGTGGTAAAAACATGAGCAGGGAAACCACTGATACCTTAGGTCACCAGAAAATGGTGAATTATGCCCTTCGTGCCGATATGACAAAAGATGAATTCATTAAAGCAGTAACAGACGGGCTGGTGGAGCCTCCGCAGTACTTCCCGGGCAATGTGCTGATGAACCTGCTGGGAGGCATTCCCGGTATTGATGAAGTAATTGCCAGGGGTAAACAGCCGCTTACTGCAAGAGAATTCAAAACTGTTTGGGAAAGCACTGATGCGTTGGTGCTGGATACAAGACAGAAAGAGGCTTTTGCGGCACAGCATATTCCTGGTTCGGTATTTATCGGCCTTGACGACAATTTTGCACCATGGGTGGGCACTCTTGTTACCGATCTGAAACAGCCCATCCTCTTTATTGCTGACGAAGGCCGTGAAGAAGAAGTGGTGGTACGTCTTTCAAGAGTGGGATATGATAATGCGATGGGTTTCCTGGATGGCGGACTGGTATCGTGGGCTGAAGCCGGATATGATACAGAAATGTTGAAAGAAATAAATGCAGAAGATTTTGCATCGTTGTATAAAATGGAGAAGGATACCATTCACCTGCTTGATGCAAGACGTAAAAGTGAATATGATTCCGAGCACCTGGCTGGTGCGGTAAACTTCCCGCTTGATTTTATCAACAACAATATGGAGCAACTGAACCGGCATACAAAGTACTATGTACACTGCGCCGGTGGCTACCGTTCTGTGATCATGTGTTCTATATTGAAAGCAAGGGGATTTGACAGGCTGGTAAATATTCGTGGCGGTTATAAGTCGCTGAGCCAAACAGGACTGGAGAAAACCGCTTATCATGAACCGGTCACAATGCTTTAATGAGGCCAATTCCGGTTCTCAACATACAAATCCCGGATTCCAACTGGAATTTGGGATTTGTATGTTGTGTTTTTATTTCCTATTCACAATTCACTATTTTACAGATTATGCCAACGATACAAATGACCACACAGGATTTTAAGGACAAAGTGTTTAACTATGAAACCGAACAGGAATGGAAGTACCTGGGCACGCTGCCCTGTATCATTGACTTCTATGCCGACTGGTGCGGCCCCTGCAAAATGGTGGCGCCGGTACTGGAGGAACTGTCTGAAGAATACAAAGACAGGATAATAATATATAAAGTGAATACGGATGCAGAAATGGAGTTATCCTCTGTATTCGGCATTCAGAGTATTCCAACCTTTTTGTTTATCGATGCCACAGGAGAACCTTCGATGCAGCCGGGCGCATTACCCAAACATGTGTTCAGGCAGGTCATTGAAGAGAAGATGCTGGCAAAGGCCGGTTAAGCAGCCTCAGGTCATCCCAACATGTGAATAGGTTCTTCATCCTTGCGCAGCCAGACAAATTTCTCTTTGGCATTTTCTGTATCAAAGCCACAGTAGCGGATGATCCACAGGCCGCTCATGAGTGTGGTTTGCACCACTTTTTCTTCGGCATGAACACAAACGAACACCGGCTGCATTTTCAGGTGGGCATACTCGGGTACTTTTTCCTTTATTTTATCTAGTACTGCCAGCATTTGCTTGAAAGTGTCTTCTTTCAACTGGTTTTTCACCTCTACTATGTAAGCGGTGGTGTCGCTAACCGCCAGCAGGTCTACTTCCACATTACGGCTTTTGTGCCACCAGCGTTTAAACTTCTGAATGCTGGTGTGTACGCCATAATGTTTCTTCAGTGTGTTGAGCATGTGCTGCACACCTAAGGCCTCTATATGACTGCCCCAAAAGGAACTCAGGCGGCCCAGGTGTTCATTGGTTTGCTGCACCAGTTGCTGAAAGGCGCTGCGTTCTTCACGGGCAGCTTCTTTGAATGCATTGGTGTATGCCAGTTGCTGCGCCAATGTGGTTACTGCGGATGAATGGCGTGGCTGATGAACCTGGTACATTTCACGCAATTCATTTTTCACCATCTCGGCCTGGTCGGCCAGTTCTTTCTGCCAGTCGCCAAGGCGGCGGATGTTTTCGGCATGGAGGCTGTAGGTTTCCTTTAGCATTTCGGTGAACTCATTCAGCCTGGGTACAAAATCTTCCTTCATCGTTTTCATAAAAACGGGTTTGTTTGTTAAACAATACGGATCTGCTGATCCGGCAAACAATATGATAAAGGAAGTGTTCTGGTTAATCCAAAAGAAACCTTTCTATACTGCAGGTGAGTATACGGTTCAGATCCGAATGGTCTCTTTCACAGCCTTTCGGCCATTGCAAATATACAAACGGTTCTTTTCCCGCAAAGGATGCATCGGGTAAAAAATATGATTGCCCGGTGCAAGGGGGTACGCTTACCTGAGTTGCCCGGCTGCCCACAGCAGTTTATTGTAAGACTGGAAGAATTTCTTTTTTACTTCCACCAGTTTTTGCCTGGCTTCCAGGGTTTTGTTTTCCCTTGCATTTACAAGAAATAAGGAGCTCTCGCCATTGGTAAACCGGGTTTCTTCACCTCTTTGCAACTGCCGGTAGTTTTGAACTGCCCTTTGTTGTATCTCCGCCTGTTGCTGTAAGGCTGCCAGTTCGGTATGAGCTGAACGTATTTTGAGTTCCACATTTTGTATTTGCTGATCCTGCTTCAGCCTGGTGTCGGCGATCTCAAGTGTGGCCTTACGGTAAGCACCCCGTCCTTCGGACAAGCGCAATGGTATACCGACCGTTACTCCATACCGGAAATTGTTTTCAAACAAAGGCGCCTGTGCGGTTTTCAGAAAATCATATCCTTTCCCCAACTGGTTATATACCAGGTTTACCGCAGGCAGCAATTCCTGGAACTTCAGTTTCTTTTCCACTACCAGTGCATCCAGTTTGAAGCGTAATTCCAGCAACTTGGGATGATTGGCTTTTGCTGTTTCAATAAGCCGGTTCAGATCGGGCCATGTTACAAGGTTAGTGGTCAGTTGCTGCTCCTCCGGTGCCGGCTTTATATCTTCCGGAAGTAATACCGGTGTACCGTTCTGCTCCCACAGGTAAGCTGAGAGTCCGATACCGGTCTGCAAGAATTCATTGCGTGCCTGTGATTGCAGCAATTGAAAGCTTTGCAGTTGTGCAAGGGCCTCTGTTGTATCCAGTGCCGGGCGATCTCCCTGCCGTACAGCAATGCGTACCAGTTGCAATCTTTTGTCACTCACTGTTACCATTTCGGTGGCGATGTCGTAAAGCTGGTTAGCGGCCACCCATTCCCAGTAGCTGTTCAATGCTTCCAGTATGAGATCGTTTACCAGGCTGTTTTGTTCGGCCGCTGCATACTGCTGCATGATCCTGGCAGTTTTTAATGCAGCCCGCCGTTTGTCCATCAACAGGTTTTTGGCAAGTGGGACACTGATACCAAGGTAACTGCTTTCGCCCTTTGTATCTTCAGCATCGGTGCGGCTGCCTCCCAGGTATTCTGTACCAGCCGAAAGATCAACACCAAACCAGGTGGGAATCGTAACGCCGGTTCTGTCGTAAGTATAATAACCTGTGCCATCGAAGGTCTTTTGTCCGCCTTTGTATTGAAATACCGGGTCAAATTCACCCTGTGCAATGATGCGTTCGGCTTTTGCTTTCTCCGGCAGCAGTGCGGCCTGTTTTGCCACAGGATGGTATTGCTTTACAAGCTGCAGCAGTTGTGCTGCTGACAAATAGCGGCTGCTGTCTGTTTGTGCCGATGTATTTTTTACCAGCATTAAAAGGAACAAAATAATTAATGTACTTACAGGTAGTTTCATTTTTCAGTCTTTGCAGTTTCTTTACCTTGTTTATAATAATCCGGGGGAAAGCCATTGATATTCCGCCACAGCTCGTACCATACCGGCACATCTTTCAGCAGGGCAATACCTTGGGCTCCTGTTCCGATCTTCAGCTCAGCCGGCCATGGTTTGTAGGAAGCATCTTCTGCCACCAGCACCCTGAATTTTCCATCGGGGCCAGCTGCATTTTCCACTGCTGCCACCCTGCCCCTGAAAGTACCCGATGAAGCCCCGGGCCAGCCACTGAATACAATAGCGGGAAAACCATCGAAGCGAAACTGTACTTTTTGCCCGGTTGAAATGAGCGGCAGGTCAACCGGTTTTACAAAAAGCTCTACGGCATATTGTTTTTGTTCGGGTACTATTTCCACGATCATCTCTCCTTCCTTTACAACTTCACCGATACCGGCCTTTTTTGCTTTCACCACCTGGCCACTTTGCGGGGCTGTTATATAATACATTCCGTTCCGGATGGTATAGTTGCTGTATTGATTCTGCAGTTTGGCCACATCACCTTCACCGGAAGCGATCTGGCTGAGTGACTGAAACTGGTCTCCTTGTGCCTTGGCCATTTTCTCCAGGTATTCCTGTTGAATACTGTTCATCTCGATGCGGGTGATGGTGATGTCCTGCCTTGTATTGGCAAGTTTATTTTCCGCACTTACTTTTTTCGCCATTGCATTCTGGAACGATTGGTTGCGCTGTTCCAACTGGGTAAGTGATACGAGGCCACTGTCGTACATGGCTTTTTGCCTGTCGTATTGCTGGCCGGCAATCTTAAAGTCGTTACCGGCAGCTATTGATTCCATACTGTCACTTTGTACTTTCAGGTAAAGCTGCTGGAGTTTATTCTGAAGCTGGGTCAGTTTAAGATCGCGGCCGCTTGACAGTGCATCCAGTTGCATGCCTGTGGCACCTACTTTGTTTTTATAATAATCTACAGTGAGCTGTTTGGCTGTCAGCTGGTCTTGTGTACGGTTGATCAGTTGCGGGTCAAGGTATTCTGTCTTGATCTCTGCCAGTTGCAGGATGGTGTCACCGGCATTTACCTTATCTCCTTCTTTGATATACCATTTTACCACACGTCCTGCTATGATACTGTTGAGCTGTTGCGGCCGTTGCTCCATACGCTGCGTGGTAACAGAGCCGCTGGAGCGGACATTCTGTGTCCACGGAAGAAACAGGAATATAAGCGCAAAGGTGAGCAAGCCGTAAAACCAGTACTTCACCCGGCTGTTGCGGTTGTGCATATATACATGCTGATGAGCTTTCATGCTGGCGATATCCATGGTTTTATGATTTATCGGTTAAAGGGGTTTTGGATGGCAGCGTAATGGTACGCTGGCATCGCTGAATAAATGATTCGTTGTTGGTGGTGATGATCACCGTGGCCGGGTTCGATGGGTCGAGCAGCAAACGTATAACCAGTTCCCTGCTTTCGGCGTCAAGCCCGGTAGTGGGATCTTCTATCAGTACCAGTCTTGGCTGGTTTACCAGGGCCCGCACCAGCAGTATTTTTTGTATCACATTCTTTGGCAGGCGGTGGCCGGTGGATTGCAGTTCGGTATCGAATCCCTCTTTCAGGCCAAGAAGGAAACTTGTGAGCCCGGATTTTTCAAACAATACAAGCACATCCTCCCTGGTTATATTACTGTTGCCCATGGTGATGTTCTCTTCCAGTGTGCCCTGGAATATATCCTGCTCACTCAGAAAGATACCGGTATGAGAGCGGAGGGATGCCAGGTCATAATTGCGGATAGGGATACCTTCCACCAGGATATTGCCCTTGAAATCTGAGTAGGCCCCGGTAAGCAGTTTCAGCAACGTTGATTTGCCGCTGCCTTCTGCGCCGGTAATGCATACTTTTTCACCCTGCTCCACTTTCAATGATATATTTTGCAAAATGTCAGCCCCTTCTTCATAGCCAAAGCTTACCTCATGCAGAAGAACAGAAAGTCCCTTAGGGTTATCCTTTACCAGCAGGGTGCCTGATGATTCCGTTTCCTTATCGGTGATCTTGCCGATCTTTTCCACGGAGGTGAGCACATCATATACACTGTCGAGGTTGTTTATCAGTTTTTCCAATGAGTTGATAACGGTGATGATAACGATCTCCGATGCGATAAACTGACCGATAGTGAGTTGCTGGCGTATGAGCAGGAAAGATCCGATGATCAGCATGGCCGCTGTAATCAGTGTTTTAAACATGACCAGCACCCGGTATTGCAGCAGCAGGATACGGAAATGATCGGTACGCTGATCGAGGTACTTTACAATGCGTTCATCAGTTTTCTGCAGGTGAAAGGCAGTGCCTTTGGCAAATTTGAGCGACTTGATAGTGCGTGCCATTTCTTCCAGCCAGGCAGCCACTCCGTATTTGTAACGGCTTTCGAGAAGGCTGGTCTGCAGGCCCTTATTACCGGTGTAATACAATATCACCACCAGTACAGCCACCAGCAGCACACTGAAGATGATGAACATGGGATGATAAAAAGAGAGGAGCACCAGTCCGAAAAGTATCTGGATAGAGGCGGCAGGTATATCAAGTAATAGTTTGGACAGGCTTTTCTGCAGAGCATTGATATCAAAGAAGCGGTTCAGCAGCTCAGGCAGGTAATAGTTGTCTGCTTTTTTCAGGTCGAATCTTGGGATGCGTTCAGCAATCTGTGTAGTGAAACGTACGAAAACCTTTTGTTGGATCTTCTCAATGATCTTCATTTGGTTTACCTGCAGCAGGCCGGCCACCAATACGCCGCCCACCACCAGTATGATAAGAAGCTTGAGCGATGTGCTCATCATTGCACTCTGAATAAAACCGATTATGGCCTGTACACCTACCGGTAAGGTAAGTTGTATAAGGCCGGCAAGTATGGCATAGAAGTACACAGCGCTGATCTCTTTGCGCTCCAGTTTGACAAGACGTAATATTCTTGTGACCGGATTTACCGGGTGTGACATTGCAGAAATGTTTTAGTGAATTGAATAAACAGAGTCAGGCAAAACGGGCAGGCCGTTGCTTACTAAACGTGGGGAAGTGACTTACTTATTGGGTGGTGGTTGGAGCACATCGGCAACAGGTGAAGACGGCAATTTGTCATCCGCGGCAAGGCGGAGTTGTGCATTAAGTATACCGGACAGGCTGCCGGATGATTGGAACCAGGGGTCGATCTTTATTTTCTTGCCTTCTTTGTCTTTGCCGGATTCTTCCTGGTTTTTCTCTTCATCAGTAATGAAGAGTGTAACCTGGTCGTTGCCCGCAATACTCATGGCAGCGGGAAGCACCTGGGTCAGGCTGAAGCAAAAAAGCAGTAAAAAGGCAATTTTTTTCACAACCTCTGTTTGTGGTTGCAAAATTAACAACCGTAAAGAAAATGAGTTCAGCAGATTGTCATTTTTTTATCAATTCTGGTTCCGTTTCAAAAGGCCTGGCATTTCTGCGGCGTGATTTCCCCGCCAGTTTCTTTATTAAATACAGGGTAAAATAAAACAGGCTGACTTTGAGCTGGTTGAAAGAACTCCTACACCTGTTTTAAGGCGGCTTTCAGGAAGGGCCATACCGGCAGCCCTGATATAAGTTTGAGCTCGGTACCCAGGCTTGTTTCGTTATCCAGAAACTGCAGCACCTGCTGTGGTTTGTTTTTCCGAAATAAAGTGCTGAATACCCGGCTGCCCGGCAATTTATTATGATACAGTACATGCAGGAGTGTGTTATCGTAAAAGCGGAAGCGCCGTGATGTGGTTTTCATATCCTGCAGTGGTTTGCCCGCCATCAGTTGTTGTAATATCCGGTCACTGTGTTTCTGAATAAACTGGAAGGTGTAACCGCTTGAGCCCTTGGTTTGTCCACCCGCCGATCCGAGATGATACATACCGTTATGGTAAAAAGGAAAATATTCGTCCGTCATCGGTATTATTCCAAATTCTTCTTCTTCACACTCGTACGTATCTATCTGAAGCCAGCGGCGGATATACTCATCCAGTTCTGCATCATACTGCGCCGGCTGAAGCAGTTCTTTCGTAAACAAGGTGTATTCCACCAGCGCCCTGTTATTCTCCAGCGGCAGCATGTAGGCAAAGGTGGTGCCGTGATGCTGATGCACCCGGAAGTCCATCAGTGTTGCTTTGGAAGTATCAAATACTGACGTGGCTGTCCGTATCACTTTTCCTTTAAAATGCTGAAGCAGCCTGAGGTGTTTGTTATCTGCTTTTTGGATAAACATTGAACTGAACACCATAGCCGATCCGCTGTATACCTGCTGTCCGTTCAGCAAAAAGGAAACCTGTGCCCCTTCTGGTTTTACATTTTCTATTTCTCCATAAACCAGGTCAATGTTGGAATGCTTTCTTATTTCGTCGTAGCAATAATTATACAGGTCAATACCGCGTATCATCTTGTAGCGGTAAGGCGCTATTGGCATATCTGCATTGCAGGTGTCACTGAAAAAAGAAAGGGTATCCCATTGGCGGTGTACCACTTCTTCAAAGAAGCCGGGTGTTTTTTCCCAGAAGCACCAGGTGCGGTCATTCTGTTTTTTGGGAGAGCGGTCGGCCAGTAAAATACTTTTGTTGGTAAAGCGGCCACTGCGAATCATCCTCATCAGCAAACTGAGTGCTGCCAGGCCTGCACCGAGAAAGATATAATCGTAAGCTCTCGTTACTTTCGGCTGGCCTGCGGCTGTTGTAATATCATCGGGTTGACTCAAGGAGCGGGCTGTTGATTATTATTATCGGGCATCCTGTTTAAGATGGCATATCTGCTTCGGGAGCGTATTCCACTTTCCTGTTACCTGCCATCAGTTTTTTATCACGGCGCACTTTTTCCCAGTATTTACGGGCTACGTACAGCATGCCGAAGCTTTCTCCCTGTTCTTTATTCAGATGCTTATGGTGCATTTTATGTGCCCACCGTATGGCCCTTACATAAGTATTATTGCTGCGGGTAAACCATTTGAAGCGCTGATGGATGATCACATCATGCACCAGGAAGTATGCAAACCCGTAAGCCATGATACCAAAACCGATTGCCTGCTGCCACCAGACATGGTTGAGGGTGCCAAAAGCGATCAGCAGCATACTGGGAATGGCGAATATCACAAAGAACGCATCGTTCTTTTCAAAGAAACCCGGCTCCACCTGGTGATGATCGCGGTGCAGGTACCAGAGAAATCCATGCATGACGAATTTATGAGTACACCATGTCACGCCTTCCATTACCAGGAAGGTGGCTATAAGCGTAAGTATAAAATAGAGTGTGGTCATCTTTTGCAAAATTAGTTACAAGCCTCCATCCATTGCCTTCATTTTTTCTTTCACCTTATGAAAGGCAAGACGGAACCATGCAGTGAATTTTTCGGGCTGGAGGGCCAGTGATTCTTCCAGTTCATTCATGTTTTTGTAGCAATAGTCCATCACTTCATCCGGGTTGCAGCGGATATCACCTTCATAATAGCCGGTATACACATGATCAAATTCATATTCTGTCAGCCCGTTATCAAAGGAAGCATGATACACAAAATCAAATATCTTTTCGACCTGTGTGGTAAATCCCATTTCTTCCTGCAGACGGCGGGTGGCGGCTGCGGCTGTCTCTTCACCGGGTGCAGGATGGCTACAGCAGGCATTGGTCCACAGGCCACCGCTATGATATTTGTGCAGGGCCCGCTGCTGCAGCAGCATTTCTCCCTTACTGTTGAAAATAAATACACTGAATGCCCTGTGCAACTGCCCGTCCAGGTGTGCCTGCATTTTCTCCGCTTCGCCAACGGGGTTATCGTTTTCGTCTACCAGTATCACTTTTGTTATTTCCATACCTATATCAGCCGCAACTGGTTTTTCACGCCGGCCCTGAAAATGATCATTGCTTTTCTGTAGTTGGGAATGCGGATCCTTGATTCAAGCACCCGGGAGGGTTTCATCCGCTTTATTTTTTTAAACAGGGAGTAATAATATTTATAAGCCACATATACGCCAAACCTTGCTTTCAGCGGCAGCCTGGTGATGGCTTCATAAGCAGCCCTGAAGTCGGCATGTATATCCTCTTCGATCTGCTGCTTATCAGACATAGTAAAATTGTTGAAATCACAACCCGGAAAATACACACGGGACAAGCCATTGAAATCAGCTTTTATATCCCGGAGGAAGTTGACTTTCTGAAAAGCAGCGCCAAGGGCACGGGCACCGGGTTTTAATTCTTCATACTTTTCCTTATCGCCGTTGCAGAAAACATACAAACACATCAGCCCCACCACTTCAGCTGAGCCGTAGATATATTCTTTGTAGGCCTCGCAGTCATAAGATCTCTTTTCAAGATCCATTTCCATGCTGCAGAAAAAAGCGTCTACCAGGTGAAGGTCAATATTGTAATCATTTACCGTACGCTGAAAACTGTTGAGTATCGGATTGAGGCTGATGCCCCTTTCGATGGCATCATACGTTTCCTTTTTGAACTGTGCAAGCAAGAGGGCCTTGTCATGCTCATGAAACGTATCCACTATTTCATCGGCAAACCGCACAAATCCGTAGATATTGTAAATAGGTGTACGCAGGTCGCGATGAAGCATTTGTATGGCCGAAGAAAAGGATGTGCTGTAATTCTCCGTAACGATACGGCTGCAATTTTCGCTGGAAGTATGAAACAGTTGAATCATTGTTTGTAATATAAAGATTTATCCCAACACTTTTATTACTTGTTTAGCCACTACTTCACCGCTTACCAGGCTGGGCGGCACTCCCGGTCCCGGTACGGTAAGCTGGCCGGTATAAAATAAATTCTTTACTTTTTTACTCTGGCAGGCCGGCCGGAATATCGCTGTCTGCCCCAATGTATTAGCCAGCCCGTACGCATTACCCCTGAATGAATTATAATCACTTACAAAGTTGCTCACTGAAAAAGTTTTCTTATACACCACTGCATCCAGTATTGATTCGCCAAGATGCTTTTCCATCCGCCCGGCTATCATGCGGAAATATTTTTCCCGCAATTCTTCTGTATCTCCTTCCAATCCCGCTGCTACTGGTACCAGGAAAACGATCGCTTCATGCCCCGGCGGCGCCACAGTATCATCACTCACCGAAGAAACGCTTACATAAAACAATGGTTCGGCAGGCCAGCGGGGTTGTTTATAAATTTCCTTTCCATGCTGTTCAAAAGGAACGTCGAAGAAAAGGCTGTGATGCACCGGTTGTTTAAGCTTCTTATTCAGCCCAACATAATACATTAAACAGGAGGGCGCCATCACCCGGTTGTTCCAAAAAGAATCGGAGTAAGAACGACTGGCAGCAGGCAGCAGGTTTTTCTCGGTAAAATGATAATCTGCCCCGCTGATCACTGCATCGGGCTGATACAGTGCTTTATCCGTTATCACTTTCTCTGCATTGCCATTCGTCACTTCGATCCGGGTCACCGCTTCATTAAAATGAAACTTCACTCCTTTTTCTACAGCCAGTCTATACATACCCTCCACCACGCTGTACATTCCTTTTTGCGGATACCAGGTACCGCCTTTGATATCTGCATAGTTCATCAGGCTGTACAGGGCCGGTGTATCTTCCGGCAACGCACCGAGAAAGAGCACCGGGAATTCCATCATCTGCTTCAACTTCGGATGTTTGAAATAGCGGGCTATATGTTTTTTGATAGAAGAAAAAACCTGCAGTTTGAATACACCACTGATCGTTTGCCAGTCCATAAACTCGGTTAGCGAACGTCCCGGTTTATACACCAGCCGGTTCATGCCGGCATCGTACTTATAGGCAGCACCTTTAAGGTAAGCATCCAGTTTGGAAGAGCTTCCAGGCTCCAACGATTCAAATACATTTTTCAATGCCTCATAATCAGCCGGCACATCGGTATGATCATCTTTCCAGTAAATGCGGTAGGAGGGATCGAGCCTTTCGAGGGTGTAATAATCAGCCACCTTTTTACCAAAGCAATTGAAATAACGTTCAAACACATCGGGCATCCAGTAAAAGCTGGGGCCCATATCGAAGGTGAATCCTTGCTCTTTCAGCTGGCGGGCCCGTCCTCCGGGGCCATCATTTTTTTCCAGCACAGTTACTTTCCAGCCATTGGCTGCCATGAAAGTGGCAGCAGAGAGGCCGGCGAAGCCGCTTCCGATAACGATTACAGATTTTTCACCCACGATGATTCTTTTAGTAACGGCTGATCTGCTCCTTCAGTAATTTCCTGGCAAAGTGTATCCTGCTTTTGATCGTGCCCAGTGGTTCATTCAGTGCATCAGCTATTTCATTGTACTTATATCCCTCAAAATAGAGAATAAAGGGCGTTTTAAAAATATCAGGTAAATCATGAATTGCCTTTTTCACTTCCTTGATGCGGATATCAGCTTCGGCTGCGTTGGAAACGGTAGCTTGTTTAAGATTGATCAGAAAATCATTCGGGGTACTGTCGAGTATTGTCTTCTGCTTGGCTTTCCTGCGGTAATTGTTGATGAAAATATTCCGCATGATAGTAAACAACCATGCTTTGATGTTGGTACCCGCATTATACTTTTCCTGGTTGGCCAGGGCTTTGTAAAGTGTTTCCTGGTAGAGGTCGTTGGCGGGTTCAGAGTCTCTTGTCAGGTTGATGGCAAAAGGCTTAAGAAAATCCGCATTGTTCAGGAGCATCTGGTTAAATTCAAGCGTTGCCATGGTTTTTTGTTTAATTATTATGTACGTAAAGTTAAACAAAAATAGATTGCAAAAGGTTCCCCTTTATAATCTTTTTGTCAAAAAATGACTTACACCTAAATAAAACAGGGGTAATCAGATAGCGGAGAGCATGTCCATCACTTCGGTAAGTGACCGCTTAAAGTGCACGTTTCCAGGGAGTTGTTTTTTATAATGCTGTGTAAGGTAACCTGATACGATCACCGGCACGGCTGAAAAACGCTGACCTGCCTGAGCGAGGAACCGTTCAAAATTGAAGTTTGGGCAGGTGGCGGTGAGGTGTATAAAGGAATAATCTGGCTTTTTCAGGTTGATAATCCCTTCCACATCGCTGATAGGCACATTGGCCCCGAGGTATATAGTGCGGGCGCCCCGGCTTTTGAGGAGGTAGTTGACAAACAAAAGACCGAGCTCATGGTGTTCACCTTCAGGTAAAAACAGGAGGAAGGTTTTATTGAGCCGGATAAGCGGGGTTACTGTTTCAATACCGTAAATCAGTTTCTGCCGGATGATATTGGTAACAAGATGCTCCTGAGCCGGGTGAATATGCCCGGTCTGCCAGAGGATACCGATTTTCTCCAGAAAGGGGAAAATGATCTGCAATACGGTGCGTTCGATGCCTTTGGCTGCAATGTAATTGGCAAGGATCTTTTCAAATTTATCCATGTCCATATCCACCATTTCCTGCACCAGTTCGTTGATGATCCGCTCCTGTATGGCTTTTGCATCGCCGAGTGATAATATCCGGGTACGGATCTCGTCCGGCTGCATACGGCCGATATGGGATATTTTAAAGCCGTACTTATTCAGCAGGGCGATGTTGAGGACCGTTTTCAATTCCTCATTGGTGTAATACCGGATATTGGTGGTGGTGCGCTGGGGCTTGAGGAAATTGTAGCGCTGCTCCCATATACGAATGGTGTGGGCTTTTATGCCAGAAAGGTTCTCCAGGTCTTTTATGGTGAAAGCATTCATAGCAAACAATACTACAATACAAAGATTAAAAGGTTTGAGCCGGCTACAATTCTTTGTTCTTTAATTTTCCCGTTTCGGCGAGCTTATGCAGCGGAGTGCCGATAGTCGGGCCATGCAGGGCATCCAGGTGCCTGAAACTGTGCAGGTCGGTGCCGGCCAGGTCGTAATACCCTTTTTTCAGGAGGTAATTGGCCAGTTCCTGCTGTGTTTTGCCATAATATCCGGCTACGGACAGGATGTTGAGCTGAAACAGGCAGCCGATATCTTTCAGTTCCTCGTAAAAATCTTTGTTTTTATCCAGGTAAGTATATCGCTCCGGGTGAGCGATGATGGGCTGGTATCCCTGCATCTGCATTTCAAACAGGATATCTTTCAGGCTGTGTGATGGGTATGCCATTGAAAACTCGGTCAGCACCAGGTTGCCACTGATGGTAAGCAGCGGTTCATTTTTTTTCAGTAGTCCGGCCACGTAGTCATCGAGAAAGTATTCGGCAGCGGCGGTCAACTCCACTTCGATTCCTTCCTGCCTGAGTGCTTCCCTTACTTCATCCTGCTTGCGCAAAATGATATCACGGGTATTCTGGTACATATCCCACATTACATGCGGGGTGGTGATGAACTTTTGGTAGCCAAGTTCCATCATCCCTTTTATCAATTTCAGGGTGGTGGCCATATCCGGCGAACCATCATCAATGCCGGGCAGCAGGTGTGAGTGCATATCTGTACCCAGCAGACCGTAATCAGCTTTTTCAGATTTAGGTTTGGAAAAGAGTTTGAACATATATGGGGTTACACTGTCGAAATTACTATTTCCTGCTTATTGTACCGCCGGTTCAAACTGCCGCTTTGGCAAAGAAGGAAATATTTTATACACCAGGTTACTTTTGGGAAATACCACGTACCATGCCGTAAGGAACATGATCATAAAGTCGGTATAAAAACTCCGGTGTTGCTGGTACCATACTTCCAATGCGCCCTTGTAAGGGAGAATGATGGTACGGTAGGTTTCATGCGGCGGCAGATTGCTTTGGGTGATAATGAGTTCTTCATCCCTGAATACTATGGAGCCGATACCGGTGAGGCCGGGTATTACCTTATACACCTTTTCCTTCATTTCATACGAATAGCGGTCGAAGCCTACTTTCATCAGTGGCCGGGGGCCAACGAATGACATATCGCCGGTGAGGATGTTGATCAGTTGCGGCAGTTCGTTGATCTTACTCTGCCGAAGAAACTTACCCACTGATGTGATGCGTGTATCACCCCGCATGGTTACATCACCATGGCCCATGTTCGGACTGTTCTTCAACATGGTGGCAAACTTCCAGATACGGAAGATGCGGTTTTTGTACCCTACCCTGTCTTGCCGGTAAAACACTTCATGCTCGCCGGTAAGCAGTAATAAAATAATGATCGGGATAAAAACAGGCAGCAATAATACAATTGCCAGCAGGGAAAACAGGATGTCGAAAAAACGTTTGATGTGTTTGTACATGTTGACCAGCGTTCTGAATGATGAAAGGTTCGACCTGCCTTGCCGGCAGGCAGGCGCAACAGGCGATGCCATATGCACTGCAGCCGGGTAAAAAAATTAACCGATAGCTTCTTTTATTTCCCTGACCACTATTTCCAGTTCTTCGTTGGTGATGCTGGTGGAACTGGGAATACTGAGACAGGTGTTGTAAATATAATCAGAGTTGTCCTTTTGCTGAATATATACACAGTCTTTGTACATCGGCAGTTTATTCATCGGCATCCAGAAGCGGCGGCTGAGTATTTTGTTTGCATTCAGGTGATCGAGCAGTTGCTGCTGCTTATCCGTTTGAATGGTAAAGAGCCAGCCATTGGTTTTTACTTCCGGCAATTCCTGCTGAAAGCGGATGTCTGCCACACCTGACAGTTCTTTTTTATAAAAGTCAACACATTCTTTTTTCCGCTGAATAAAGGATGGCAGCAACTCCATCTGTCCCACGCCGATAGCGGCCAGCACATTTACCAGGCGATAATTATACCCCACTTCATCATGGTAGTACTCATCTGCACTTGCCTTGGCAGTGGTGGTGAGGTGTTTGGCGTGTTTGGCGAGCGCCTCATCATTGGTAACGATCACACCGCCACCACCGGTGGAGATGATCTTGTTGCCATTGAAACTGAATGCAGCAAGCGGACTGAAAGTGCCCGCACTTTTACCCTTATAGGTGGTGCCCAGCGCCTCCGTGGCATCTTCCACAATGGGCAGTGGGTATTTTTGTACAATTGAAAGGAAGCGGTCCATATCGCACATATTACCCAGTATATGCACCGGCATAATGGCGCCGATGCGGCGGCCATCTTTTATATAAATAAGTTCTGATCCTTTTATATCTGTTTCATTTTCCAGGAATTCTTCCAGCAGGTCGAGGTCCATCTGCCACAGTGCAGGGTCGGCATCTATCAGCAGTGGTTCGGCGCCAAGGTACTTAATGGAGTTAGCCGATGCCACAAAGGTCAGGTTGGGCAATATCACATAATCGTTTTGCTTCACGCCACTCAGCAGCAGGGCGATGTGCAGGGCGGCGGTACCGTTTACTGCCGCTACTCCATACTTAGCTCCGGCAAAACCGGCTACCATTTGTTCAAACTGTGTAACATAAGAACCAACAGATGATATCCAGCCGGTGTCGAGGCAATCCTTTACATACTTCCACTCATTACCGGCGATATTCGGCACGCTGAGCGGAATAAATTTTTCATTACTCATATACCAGTTTTCCTGATTCAAGATATTGGTTGTACCAATCCACAGTGATCTTCAGCCCTTCCTTCCACATCACTTTGGGCTCATAGCCCAGTTGGGTTCTTGCTTTGGTAATATCCGGGCAGCGGCGGCTTACCGAACCGGGATAGGTGGGTGCATTCTCAAACTCACCTTTATAACCCATCAGTTCTCCGGCATAATGGATAAGATCGCCAATGGAAATTTCATCCTGTGTGCCGATATGGTAAGTTTCACCATTGGTGCCAGGCTGCTCCATAGCCAGCACCGTACCCATCACGGCATCATCTATATAGCAGAAAGCCCTTGTTTGATCATGCCCGTACACTTTAAAGGGATTCTCATTTTTGCGATAGCGTACCACCAGGTGTGGTATCACATGCTTGAAGCCCATCCGCGGACCATACACATTATGATAGCGGACGATGGTTGTTTCAAAACCGAGCACACGGGCATAGTTCAGAAAGCCTGATTCACCGAGCATCTTCGTTACCGCATAGGTAAACCTCGGGTGGCCGATATCCTGGATACACAGCGGCACTTCTTCCGGAGTAGGTGTGGTATAGCCAAATGCTTCGATGGTGCCTGCATAACACTCGCTGGTGGATGTAAACAACACCTTGCTCACTTTGCTGCGACGCACCCATTCCAGTGTATTAAATATTAATGCTGTATTGATCCGGATAATTTCATGCGGTATGGAGTTGGCATTATCCACTCCCACCACTGAAGCCAGCATATACACCTGGTCGTAGGCTTCATCCAGTTCATTGAAGGTTGCGGGGTTGGTAAAATCACCGGCAACCACTTTGATGTTATGCTTATTCACCAGTTCGGTAAAATAATCATCTTGTTTGCCACGGGCAAAATTGTCGGCAATGGTCAGCTTGTAGTCGCGGTTCTCGGCCAGGTACTTGGTAATATTAAAACCAATAAAACCGGCGCCTCCTAATAATAAAACGCTTTTGCTCATATTTGATATACTAAAATTATTTTTCTATTAACATAACGCCCCTATGGGGCTACCAAAATGACGCCCTTACCGGGCTACCAAAATATCGCCCCTTACGGGGCTACCGAAATGGCGCCCCTATGGGGCTCTTACAGATCGCCTCTACCGAGCACTTTAACGATATGTTTTTCGCCCAATGTCTTTATTTCATCCTTGCTCCACACACCAATGGTATCATACATAAATGCTGATGGCTTGCTTACCAGTTTATTCAGCAGGTCTTCATTGTTGCGGTAATCCTTATGCCCTGTTGTGATCACCACCACATCATAATCACTGTTCAGCAACTCACCCATGTCCTGATTTACCCAAATATCTTTTTCTTCCCAGTACTTCACATGCGGGTCGTGCAGCGTGATTTCACAACCTTCCTCCAGCAGCTGATCATAAAAACCTTCCACCGGTGTATAGCGGGTATCGCCCACATCATTCAGGTAGCTTACTCCGAGCAGGAGCACTTTCTTTCCTTCCAGCGGTCCGTTGTATTGTGATTGCAGATATTCAAATGCATATACCGGCATCTTATCATTGATGTGCACACCTTTCTCACTCTGACCAAGCTTTTCTTCACTGCCAAATAAATTCATCCTTGCCCAGCTTGCCAACAAGGGATCTTTTGTCAGGCAATAGCCTCCTACTCCCAAACCGGGCAGCATAATGTTCTTATGTGTGGGCCGCATACGGATCGCATTCACCACTTCATATATATCCACACCTGCTTCTTCAGCAAAGCGGCTCCATTCCACCATGAAGGCGATGTTCATGGCACGGAATGAATTTTCGAGCACCTTGGCCATTTCAGTGGCATTGGTATTACCCAGTCTTGTCAGCGGGTACTCGTCTGTTTTAATTACAGTACGCAGGAATTCTTCCACCGCATCGGCGCTTTTTTCATCTGTACCAGCAAATACCCGGTAAAAGTTTTGAATAGAGTCGATGTACTTCGGTCCCGGCATAACCCTTTCGTAGGAGTGACCCACTTTCAGTTTATCGGTTGCAAGACCTCTTTTTTCCAGCATTTCTTCCATTATCGGCCGCACTATCTTTTGAGCAGTGCCCGGTGGCACCGTGGTTTCCACCAGTACCAGCACGTCTTCTTTGCAATTAGCACCAATGGCTTCTATTGCTTTCTTAAAAGGTGTGAGATCTACATTATACCCTTCGAGGTCTTTGTTCTTTGCCGATCTTTTCTGTACGTCGAGATTTATATCCACCACCACCACATCGGCTTTGCTGTAAGCATGACTGTCGTAAGTGGCATAGTAGTTATTCTTCTTCAGTGCGTTCTGGTAGTATATCTCAATTTTAGGATCACTGGCAATGACCGGGAACACGCCTTCATTGATAGAGCGGATTTTCCAGTAGGAAGCAGGCGTGGGCAGGTCAATACCAATGACCGCATACTCTTCTGTCAGTGCATTGGCTACCACCAATCCCATCACTGAACCTACAAACCCGAGACCCTGCACCACCACCACTTTTTTGCCGGGATGCAATGCCACAAAAGCATCAATGCCGGCTTTATCATCCTTTATGGCCGGTATCTCATACTCTTTGCCTGTTACCGGGCTTTTGGATAGTTGAATAGTATCTGTTGTCATTATTTCTTTTCTGCTTGTAGTTTAAAAATATGTTTACCGATCCTGGTAAAGGCCCAGGGCGTTTTGTACGTGGTGGCCCTGATACGCCGCTCCACTTCTTCTTCACTCATTTCGGGCCGTATATGACAAAGCTCATCTAATTGTTTACGGGTATATGGCTTACGCTTCCACGTCTCATCTGATACAGGAAAAGGTTTATCATTCAGTACACAATCCATTATTTCATAAAAACTTTCTTCTATCAGCTCGTAGCAAAACTGTGTTACACTGAATACGGTATCTTCTTCTTTGATCGAAAACCTCTTTACTGAGATAATACTGCCGGAATCAACCGAAGCGTTCATGTGATGACAGGTAACGCCGTATTCCTTCTCTCCGTTGTATATGGCAAAATTAGTACAGCCGGTTCCCGGGTACTCAGGACTTCCCGGATGGAAATTAACGGCGGCCATTTTGGCACTGTTCAGCAAAGTCGCAGGGTAAATCCATGAAGAGATGAAGGAGATGATCAGGTCGCCTTTCCAGTCGAGTACTTCCTGTGGCAGTTTCTCATTCCGTCCGCCTTCAAAAACCAATGGTTCAAAGAAGTGCCGCCTGATGAAATCGGCTGACCGGTGCGCATATTCATTCTCCCGTTTGCTGAGGAATAAAACTTTAAGCTTCTTCGGGTCAGTACGTTTCACTATCAGGTTATTAAGTGGCTTTTCGGGAGCAAATGTATTGATAATTAATCGTATAACTGTTGCCGGTACAGCCTTTTTAGCGGGTAAGACCAATAAAAAACCCGGCAATTCTGCCGGGATTTGAATATGAATTAAATAGTGTCGCCTTTTTACGCTGCCACGAGCTTGCGGGCAGGTCTTTTTACCAGGTTCTTAGCCGGGTTGCCCACTACCGTTGCGCCGTCAGGAATATCTTTTACCACTACCGTGCCGGCACCAATGGTAACATTATCGCCGATTATAATACCTTGCCTGATCACAGAATTGGCACCAATAAATGTATTGCGGCCCACTTTTACATTACCACATAAAACCGCTCCCGGCGCTATATGGGTAAAATCACCGATGATACATTCGTGGTCAATACTGGTAGAAGTGTTGCAAATCACCCCGCGGCCTATTTCCACCAGCGGGTTGAGGGTGGCATTGGCGGCTATCATGATGCCATCACTCATCTTTACGGATGAAGAGATCACAGCACTGGGATGTATGGCATTGATTGGATTACCGAGATACTGGCTCAGGTTATTATGAATTTTTTCCCGGATACCATTATGACCCACGCAGGCAAAAAAATCGAACTGCTTCAGTTTATGTATCACTTCATTTTCTTTTCCGAGATAATCTAAATGATAAGGATTGAATTCTTTTTCTTCCTGATCGCAATAAGCGGTAACGAGGCGGCCTGCACTTAAAAGAATGTCGATGATGACGAAGGCATGGCCTGAATAGCCAACAATGGCCACTGGTTTTTTCAATGTGGATTTCATTGATCTTGGATTTTGGATGAGCTAAAATAAAAACTCATTCCTCCTTTCCAAAATAAGGACAAGAGAAAAAAGGGGAAAAGGGTACTAGTACTCCGGGGGGAATCGTAGATTTCCGATTGGGGGCGGGAAATTATTGTGCTGCAAGCAGTTCGAGGTACCGCTTTTTCAAAAATGCATGCACAATCGGCTGATCAAATTGCTCCTCTATTTGCTTACGGAGCAGGGCAGCCTGTTCTTTTATTTGTGTGGGATGATCCAGTGAAAATTGCATCTGGCGATACAGTTCATCTTCATTTTTTACTTCAAAGAGGAGACCTGTTTTGGTATGTTCAACAATATCAATATTACCTTCTATGCGTGAACAGATGATGGGGCAAAGCATGGCGCCTGCCTGCAACAGTACGTTGGGAAAACCTTCCCGGTGTGAAGGATGCACCAGTGCAAAAGCCAGATGCATATAATACTCTACAGCATCACTCCATCCTGCCATAATAACACCAGGATGTGTATTGATCAATTCACGGGCCCGGTCGCTTACCGGGTCTACCTCATCCTCAAAAGCGCCAACAAGCAACAGCCGTACACTTTTATCCTCTTCATACAGGCGGACAAATGCATTTAACAACTCATCCATTCCTTTGTCGTGAACGATCCTGCCGACTGATAAAAAATAAATCAGCGAAGCATTGTAGTCTATGTGCTTTTTTGTAGCCTCAAGTTTACCGGCATCAATTGCCGATGCAGAATAGCGGGAAAGCTTTACCCCATTACTTGAACCTTTACCAATCACTTCCAGTTTGGCTGTCTTTACCAGTTTATTATCAATGATGAACTGCTTCAGTGAATAGCTGTTGGGCCATACATGTGTGGCTGCCTTGCCGGTAAGTTTTTCCATAAATATCAATACACGGCGGCCAAATCCTTTTGTTGTAACGTAGCGGAGACCAGCTATGGTATGCACCCGCAATTTAACGCCGGCCATTTTTGCGGCAAGCATGGCCAGCAGTCCGGCCTTGGGTGTATGCGAATGAACGATGTCCGGTTTCTCCTTCCTGAAAAAGCGATACAGGAGCCAAAGGCATCGAAGATCACCAAAGGGTGTCATCCGCCTCGTCATCGGTATGATGTGGTGGCGACAGCCTTCATTCATCTTCACCGTTTCCAGTTCGCTGCCATCGCTGCTCACCATTACCACTTCAAACCCATTGTCCTGCATATAGCGCATTTGCCCGCTCAGCAGTACTTTCAGTGATATAGGTGCAGTGGTGATCCGTATTATCTTAGCCATTCTTGAGATAACATTTCTTATACCAAACCTCCAGTGCAAATAAAGTCCAGATCATCTTTGCTCTTTTCTCATCACCAGTCTTCAATTTCCTGGTCCATATACTTTCTATAAAGCCCGGCTGTACAAACTGGCTGCTGAAAGACCCCGGTGCCAGGATATATGCAGCGATCATATCCTTCAGTTCGTTATCAATCCATTTCTTCAGTGGGATCTCAAATCCTCTTTTGGGCTGATTGATCAATTCATCCGGCAGGTATTTCTCTGCCAGTTTTCGCAAGAGGTATTTAGTTTGTGTTCCTTTTATTTTGAATCCATCTGCCATACCCGGCACATACTCCAGCAATGCTTTACACAACAGCGGGCTGCGGCCTTCCAGCGAATGGGCCATCGTGGCTATGTCCATTTTCACCAGCAGATCACCTGCAAGTATATTATCAAAGTCGAGGTTCATGATCTTCTGCAGACCGGTAAGTCCGGACTGGTTCATGGCATCAAAATCGGCCAGTACAGAAGAGAGGTATCCATCATCATGCACCAGGTATTTTTCAAAGCCTTCAAAACTGTCTATTGTTGAAGACAGATAAGTGTTGAGCCTGTTCTTTCGGGCCAGGTCAACCAGCCGGTAGAGAAAATTATACTTGCTCTTCTTGTTGTTGGATGCAGGCAGTACTTTGAATAAAGCAGCCGCCATTCCCCTGGTGAATGCACCGGAGCGGAAGAAATCATATTTGGCAAAAGGCACATAGCGGCGGTAGCCGGCAAATATTTCATCACCACCATCACCATTCAGAATTACGGTGAGGTGTTTCCTTGCAGCCTGGCTTACATAATAACTGGGAATTGCGGAGCTGTCAAAGAAAGGTTCGCCGTAATTACTCAATATCTTTTCTATATCATCAGAAAGATGATCAAAAGAGATTTTTATTTCGTGATGGGCGGTTTGATACCTGTCGGCCACCAGTTTGGCCAATGGCGCCTCATCATACTCCCCATCAAAGGAAACGGTAAATGTTTTTAAGGTTGAGTTGTACTCCTTTGCTACGGCGGTTACAATACCACTGTCAATACCACCGCTGAGGAAAGAACCCACTTCCAGGTCAGATGACTCCACCCGGTTCTTCACCGCTTCGTGCAGCATGCCATCCACTCTTGTGAAAGCGGTTTGAAAATCATCACCCGAAGGCTGCCGGTAATATTCATGAATGTTCCACCATTTTTCCGGGCTTACTGCTGGTTTGGCAAGTGATATGGTGGCATAGCTTCCGGCGGGCAGTTCAAATACATCCTGGTAAGGTGTGGATGATTTATAGAAATACCCCATACGGATATACTGCTGTATATGCCGGTGGTTGACAGAAAGCGTCAACTGGCTTGATAACGCATTCAGTTCGCTGGCAAATACAAACTTATCATCCTTGCAGTAATAATAAAATGGCTTTTTACCTGCCCTGTCGCGGGCAACAAACAACTCGTTCTTTAACCTGTCGTAAATAGCAAGGGCAAACATGCCATCGAATTCATTCAAACAGGCTGCCCCTGCCTTCTCATAAGCCAAAAGGATCGTTTCTGTATCAGAACTTGTTTTGCATACAAGTGAATACCTGCGGCGTACATCAAGATGGTTATAGATCTCGCCGTTGAAGATGATGGTGTACGGACCATAGTGCATTGGCTGCCGGCCACCATTTATATCAAGAATGGCCAGCCGGTGATGATGCAACTGCAGGCTTGCTTCTTCAAACGTGGTTTGTTCATCCGGCCCGCGATGATACATTACCCGTGTAAGCAGGGGAATGTCTAACTTATGATTTATTGATCCGGCTATGCCACACATATTATATCTATCCTATCCTGTTTAAAAGTCGTTGAAACCAGATGGGGTACTCAATTCCTGCTTTCTTATAAACAAGCAGCAACATCACAAAGTAAAAAGGCATACAGGGTATTTTATACCTTGACAAGGCCCCGAAGTTTGTGGTGGATGCTCCGACTGCAATGGCAAATACAATTGAAAAAACAAAGCACATCAGCAGTTTGGGGTCACCAAATATTGTATTAAAATAAGTGGAGATACCCCGTCGGACAAAGAAGATAAGCGTAAGAATTAGAAACAGCATCGACTCAATAGCAGAAAACAATGCAATCGGGGTGTTTACTTCCCAGATAAATGGGCGGAAGAAAGTAGCACCGATACTTCCCAGCACAAGGGAAACGGGATTGCTCGTATTTATTTTAAACGCTGAGTTACCCTCCACTTTTACGCTTTCAAG
>JAEUVM010000285.1 GCA_016787125.1 Chitinophagaceae bacterium | reverse complement strand
TAAATCATTAATTTGAAAATGTGATGATTTGAAAATTTGAAGATTAGGGAACCCCGGATGGCCGGGACAGGTGTGGGAATGAGTTAATTTGGTAATTGGTTAATTAGGTAATTGGGTAATTTGTTTGCAAGGGTCTAACAGTTTTGTGATTCGCACCAATATCCCAATTTCCTAACACCCTAATTTCCTGATAACCGAATAACCGAATAACCGAATAACCAAATAACCGAATAACCCAATAACCCAATTACCTAATAACCCATTAAACAAATAAATAAGATTGAAAAAGGAAATAACTATAATCGGTGCGGGGCTGGTGGGGTCGTTGCTGGGTATTTATATGGCGAAGCGTGGCTATAAGGTCAACATCTTTGAGCGCCGCGGTGATATGCGGAAGGAGAGGATGAGTGCGGGCCGCTCTATCAACCTGGCGATGAGCGACAGGGGGCTGCTGGCGTTGGAGAAGGTTGGTCTTGCTGATGAAATAAAGAAGATTGCGATCCCGATGCATGGGCGCTATATCCATAATATGGATGGCAGCACGGCCTTTCAGCCGTATGGAAAAGAAGGGCAGTTCATCAACTCTGTTTCCCGTGGTACGCTGAATATGAAACTGATGGACCTTGCGGAAGCGCATGGCGTGCAGCTTCATTTTAATCATAAGTGCGGGGCCATTGACTGGACGAATAACCAGGTGACGTTTGAAATTTCTGCCACTGAAGTGTATGAACACCGTGCCGGCATCATCTTCGGTGCGGATGGTGCTTTCTCTGCGGCGAGACTGCAGCACCAGCTTCAACACGATAAATTCAATTACCAGCAGTATTATATTGACTGCGGTTATAAAGAGCTGGCGATTCCGCCCACGGCATCCGGTGATTTTGCGATGGAGGTGAATGCCTTGCATATCTGGCCGCGGAAGGATTATATGCTGATCGCTTTGCCTAACCTGGATAAAACTTTTACCTGTACGCTGTTTTTTCCGTTTGAAGGGGAAGCGTCTTTTGCGAAGCTGACGACTGAAGATGCTGTGAAAGATTTTTTTGCCAAAACTTTTCCCGATGCGGTGTCGCTGATGCCGGACTATGTGCATGAGTTTTTCCATAATCCCACTTCTTCACTGGTGACGGTGAAATGTTTTCCGTGGATAAGAGAAGACAAATTTGCTTTGATCGGGGATGCAGCGCATGCTATCGTTCCGTTTTTCGGGCAGGGTATGAACTGCGGGTTTGAAGACTGTCGCATACTGGATGAACTGATGGATCAGTATGGTGATGACTGGCATGCAGTGCTGGCGCAATACCAGGCGCTCCGCAAACCGGATGGAGATGCAATTGCTGACCTGGCGATCAACAACTTTACTGAGATGCGGGATAAGACGGCGGACCCGAAGTTTTTATTACAAAAGAAAATTGAAGCAAGGCTGCATGATAAATATCCTGACAAATGGATACCGGCTTACTCGCAGGTTACGTTTAGTCCGCATATACGCTACTCCGAAGCCCTCCGCCGCGGACAGCAGCAGGAAGCGATCATGCAGAAGGTGATGCAGTTGCCGGATATTGAGAGTAAGTGGGATAGTGAGGAGGTGGAGAGGATGGTGGTTGGGGAGTTGTGAGTTGCGAGCTTTGAGTTGCGAGTTATGAGTTGTGAGTTGCGAGCTACGAGTTGTGAGTTACGAGTTGCGAGTTTTGAGGCCGCTTATTGCCAGGCCGGTTCCGGGCGTTCGGGATTATCACATTTTCATATTTTCATATCAACATATTTTCACATTGGACATTTCGTGATAGCTTTGCAGTATGACACGTCATTTTCTTGTGGAACAGATCCGCCTGAAGCGGTCTTATCTCTGTGTTGGTCTGGATACCGACATTACTAAAATCCCCCATCATCTTCTTGCTGATGCTGACCCGGTCTTTGCTTTCAATAAGGCCATCATTGATGCCACGAAGGATATTTGCGTAGCGTATAAGATCAACACGGCGTTTTATGAAGCGCTGGGGGTGAAGGGCTGGGAGGCGATGGAGAAAACGGTGCGGTACATTGGTGATGATCATTTTAAGATCGCTGATGCGAAGCGGGGTGATATCGGCAACACTGCTGACCAGTATGCCAAAGCTTTTTTTGAAACGTTGCCTTTTGATGCCATTACGGTGGCGCCGTATATGGGTGAAGACAGTGTGAAGCCTTTTTTGCAGCATAAAGGGAAATGGGCGATCGTGCTGGGGCTGACTTCTAATAAAGGGGCTGCCGATTTTGAATTGCTGCATACGGGTGGTGAGTTTTTGTATGAGAAAGTGCTGGAGACGGTTTCGGTGTGGGGTAATACAGACAACCTGATGTTTGTGATCGGGGCCACGCAGGCGGCTGAATTTGCCAATATCCGTAAGCTGACGCCGCATCATTTTTACCTGGTGCCGGGTGTGGGTGCGCAGGGTGGCAGTCTGAAAGAAATTTCTGAGCAGGCTTTGATAAAAGATATTGGTATCCTGGTGAATGTAAGCCGCGGTATTATCTATGCTTCGCATGGGGAGGACTTTGCTGATAAAGCGAGGGAGGCGGCTGGAGAGTACCAGTTGGAGATGGCGGGGTATGTGAGGTAGTGTCGGGTGCCTGGTGTCGGGTGCCTGGTGTCGGGTGTCGGGTGTCAGGTGTCAGGTGTCGGGGTTTAGAGATCGGGGATTCATGAGCCTGCTGCCGGGCGGGTTCAGAGCGCACCCGGACCATTCAGTAAACATACCTGCACTGAGGTTTGTGCAGGTGTACCAAGTGGTGCAGCACCCTGTACCTATTTGGCAGCACCGATATGTTTCCTGGCGGCACCCTGTACCTGTTTGGCAGCACCAATATGTTTCCTGGAAGCACCCTGTACACGTTTGGCAGCACCAATATGTTTCGTGGCGGCACCCTGTACCAGTTTGGCAGCACCGATATGTTTCCTGGCGGCACCCTGTACACGTTTGGCAGCACCAATATGTTTCGTGGCGGCACCCTGTACCTGTTTGGCAGCACTGATATGTTTCCTGGCAGCACCCTGTACACGTTTGGCAGCACCGATATGTTTCCTGGCGGCACCCTGTACCTGTTTGGCAGCACCAATATGTTTCCTGGCAGCACCCTGTACACGTTTGGCAGCACCAATATGTTTCCTGGAAGCACCCTGCACCTGTTTGGCAGCATCAATATGTTTCCTGGAAGCACCCTGTACAGGTTTGGCAGCACCGATATGTTTCCTGGCTGCACCCTGTACACGTTTGGCAGCACCAATATGTTTCGTGGCGGCACCCTGTACCAGTTTGGCAGCACTGATATGTTTCCTGGCTGCACCCTGTACACGTTTGGCAGCACCGATATGTTTCCTGGAAGCACCCTGTACACGTTTGGCAGCACCGATATGTTTCCTGGCGGCACCCTGTACCTGTTTGGCAGCGCCGATATGTTTCCTGGCGGCACCCTGTACCTATTTGGCAGCACCAATATGTTTCCTGGCGGCACCGATATGTTTTCTGGCAGCACCGATGTGCCGTTTGGCAGCGCCGAGGGGGAAGACCTCACCCCCAAACCCCCTCTCCTGAGAGAGAGGGGGCTTAGACTCCGAAAGCAAATGATTATCCTAAAGGCTCGGAGGTGGGGTTTCTTTCTCTTTTGATTTTCTGTTGTTTATGGAAACTCTCCCAAATTCAGACCTTACGCCCAACCCTCCTGCGCAACGCTTCGGCGGGCAAGGTGGACTATTATCTTTTCTTTTTTCTCTTTTATTTATCTGAAAGGTCAGATGGTTTTTGCTTTTGTGCCTTTATGTTTCTTTTTTTCTGAAAGGTCTACCTGCATATCGTGGCCGGCGATGATCTCGCCGAAGCTGGATTTTACTTTTATTTTGCAGGCGCCGTTTCCGGAAGTG
>JAEUVM010000055.1 GCA_016787125.1 Chitinophagaceae bacterium | reverse complement strand
CTTTCTCCGTGTAACTCATATCCTCAGTCACTCTGTGTTGAAAGACTTGTTACTGTTACCTGGGGTGTTGATCCTCAAATTGCCTTTCTCCGTGTAACTCATATCCTCAGTCACTCTGTGTTGAAAGACTTGTTACTGTTATCTCAGATCCACCTCTTCCACCCCGGGATATTTCTTCTTATCAAAAACAAACTCGCTGTCGTTTACCGCCTGGTTGGTGGTCATGGTACCCACTGTATAAGTGTAGCGGTTACCGGCATTCTCCAGCACTTTGGTGCTGTAAATGGTCTTTGCCGCTTTATCCACCTGTAGGTATACTTTATGAAAGGGTTTGCTCTTATCAAGCGGCGTCATTTCTATTTCCTGGATTGTTTTATTCCCGATCTTCTTCTCACCATTCAGCACATAACGGAAATCTTTATCATAGAAATTGGTAAAAAGCTTTTGCGGCGTGATCATACCACTTGAAGCATCCAGCTTGCTGATCGTTACTTCATTCGCCCCTTTATCATAGCTCCAAACGGTGACGCCGTTACAGAATACTTCCTGGCCACCAAAACTGAGCCTGTATTTTGTTCCCTTCATGGTCAGCGTACCGCTCTTGGTACTGAGTACCTTGCCCGAAGCATTCTCTACTTTATAGGTGAAAGTGGCTTTTACTGTCGTAAAAGTCTTGAATTTGGCACTCACTGCATCAAGGATCGCCTTGGCTGCAGCATCACTCGGCTGGGCAAAAGAAGCGGCTGCTGAAAACAGAAATATCAGCGCAATGTAGATTTTTTTCATCATGTGATTGTATTGTGTGGGCCTTCGGAAAGGCGGGCAAAGATAGATAAATTACCCGCATAGGACAGGCAATGACCATACCGGGTTGCAAAAAGGCTTTTTTCTTAACAACCCGCTAACGGCTAACCCATTGCATCAAGGTGCTGCTGCAGGTCCATCTCCGTTTTGATGAGTACATCCCGGGCTTTACTTCCCTGGTTGGGGCCTACGATACCCGCCGCCTCCAACTGGTCCATCAGGCGACCCGCACGATTATATCCCAATTTCATCCTTCGTTGCAACAATGAAGTGGAACCCACCTGGTTTTGAACGATAAGCCGGGCCGCATCTTCAAACAACGAATCCCTGTCGGCCAGGTCAAAGTCCTTTCCTTCCAGTTCTTTTTCATCCACATACTCCGGCAGCAGGAAAGCCTGCGGATAACCACGCTGATTGCCGATAAAATCAACCACCTGCTCCACTTCCGGCGTATCCACAAAAGCACATTGCAGACGGGTTACCTCTCCATTATGAGAAATAAGCATGTCGCCTTTCCCGATCAGTTGCTCAGCACCACCAGTGTCCAGGATCGTACGGGAATCTATCTTGGATGATACCTTAAAGCCCACACGGGCCGGGAAGTTGGCCTTGATCGTACCGGTAATGATATTTACCGAAGGTCTTTGCGTGGCAATGATCAGGTGAATACCAATAGCCCTTGCCAGCTGCGCCAAGCGGGCAATCGGCATTTCTATCTCCTTACCCGCCGTCATGATCAGGTCGGCAAACTCATCTATCACCAGCACGATAAACGGAAGATACTGGTGCCCCTTCTGCGGATTCAGTTTACGCTTGATGAATTTTTCATTGTACTCCTTAATATTCCTCGCACCTGCCTCCTTCAGCAGATCATACCGGTTATCCATCTCAATACAAAGCGCATTGAGGGTATGCACTACTTTCTTGGTATCGGTAATAATGGCATCTTCCTCACCCGGCAGCTTGGCCAGAAAATGATGCTCAATAGTGCGGTAAATACTCAGCTCCACTTTCTTCGGGTCGATCAGCACAAACTTCATCTGCGACGGATGCTTCTTATACAGCAACGACACCAGGATAGCATTCAACCCCACAGATTTACCCTGGCCCGTAGCCCCCGCCATCAGCAGGTGCGGCATACTGGCAAGGTCAACAATGAAATTCTCATTGTCAATTCGTTTACCAATAGCGATCGGCAGACTGAAATTATTATTCTGAAATTTATCAGAAGCCAGCAAGGTTTTCATACTCACCACCGTCTTCCGCACATTCGGCACTTCAATACCGATAGTACCCTTGCCCGGTATCGGCGCAATAATGCGGATACCCAATGCGGCAAGACTAAGCGCAATATCATCTTCCAAATTCTTGATCTTGGAAATACGTACACCAGGTGCCGGTACAATTTCATACAGCGTTACCGTAGGCCCCACCGTGGCACTGATCTTCTGAATTTCTATCGAATAGTTTCGCAGCGTGGCAATGATCTGGTTTTTATTATTCTCCAGTTCATTGGTATCCTGGATGATCTTTTCACTGCCATGTGTTTCCAGCAGCGACAAGGTCGGGTATTTATAATCCCGCAGGTCAAGAGTAGGTTCATACGGTGGCAGGTTTTCAACAGCTGAAATTTCCTCCTCCGGCTCCTTCTCCGGTGCCGCCTTTATCTCCAGTTCCAGCGGTTCATCTGGTTTCTTAGCCACAGGCTTTTCTTTTACCGGAGGCACATATTCTTCAATAATGAGAGGCGTCTCCTCTTCCGTTTCTTCCATCTCAAATTCATGTGTGTGCATGATCTCGTTAACGATCTCCTGCTCAGGTGTGGGTTGTTTGGCCTCTATCTTCTCCACCATCTCAGCAGCCTTCTCTTCCTTCTCTGTTAATTTGAATTCATGCAGCGGCACCTCCCCTTCATCCGGGAAGTTGATCGTAATACCTCCTTCACCTTTTAGCGAATTACCGGCTCCTGATTGTCCCGCTTTCGCAGCATACAGGTCATTAATGGACTGATTGCCCTGCGTGGAAACGTTGGCCGTTACCGGTGACATTGTTTCATCCGTTTGCTCACCGGCTTCTGTATCAGCTGCCTGGTTTTTCTTCACCGGCAAATTAAACGCAGGATTAAACTGCCAGATAAAATACCCCAATGCCAGCAACAACAACACCGCCGCCGTACCAATAGTTCCCAACACACCCGTCAGTTGCCGGTTGATCATATCACCCACACCACCGCCAAAAGGAAAAGCGCTTTTGGCAAAAAGGAATGACAGCGATACCGACAATACCAGCAGTCCCACAGTCACATACTTCAGGTTTCGCCAGATCGAAAACACCTTGCGGCGAAACAGCAGGTTCACCCCCACCACAAAGAAAAAAGTACAGATAAGAAAAGAGGCAATGCCAAATGCCTTGAAAATAAAAAAGTGGGAAATAACGGCGCCAAATCGTCCCAGCAGGTTCGCAACCGTTACATCAGAACCGAGCAGCGCTCCAAAACCCTGCTGCGCCACCGCCTGGTCCTGCTTCCACGTAAATAAATAAGAGGCAAATGAAATAAAAAGGAATACAGACAAAACGATCGATACCGCACCCACTATCTTCCAGGTCCGCTCATCCCGGGCAATCGCCTTCAGGTCGATCTTCTCCTCCTTCTCCTCGCGGAATGGTGTTACATCGGACTTGGCAGGCTTCTTCTCAGGATTTTTAATGGTGTTCTTTTTCAGCTTATTAGCCATGCGGACAAAGATACTATTTCGCTCTGTACCGGTTAAAATTTACCACAAAGTGGTATCCGCAATACTGGCATAAGAAAATTTGAAGTATTACATTTGAACGGAAAGTTTGCCCGCATGATAAAATCATTACACCACGGCTCCCGTTTATTCCTTCTTATCTGCATGTTGTGTTGTAATGCCCTGTTGGCCCAGGATACCACCACCGGCCGATACACAGATATCAGCAAAGTAATGTTTGTGCAGCCACTCTCCTCCGTGGTCAGCTCCGTATTCCTCCCGGTTAATGATAAATTGAGTAATACCGCATTCACCAAACTTTCCTTCAAACCCGGCACCACCTACAAAAGCGTCATTCCGGTAAAACGGGTGAACCAAACCCTGGTGCTGAAATTCAACGTATGCAACAGCGCCGACTCTTCCGTCACCATCAATTTCTTCCCCGGCTTCTATTACGACCGTATTCAGCTCTACCGCCTGGAAAATGATAAACTGCATCCGCTACCCAATCTGTTACCAGCCATTTCCGATAGCATCGGCTTCCGCAAATTCATCCTCGCTGCCGGCGACTCAGCCACCATCGTGGCTGAACTCGGTTGTATCAAAACCTACATCAACTCCATCCGCCCCCGCCTTATCAATGATGCACAGACACCCATCTTCATCTCTTCCCTGCGAAGCGATCATACCAGCATACAACTCGTCACCTACGTATTCTGCGGCCTGCTGCTGATGATGATCCTTTTCTCCATGGCCAACTTTCTGCAGGGCGCCAACCGTGAATTCTTTTACTATTCCGGCTACGCCCTCTTCCTCGGCGGAATGCTCTTCAGCAAAACATTGCTCGACTTTCACGCCACCCGGCTCAACTTCTTCCTCGAAAGCTATCTCGATTTTATCCTGCAGGGCCTCGGCATCATCTTCTACATGCTGTTCATGCAGCGGTTTATCAATACACGCCGGCAACACCCTTTCCTCCACAAACTGTACACCGGAGGCATCATACTCGTGGCACTGGCACTGGCCATATACAGCTTCCTGCATTTCTTTACCAGCAATTTCGCCTTGCAAAACATGGTGGAAAATATCACCAAGGCACTGCTGCTTGTAATGATAGTGGTATTCCTCATTTACAGCATCCGGAAATGGAAAGACAAACTCCTCCGCTTCCTCTTCTGGGGAAACCTCCTCCTGTTCATCTTCTCACTGCTCTCACAACTGGCAGTAATGATGCAGCATTTTTTCAGAGAACTTCCCGGCATCTTCAGCTCTGCCCTTTTTTATTATGAAATGGGATTGTTTCTCGAACTGGTACTCTTCCTCGCCGGACTAAACTATAAAAACCGCCGCCGCCTCATTGCCGAAACAAAAGAACGGGAAACACTCAAAGCACAGAATAAAATGCAGGAGTACGAAAAAGAACTCGCCGTACTCAAAGCACAGCAACAGGAACGGGAACGTATCTCAGCAGATATGCACGATGAACTCGGCGCCGGCATGACAGCCATCCGCCTGATGAGTGAAATTGCCCGCAATAAAATGAAAGACAAC
>JAEUVM010000039.1 GCA_016787125.1 Chitinophagaceae bacterium | reverse complement strand
ATGGTGCAGAAGCGGTAATTACTCGCCTGCGCCTTGGCGCTGTTGCTCACCGCATTAAAAAGGGTTGATTTGCCCACATTGGGAAGACCTACAATACCAGCCTGCAAAGCCATAGACTATTTTCGATTTAAGATTGACGATTTCAGAAAGCAGCTCACGATCCTGCTTTCGGGGCGCAAAGATATGGGTAAAGCGCCAATGGAGGGTTGTGAAAAGAAGGTTTTGGCTATTAGCGTAAAATCTTCAATCTTCATTGGGAAATGGGCAATCCCGGATGGCCGGGACAGGTTGGGCAATAGGGAATGAGCAATCGAAAATCTAAAATCAAAAACCCAAAATCGAATGGCTTTAAGCAGAATCTGGTCCGCTTTCATCATCATCGCCCTGCTCGTGGCAGGAAGCCGCTTCCTGTTCGACAGCAGCCGCGATGATATATTCGGCAAGATGGTATCGGGTACATCCAAAGATGAATTTAAGTACTACATCGCAGCCGACTCGACCTATCTAAATGCGGCATCCGCGGCTCAACTGGAAGCAGCCATGAAGTCTTTTGGTTATAAAAGGCAGGAAAAGGCAGATGAAGAAACAAAGTTTATAGTGGCCGGCAGCAAGGCCGTGCTGGAAGATACGGTGATAACGGGCCTGCAGGT
Organism: Chitinophagaceae bacterium; assembly: GCA_016787125.1. GTDB lineage: Bacteria > Bacteroidota > Bacteroidia > Chitinophagales > Chitinophagaceae > JJ008. The sequence goes on along the minus strand of JAEUVM010000039.1, from coordinate 24,046 downwards.
AAAATTTCCCGCAGCCCGTGTGGTAACGGCGGCATACATGCAGGGGCGCAAACAAAAACCAATGGATGGTGTGATCGCCACCTGCAAAGGAGCAGTGGAAATATGCCTTGGATTGATCGGCATAATGGCGCTGTTCATGGGCTTTTTAAGTATAGCAGAAAAAGCAGGCGGCATCCGTTTTCTCTCCCGCATCGTATGGCCGTTCTTTTCAAAGTTATTTCCTGATATACCCAAGAACCATCCGGCCAACGGACATATCATGATGAACTTCAGCGCCAACCTGCTGGGGCTCGATAATGCAGCAACGCCTTTTGGAATAAAAGCCATGGAAAGCCTGCAGGAGTTGAACCCCGAAAAAACAAAGGCCAGCAATGCACAGATCATGTTCTTATGTCTGCATGCAGCCGGTCTCACCCTTATACCAACAGCAGTGATCGCCGTAAGGGCCAGCACCACGGCAAATATTGATGGCAAACTGCTGAGGGCTGCAAATCCTACAGATATATTCCTGCCCTGTCTTATTGCCACCTTTGTAGCCACGATGGTGGCCATGCTGATCGTGGCGTGGAAGCAGCGGATCAATATATTTCAGCGCACGGTGCTCACCTGGATACTCGGTATAGCAGCCGTATTGGCCGCACTCGTATGGTTTATCACCTCACTCACCACTGTGGGGGTAAACCTGTTTTCAGAGCAGCTCAGTACCGGCATTATCTTATTCATCTTCCTGCTTATCGTTTTGGGAGGCATTTATAAAAAGATCAATGTATTCGATGCATTTATAGAAGGAGCAAAGGGCGGGTTTGAAGTGGCCATCCGCATCATCCCGTATCTCGTGGGCATGCTCGTAGCCATCAGCCTGCTGCGCACCAGCGGCACATTTGATGTGATCATAGATGGAATAAAACACCTGTTTGCAGCATTGGGGGCCGATACAAAGTTTGTGGACGGATTGCCCACAGCATTGGTAAAACCGATGAGTGGCAGCGGCGCCCGTGGCATGATGGTGGATACCATGCGCAGTTATGGTCCGGATAGTTTTGCAGGACGGCTGGCCTGTATCCTGCAAGGCAGCAGCGATACCACCTTTTATGTGGTGGCCGTTTACTTTGGGGCAGTCTCGGTCAAAAACACCCGTTATACCATCGGCACTATGTTACTCGCCGACCTGGCCGGAATCATTACATCCATAGCATTAGCGTATTTGTTCTTTGGGTAAATAAAAAATAAAATAGCCTGTCTCAATAGTAATTCAACACGGAGATTCAGGGTAACAGCAATACACAGGGTTTTCATGTTCTTCCCTGTGTATCTCAAATCCTCAGTTGCTCTGTGTTGAAGTTTTTTTACGTAGTCCCGGTCAAAAATACCTGAGATACTATTGGCATCATGTTACTCGCCGGCCTGGCAGGTGTCATTACCTGAATAGCATTGGCATACTTGTTTTTGGTAAATAAAAAAGCCGCTTGTTACAGCGGCTTTTACTTTATAAAATACTCTGTTGCCTCAATAGTTATTATACACGCTAAGCGTTCTTACCGAAGCATTATTGGTCAGCATCGCCCTGAAACTGCCCCTGAATACAAGGGTATAACTTCTCTTTGCCTGCGGGTTGAGGGTGACAAACATATCACTCCATGTACTGCTGGTGGGATTGAAGTTTTGCAGGTTAGTGGTGGTGCCTGTAGGACGGATATAAAAAGTGTCCGTCAAACCAGAAGCATACGGAATAAAACCGGTTACATCCGATATCTGCACATTGGTAAACACATTTGCATTTCTCTTTTTAGAGAAAATGTCCACCGCCGGAATAGCCGTGGGTGTATAAGTGAAATTACCAAAGCGCAAACGGGCAGTAGTGTCAGAAGGAATAACGATATCAGTCTGCACCGTCTTCTGCTTGGGTGCGCTGATCGTATCATACATAAATACGGTATAATTCCTGCCAAACTGCAGGTTCTCCGCAAAAGAAAGCGGTACCTGCGTGGTGGTGCCAAGGGTATCCCTTACCAGGAAAGCTTTCACTCCCGGTGATACCTGGAAACCAGGCCCGGTGCCTGATGCCGGAAAAATACTTCCGGAGGTAAGCGCAGCGCCGTTCACGGGTACACCATCCACATATACATAGTTGCGGGAAGCATTTACCGTGGCAATGATCACCTGCGCAAGGCTGCTGTTGCTGAAATCAGAGTTGGTGTCCGTTTTACTGGTTTGTGTTTTGGTGCATGACTGTACCGCCAATGCCCCGCACAACAACGCCAGTGCCGAAAATTTAAATATGCTGAATTTCATGTTGTTCATTTTTAAATATTAGTAAATCATCATTATGGTTCAGAAAACCAGCAGCGTTTGGTATGATAATCCAATGCACTGGCACCGATACGGTTCAGTTCATTCAGGTTCCATACATACTCTGAATTATAACGGGGGCGAACCCTGTACACCAGCTTGCCTGAATTATTCACATACAGGTCAGTGCCGGATGGAGGTACAAAATCCCTGTACACCTGCTGACCGGTATTTTCATCCACATCAGTATAGTGGTACCTTCTCATATCAACCCATGTTTCGAGTGCACCATGAATATACAGCGCAATGTATTTCTGCAGCATGATATGGGTAAGGGTGAGGTTGTTGGCATTGGCCGGCACCACAGCCGTATTAGCCAGGAAGGTGGCTTTGATACCAGGCGTAAGCAGGCTACCGCCGGGTACATTCGTGCTGAAGGTATTTTGCAGCATATCAAAGTTCAGATCAATGGCAGTAGTGTAGGCGGCCAAAGCACCGGCTTTATTATTCATTCTGAATAAAGCTTCCGCTTTCATAAACATCACTTCAGATGCGGTGATAACAGGCAGGGGAGAACCATTTCTGAAAATATACCGGCAGTTGTTGTCATTCGCAGGTGAGGTATTGTTTACACCAGCAGTTTGGCTAATACCATGAAAATTCTCAGGACGATCATTTGCAGTGATCACCGTCTGACCTTTGTTGGCTTGCAATCCCTTGAATGTACCATTTGCATTAAGACGCAGCAGGTAAATAGCCCGGGGATCAGCCACACCAAGGAAGGCATTATTAGCGCCCGACATCAGGTTGGCAATAAAAGCCGACTGGCGGATAGCAGTTTCTGTACCTACAGCAGTACTTCCGAGATTACCGCGGAGCGGACCAAAGAAGTTGGCATTACCACTGATACCGGTGTTGGCAAATTGCACCATGCCATTATCAGCATTGGAAGTAATGGCCCTGTCACAGTAATAGATCACTGAATCGGGGTTATAGATAGCCTTGTTGGTAAGGTGGTTAAAACTGCGGGCTAATACAGCATACGCAAATTTTTTCCACTTGGCAGCATCACCATTATAAAAGTACTGGTCGCCCAATGCAAGGTTAGCCTGGCTGGAAGCGCCATCAGTGCGGCTGAGCAGGGCAATGGCATCATGACAAAGCCCTCTCACATGGTTATATACTTCTTCCTGTGTGCCATACCGGAAAGTGAGCAGGCTGGAGTTAAAGGCTTCACTCGTGGTGATCACCTCACCATGATAATCGGAAAGCTGCAGCCAGCTCCAGGCAAGGATCGCTTTACCTGCACCGGCATAATCATATTTACCGTCTTCGATCGCCCATTTGATCATGTTGTTGCAGTTCTGACCAATATCATAAAAATGGATACGCCAGAGTGATGCAGCGTTGTCGCTTGCACCAATGGTTCCGCCCATCTGGTCGTACTGACCGCCAGAGTTGCAGAAAAGGAAATTCTGAACATATTTACCGGCAAAACGAATATCGTTGAGCGGTCCATGACCGGCAGCATTAGCCGCCATCGTGGCAATAAGCGGTGGAAGTAATTTCTCCACCGGCACCCGCACATCTGCATTGGGGTTGGCATAGGCTTCGTCAATCTTCTTTTCACAGCCTGTCAGCAGCATTGCTGCGATAGCTGTATTGGCGATGGCCAGGATATATTTTTTCATTGCTGAAATTTTTAAAGTCATCATGATTATAAATTAAAAACCTGCTTTAATACCGAAATTGATGCTTACAGGAGCGGGTACATTACCAAAGTCAAAGCCCCAGCCGCCTACACCTCTTGTACCGGCTGTATTACCGCTTACGGCAGGATCAGCACCGGTATAATTGGTCATCAATATCAGGTCGTTGGCAGTAATAAAGAATCCCAGTGATTTCAGGAAGCCCATCCGCTTCAGTCTTTCTGTAGACACATTGTACTTCAGCGTGATGTCCCGAAGACGGAACCAGTTTATATCTTTCTCGATGAATTCTTCTTCCGGCATACGGGTGGTATAGTAAGCCTGGTTGTAAGCAGGAGTTACCACGATCGTATTCTGAGTGGGGTTGGCAGTGTTTTCCAAACCATCTCTCAGCACACCTTTTACCACTCTTGGTGTATAGCGGTCATCTGTTTTTGAACTCTTTCCCTGGAGGGTGAGATACATGTTGGTGGCATTGAAAATATCACCGCCTACTTTCAGATCCCAGAGGAAGTTCAGGCTCCAGTTTTTGTATTTCAGGTTATTTACCCAACCTACGGTGAAATCAGGATTCCTGTCGCCGGTTACCTTAAAGGCAGAAGCATCGATCAGAGGTAAACCGTTGGCCGGATCGATCAGGATATCGCCTTTCGTATTACGGGCATACCTGAAGGAAGTGATCGCTGTGGTTGGTCCGCCCTGCACCAGGCCGCCGCGGGCATTGCCATACAGCCAGGTATCAGAGATGTAGAACTCCGGAACGTTCGAAGGCAGTTCAAGCACCTTGTTCTTCATCTTATTAAAGTTGAAGCGGGTGTTCCAGGTAAAGTTCTTTTTAGATATAGGCGTTACATCCACGCTGATCTCCAAACCGGTGTTGCGGGTGCTTCCCACATTGATGGTATTCAGCACATAACCGGTACCATAACTGGCCCTGAAGTTTTCAGCGATCTGCTTTTCATTAAGTGTATTATAATAAGTAACATCAAAACCCAGCTTGCTTCTGAAGAAACGCATTTCAGCGCCCACTTCATACGTGCTCTGCACTTCAGGCTCCAGGAAGAAGTTATTATTGGTAAAGCCATAGGCAAAACCACCACCGCTGGAAACCACATTATTAAATACCGACTGGTTAGCATACGGTGCACTTGATCTTGCCGTGCTGGCCAGCGAGGTACGAAGCTTCATATAGCTCAGTACATTATTCTTTTTCATGCCTGGGAAGATATCGCTTACAATGATGCTCAAGCTTCCGGCAGGGTAGTTATAGTTTCTGAACTCTTTCGGGAAAATAGAAGAGGTCTCAAAGCGGTGAGAATAGGTCAGGAACACCACGTTCTTATAGTTAACAGAGAATTCTCCGAAATAAGCAAGCTGGCGGCTCAACACATAGTTGGGCAAACCACCGGGAGGCAGCAGGCCCCTGTTGAGGCGCTGGCGGGTGGAAACCCTTGTGGCAGAAGAATCACCCATCCACTGGCCCACCTGGTCCATACCGATGATCTGGCCGCCTTTGTACATCTGGCCGGCAAAATTCACGGAGTCAACAATGTTGGTACCGAGTACAGAATATTGCTCCTTGCGGTAATCCTGCCACATAGTACCACCCAGCAGGCGGAAATTAAACTTGCCCAATGATTTTTTGGCAGTGGCCGTAATGGTATGGTTATAGCCTTTGTAGTCTATATAATAATTATCCTGCTGTCCGCCGGTACCACGGGTGAGTATGGAAGAAAGAGGATGATAAAATGACCAGCCATCAGTGCTGAACTTATCATACCCAAAACGTCCGGAAACAGTCAGCCATTTGAAAGGCGTAAAGTTGATACCCATTGTGGCTGTAACACGATCCGTGATATCATAGCCACGGTTAAAGTTCACATTGAAGAAGGGGTTATCAATTTCACCATTGGCGCCGAGTGTGGAGATCAGCCTCTTACCACCATCGCTGCCAAGATAATTGCTGGCATCATCAATAACCGGCCATACCATCAGGTTCAGCAGGTAACCACCGGCGCCACGCTTGGGTTTATCATTTTCAGAATGTATATAAGTAACGGAAGGGGTGAAGTCGAGCCACTTTCCGATCTTGGTATTATTGGTAAAACGGAGTGTATAACGTTTGAATACGTTTTCAGGCACCACACCTTTCTGATCAAAGAATGATCCGGAGAACCTGAAACTGTAATTCTTCTTACCGTACTCAGCACTCAGGTTATGGGTTTGAGAAAAACCGGTCTGGAAGAAATTTCCAACGTTGTCAAATTTCTGTGTGCCTGCAGCATAAGCCGGGCCGAAATAAGTAAACAGGTCTGAACCACCGGCAGAAGACAATCCGTTTGAACCGGAACTCCAGTTATTTGAATAATCAGGCAGACGGGTCAGTTTGGAAATACGGAAAGCATTGTCATAACTCACAGAAATCTTACCGTCAGTTTTCCCTTTTTTAGTGGTGATAATGATAGCACCGGAACTGGCCTGGCTGCCGTAGAGGGCAGTGGCCTCAGGTCCTTTCAGCACGGTGATGTTTTCAATATCATTCGGGTTAAGATCAGCAATACGGTTTGTATAGTCAGTATTCCTGTTAGCAGTCTGGTTGATATTACGGGTGGAGTTTTCCACGAGACCAAGACCAGAACCGGAATTGCTGGTTTCATTCATGGTGGAGTTATCCATTACCACACCATCTATTACAAACAGCGGCTGGTTGTCCAATGCCATTGAGTTAAAACCTCTCAGTACGATACTGCTGGAAGCGCCGGCCTGTCCGCTGGTAGGGTTGATCGTAAGACCAGACACCCTTCCGCTAAGACCATTGAGGAAGTTTTCCCGTTGGGTTTCTGCCACTTCGGCTGCGTTAACCTTTTGGGCCGAATAACCCAATTCCCTTGGATTACGCTTTTGGTCCATAGCGGTTACCACTACTTCGCCCATGGTATTGTCAGCTGCTTTCAGACTGACACCCACTGTTGCGCCATCACCGGGTTTTACGTCTGTGGTTTCATACCCTACATAAGATATTTGTAGAGTTTCACCAGGCACCATCTTAATAGAAAACTTACCATTCGCATCGGTGGTTACAATGCGCCGGGTGCCTTTCACCCTGATGGTAACGCCGCTAAGCGGTGTCTTGTTGTCATCGGATACGATCGTACCGGTGACTGTTCTTTCCTGTGCCTGCACGGCTGCCGGCAGCAACAAGAACACCATCGTTAGTGCAAATAACATTTGGAGAATTCTTCTCATAGCTGTTTTTTTGAAATATTAATAAATAAGCAGTTCTCAAACTTTAAGCAGGCCTTACCGGCCTTTATGGTCTTTATCAGGCCAGTTTTACGCCGGCCCTGGCGTATGGTTCTAATACAGCATCATCCGGCTGTAATTCAGTAATGAGCAGATCGATCTTATCAAGCCCGCATACACTGATAGGCTGCACAGTATTGATCTTCTCTGCAATGGCAAGGCACACCACTTTTTTGGATGATTCGATCATGGCCCTTTTTACCTGCACCACTTCCCAGTCATTGTCGGTGATTCCATGTTCTGCATCAATGGCATTGGTTCCAAGAAAGCAGATGTCGGCTTTCACCTGTTTAATCCGCGAAATAGCATCAGGCCCCACGGTTATCTTTGAGTTCTTCGAAATTTTATCACCGACCATGATCACGTCAATATTCGGGTGATGCATGTATTCCAATATCACCGGGATACTGCCTGAAACGAAAGTGGCCTTCAATTGAGGCGGCAACGACCTGGCCATCTCAAGGATGGTGGTGCCGCCGGAAGTAAGCACAAACATGCCGTTTTCAATCAGGCTGATCGCTTTTTGTGCAATGGTCTTCTTTTCTGTAAGGGAATAAACCCCGTTCATGGGGTAATAAACTTCATTAAATGAATGAGAAAGGGCGCCGCCATGTACTTTTATCACTTTACCTTCCTCGGCCAGTTCCTGGAGGTCACGACGGATAGTATCCTCCGACACATTTATTTCTGTGCAAAGGGAAGAAGATAGGACCTTATTGTGCAGGTTCACCTGGTGCAGTATATAGGCCTGCCTTTCCTTTTTCAGCATCCGTTAGTTTTGTCTGGCTAATGTAAAATAAATTCCCGCACAAAAACGCAGAAACCTGAAAAAATTTGCAGTTTGGGGAAAGCTGGTTAGTTACTTTCCCTTATATATTATTTATTATTAAAATCCTTGACCAGAAAAATGTTGCATAAAAAAGCCCGTTCGCAAGAACGGGCCTCCTTCAGTCCGGAATCCATAGAGAAATTATTTTCCAAAAGTGAACCTGGCAGTAAAGCCGATGGCAGCAGGTTCAAAATTGATATCGCTTACAATATTCAGCTCCGGTTTCCAGTCAAGCGATAGATTGAGGGGAATATTATTGAATTTATAGTCCAGCCCGATCACACCCATTGCACCAAAATTGGGGTCAGTGGTTGTTTTTTGCGTGGTGGTGTTTACCTTTTTTACAAAACTGATATAGCCGCCACCACCATAAAACCAGGTGAGTCCTTCAGACGCAAGCGGTTTGTGTATTTCGGCCAAGGCTCCGATGGCCAGCGGGTCACCAAATGAAAAAAGGCCTTCAATGGCCAGTTTATCATTAATGAAATGTTTGAGCGAAACAGAATTATTTACCATAGCGTTGGAACTGCTGAGGCGTACACCTAATGCTGTGGAATAACCGGAACCGGAAGAAGTTTCCTGCGCAGCGGCAGCAAAGGTGAGAAACAGCAGGGCGGGGAGGAGGAACAAGCGGGTTTTCTTCATGACTTTATAATTTTCATGAAGTGAACGAAAAATGATGCCAGTGAAGTTTAAAGGAAATGTAAAAGTTCGAACTAAGAGAAAAAAGGAGAGGAAAGAGATAAGGAGTTAGATCGTCATTTTCGCATAAGTTGTGTGAATCACTCCCCGGCTAATACCTGGTAATATATATTTACAAGAAAAGTAAACCTGTGGTAACAAAAGAAACCCGGAAAAGGCACGCCATCTCTTTCTCTCCTTCCCTCTTTTAACCTCTTAGCCAAATAATAATAAGTATAGAGTGATCCAAGTAAGTGAGCAGGAAATCGATATAACTCCTTATCTCTTTCCCCTTCTTTTCCCTCTTAGCCTAAAACAACTCATACTTCGTCTTCGGCCGTTTCGCCTCCAGCCACCGGAAGCCTTCGAGTTTCATCTCACCGGGGTTTTTATCTTTCATCGGCCAGATGGTGCCGGTAACAGAACTCCGGAACACCACTTTTTGCAATGTATTTTCTCCAAAATAAATATCCATGATATCACATTTGGATTCGTTGATGCCGGTATAGGCACTGTCTTCATCTTGTATGAAATAGATGCATTCGGCAAAGCCGGCTGCCCGGACTGAGTCAATGGCGCCATCTTTAAAATAGCCATCCATGCGGGATGATTTTACCTGGTTATAAATACCGGGGTCTGTTTCGCTGATCATATAGCTGCGTTCGAATACTTCCAGTTTATCTGCTTTTTTGTTTTTGGTAAATAAAAGGATGGTATCGCCGGTTATCTGGCTTTTCTTGGCCCAAACCACCGGGTCCTGGAAAAGGCGGAACACCGAATCTTTAAAGGAATAAAACAAACTGTCGCAGGTGGATTGTAAGGAGTCATTAAATATCCGCACATTGCGGTAGGCTTCGAGATAGCGGTTGGTGCTGTCTTTATCGTTGGTGGTAATTACTTTGGTTCCTTTCAGGGTATCTTTTACCAATGAATCTTTGGTGGTATGTAAATCCGTAAGACGGGCAGAGAATAAAGTATCGGCGGCGATATATACCGAATCGGCATCCTGTTTTACGATCATCAGCGGTCGGTTGGTGGCGAGGGTGCGGTCCAGTTTCTTATCATGAAATATGTTTCCTGCAATGATAGTGGTGCCTTGTGCTGAGTCTCTCACCACGGCATTACCACGAAGCTGTACGGTACCGGCGCTGTCGTCAAAGGCGATCTGTTGGGCGGTATAGGTGCGGGGACCATCCTTTATCACGGGGTTTTGTCCAAATTCTGCTTTGCCGGTTGCCACGTTATAATATCCGTCTGTTGTTTCGATGGTACGGCCGCTGCTGTCTTTGATCAGTGTCTTGGCAATAAAGCGGGTGGTTTGGGTTTGTGTGTTGTAGATCAGTGAGTCGGTGGTGATATTGTAAGCCGGATCTTTCAGCACTACATTTTTCTTGAAATAAACATCTTTTATACCGGCGTAGTAATATCCTTCACGGCTGGTGAGTACCGTTTTCTTGTTCACTACTTTTCCGCCATGTTTATAAATACCAATGTCGGTGGTCATATCATACTCCAGGTCGGGAGTGGTAAGGGTTCCTTTCCCGTCGGTTAAGCTTACACCTCCGTCGAGATAGGCGATCTTTCTGTTAATAAGATATCGCAGATGGCCGGAGCGTATATCGGCAGTATCAGCATCATTGATGTGTACATGGCCCCAGGCTTCAAATGTTTTTGTGTTGTTGTTGATCACACAACTGTCGCAGTCGAAATAAGAAGTTCCCTGCTTCAGTCTTACGGTACCGGCCAGTATTTGTAAGGTAGTACTGTCATTCAGCTTTTGTATGGTGAGTCGTTTGGCACTCAGGATGTCCACATCGGTCAATGAATCGGAGGGTGGGCCAGATTGCTGAACGGGTGGCAGCACCACCTGAGCCTTTGTGAGGAAGGGGGCATGCAGCAGGAAAAGAAACAGTATTACAGTTAAAGTGGTAGAAGTTCGCATCGCATCAGTTTCCCTCTTTAGGGATTGTATCTTTTTTTGCTGGCGAAGTTATCGGGCCGTTTTTATCTTTTCTGCCAAAGATTGACAAATTAACATAGCGTTTTGGGTTGGTGCGCAGGTCGTCCATCAGGATTTCAGCAGAAAGGATGGCATCGGTGAGTTTGTTGTAAAGTGTTTTATCGTTCAGCAATGCACCCAGTGTGCCATCTTTACTGTTCAGCCTGTTTACCAGCGCTTTCATGCTGCTGATGGTGTTATTAAGCGAATCAATGGTGGGTTGCAGCTCAATAGCGGCCAGTTTCTCACTGGCTTTTTTTGCATTGCCGATGGTGGCGGTGATATTTTCGCTGTTGTCCTTTAATGTTTTGGTAATCTCACTGGCATTGTTCAGTGTTTGCGCCAGCGGGCCGGTTTTATTATCGAGCAGGCCATTTAATGCACTGCTGGCCCGGTTCAGGTTGGCGAGTGTTTGCTGAAGGTTTGTTTTGGCTTCCGAATTGATAAGCCCGTTTATACTGCCAAATACATTATTAAGTGAATCAAGTGTGTTTCGTACTTTGGTCAGGGTAGGGGTGAGCTGTGCTTTCACATCATCCAGGATGCCCACATCCACCCTTGTTTTCAGGGTATCACCCGGCTTCAGGAAAACGGTATCGGTTCCCCTTTCAATTACAATATAAGAAGAGCCAACAAGCGGGGAGGAGATCAGCGCTTTTGAGTCGCGGGGAATGTTTACATCCTCGGTAAGGCTGATGGTGGCTACAATGCCGCTCATATCCTTATCCTTCACTTTTAATTCATACACATTGCCGATCACATAACCGTTGATTTTTACATCATTCGATTTCGACAGGGAGCCAAGATCATTGAAGGAGGCATAAATTTTCTTTCTCTTGGTAAGTATATCCTTGCCTTTCAGGAAATTAAAACCCAGGATAAGCAGCGTAAGGGCCGTAATGGTAAGAACGCCGACTTTTGTTTCATTGCTGATCTTCATGCGATTGTATTTACAAGCGCTGCGGCCTGTATCCGGGGCAAATTACTTAATTTCTTTTGAAGATGCGTATTTGAAAGTAGGCCGGTATAGCGGCTGCGGGGTATCAGAAGCTTTTCTTTTCGCCTTCCGTTTGTTTGTCCTTCTCATTGTCTTTTACTTTCGACTCCAGCTTTTCCTTGTATTTCCTGATTGCATCGAAAATATTGGCTACAATTTCAGCCTGGCCTTCCGGGCTCAGCATGTATTCTTCTTCTTCTTTATTGGAGATAAAACCGATCTCGATCAGGATACTGGGCATAGCCGTGGCCTGCAGTACCCAGATACCTTTGTCATTGCGTTGTTTCACACCACGGTCAATGCGGCCGGCATCTTTAAAATTTTCCTGCACATAATCCGCCAGGTTATAGCTTTTCCTGAAATAATTCTGTGTGTAAATAAGCATCCGGGCTTTCTCTGCCGGGTCTGAAGGATCAGGCAGGGTGAGGGTGGAGGTGCTGTCTATCTCGCCGGTGTAATCATTGTTTTTTGTAAGTGAATTGAGCTTGTCATCGTTCTTGCTCACGGCCCAGATATAGGTTTCTGTGCCTTTGGCCTTATTCTCCACCCATACATTTTCGTATTCATACTGGTAGGTGGTTTTCTTGTAGGTCTTTTTTCCTTTCTTATAAGTTTTAACAATGGGAATTTTATTTACCACCCTGCGTTCATACCATCCGCCGGGATGCTTGCCTGCCGAGTTGCAGTGTACAGCAATAAAAAGATCACCGCCTGACTCATTGGCGAGATTGGCCCTGTATTTCAGCGCCGCATCTTTATTGGGTTTATTACCGGGCAATACATCCGTGGTGCGGGTAAAAATGATCTTCAGGTCGGGATAAGCTTTGCGCAAGGTGTCACCCAGCTTCAGCGATACGGCAAGGGCCACATTGGCTTCGGTTTCTTTAGAGCCAATTGCACCCGGGTCAAGGCCACCATGACCGGGGTCGATGATCAGTGTCTTTAATGGCTTAGATGAGCTTTGTGCTGTGGTGTGTATGGCACCGGCAGTCAAGATGAAAAGTACAAGCAGGCAAATCAGTTTTCTCATTCAGGCTGTGTTTGACAGGATCAGCATCAAATATAGTCAGCAATGGTAAGGCAGGAAATTCTATCTGGCAATTTTCTTTTGCTCGTCCTCTTCAATACGTCTCAGAAAAGCAGCCATTTCGCTGGTTGATATCCGGGTTGTTGCGCCGTTATTTTCGCCTCCATTTTCCTTTTGTTGTTTTTCCAGCCAGGTAATATAGGTCTTTACCGCTTTGATGATGCAATCAGCAATTTCCTTTTGTCCTTCCTTGCTGTTCAGGTAGTCTTCTTCACTGCGGTTGGTGATGTAGCCCGTCTCTACCAGTATACTGGGCATGGCCGTTGCCTGCAGCACCCAAATTCCCACACCCCGCTGGCGTACATCACGATCAATACGGCCCACTTTGGCAAATTCATCCTGTACAAAGCCGGCCAGTGTGGCGCTGCGTTTAAAGTATTGTTTGGTCTTTAATAAAGAGAGCGCAAAAAACTCCGGTGAGTTGGGGTCAATGTCCCCGTAATTCACTTTAAAATTATCTTCCTGCAGCATCGGGGCGTTTTCACGCATGGCCACTTCTTTATCCTCATTCTTATGCGAACCCCAGATGTAGGTCTCCGTTCCTTTGGCCGGGTTGGGAATAGTGTAGGTACGGTATTGGGGTACTTCCTTTGTTTTCTTCTTCCTGTTCTTTCCTTTACCAACATAGTAGGTCACTTTTTTGGTGCCTATCTGTTCCGTCTTTTTGATGGGTACGGCAGCGTTCACATGTATACAGATAAAGAGGTCGCCTTTATTTTCATTGGCTATTTCTGCCCTGCGGTGTAAAGCGGTGATCTTTTCGGTGGGACGGCTTTCCACAATTCGGATCTCCGGCATTTCATTGCTGAATTTCTTTACCAGTTCCTTCGATACGGCAAGGCATATTTCATCTTCATACGAATAAGCGCCTTTGGCCCCGTTGTGGCCGCCATTTGCCATGATGCCATGACCGGCATCTACGATGATCGTTTTGATCACCTTTTGCCTGGCGGCGGATTCATCTTCCTTTTTGTTGAAGGAAAAAATTACAATACTGGTGGATGCAAGAAGAAAGAAAATGACGGTTCGTCTTATCATGGTTTTCATTTTCCGGTTTGCCGAATCTTCACAAATTGTTTGGTCTTCTTCACAGGATGCAGCAGGATAATGAGTTACATTTGCCCACTACCTGATGAAGCAACTGTACAAATTTAGGCCAAATTACTTTTTGCATACGATCCTGGCGGTGGTGTTATTATGCACACTAACGTGGAAAACAGCAGCCCGCGGTATCCAGGAGCCGGATTTTCGCAAGCCTTTAACAAGGGCCGCAGTTGCCGCAGATACCACTAAGCCCGGAAGCCGCCCCGATTCACTGAAACCCCTTTCCCTTTCATTGGCAGATACCAGCCGCAAACCGGGTATAGATTCCAATGGCCGAGAAGCCAGGGTGGACACTTTTTCGCTTAAGCTGTCAAAAGATTCCCTGGATGCTCCATTGCGCTACGAAGCAGAAGATTCGGTAGTGATATTGGTCCAGGGAAAAAAGGTGCTGATGTATGGTAAAACAAAAACCGATTATAAAGACATCACCCTTACCGCCCCACAGGTGGAATTAGACCAGCAAACCCAGGTGGTGACAGCCGTAAACCGGAAAGACAGTACCGGGGCCATACGTGAGGTGGCGAAGTTTAAGAGCGCCGAAAGCGAATTTACCAGCGATACGATCCGTTATAATTTTAAAACACAGGTAGGTCTTACTAAAAATACTTATACCGTACAAGGTGAGATAATGATCAAAACTGATTTGGCCAAAAAAGTAAATGCGAACACGACTTTTGCCAGTAAAACTGTTTTCTCCACCTGTATGCTGGATGATCCGCATTTTGGTATTAAGACCAACAAGATGAAACTGATCAACCAGAAGCTGGCCGTATCAGGCCCTGCTCACCTGGAGTTTGAAGAGGTGCCTGTACCCGTTTACCTGCCTTTTGGTTTTTACCCGCTCAGCCAGGGAAGGCATTCGGGTTTGTTACGGCCCAATTTTGTGACGGATGAACAACGTGGCCTTGGTTTGCAGCACCTCGGTTATTATAAGGTACTGAGCAATTACTGGGACCTTGAGGTGTCCGGCGATGTGTATTCATATGGCGAATGGGCTGCTGGCGCAAAAGCCACTTATCGTAAGCGATACCGTTACAATGGTTTTTTCCAGGTTACCACACGGTCGTCCAAACTGAATTTTAAGAATGATCCTGATTTTTCACGGACAAGGGTGTATAGTATCAACTGGGCACATTCTATGGATGCTAAGGCAAGGCCCGGGGTAAACTTTTCAGCCAACGTAAATGCCAGCTCCACAAAATTCAACCAGTTGGTGCCCAATAACCCCTTTGTAAATTACAACAACCAGCAGGGGTCGTCCATCACCTATAGTAAAACCTGGAAAGACAAACCCTTTAACCTTACCTTAAGTGCCAACCACAACCAGAATAATTCACTTCGGCTTATAGACCTGAACCTTCCCAATGTGGCATTCTCTGTCGGAACCGTATATCCCTTTGCAGGCAAAAACAGTGTGGGTAATAAGTGGTATCATAAACTGGGGATCGCCTATAACGGCAATTTCAATAACAGGGTAAGCTTCTTCGATTCCCTTTCGTATGGAAAGAACGGTGTTAAACCATTTTTCCGCTACCTGCTTGATACTGCACAATGGTCATCGCAGCACAGCATTCCCATTACGCTTTCACTGCCTCCCATACTCGGTGGTCGTGTTATTGTATCGCCGGGTATCAGCTATAGTGTGAACCTGATTCAGCGGGTAACAAACTTTTTCTGGAACGAAACCCTGAAGAAAGTGGATACGGTAACCACAAAGGGTGTGTTTCTGGACCAGCAGAGCAGCGCTTCACTCAATTTCAGCACAGCCATCTTTGGCCGCTATGAGTTTAAGAAATCACGGATTACAGCTATCAGGCATGTGATCAGGCCGCAGATAGGTTTTAGTTATACGCCCGACCTGAATAAGGGCCATATCAAAAGTTCGCAGGTGGATACCACCGGAAAACGGCTTTATTACAATGAAATGAACGGGTTCTTCCTTTACAATGTATCATCCCGTAAGTCAGCGGCAATGACCTTCAGTATTGATAACAATATTGAAATGAAAGTGAAACCGAAAAAGGATACTGTGTTTGCCAATGGCGAAAAGGATAAGAAGGTAAAACTGATTGAAGGCTTTGGTCTGAACGGGTCGTATGATTTTATCCGGGATTCGATGAATCTTTCCAATATCAGCCTGTACATGCGGACGACCCTGTTTGATAAGATCAGCATCAACGCCAATGCAATACTGAACCCTTACCAGAAGGATGCCAGGGGATATGACACCCGCCGCTATGCCTGGCAGGATGGTAAGTTCAGGCTCGGACGGCTTACAAGCGGCAATATTTCACTCAGTACCAATTTTCAAAGCAAACCAAAAGACCCGAAGAAAGATGCGCAGCGTAAAAAAATGGTGCAAGACCGCCTGAATGACCCGGCATTGGTGGCCGATCAGCAGCGCCTGCTGGAGTATATGCAGCAAAACCCATCAGAGTTCGTTGATTTCAACATTTCCTGGCAGCTCAGTTTCAGTTATTCGCTTTCGTTCGTTTACCGGCCCAAACCAGATTTCAGCGGTTTTGAAAATGACTTTACTTCAGGTCTTAATTTCAATGGCAGCTTTAACCTTACTCCGAAATGGAAGCTGTCGGGCAGCGGCAGTTATGACTTTGATACAAAAAAGATTCAATACCTCACCATGTCTATCAACCGGGAGATGCACTGCTGGCAGCTTTCGATCAATGTGATACCGGTGGGTATTACCCGTTCATTCAACTTTTCTATCAGTCCTAAAGCAGGAATACTGCAGGATTTGAAGATCAACCGTACCCGCAACTTCTCCAGTTTCTGATCAGCGCTTTTCGTTGGCCGTGTAATAAGCAGCCATGATGTCAAACACTTCTTCTTTGAGCTGATCTTTTGTTTTACCAACACTCGATACAGGTGGCAGGAAATGCAGTTGTATAAGGCCGGGCCAAAACCAGAAGGGCTTATTGGCAGGCAGCACTTTTTTGGTGCCCAGTATTACAGCAGGAATAATTGAATTACCTGTATCAGCCGCCAGCCTGAAAGCTCCGTCGTGGAATTTTTTCAATGGCTCCGGCGTTCTGTTACGGGTGCCTTCAGGATAAATGCACATATGAACACCACCAGCCAGCACGTCTTTCATTTTTTCATAACTGCGCCTGCGGCTGATTTCATCCTTACGGTTTACCATCACTCCACCTTTCATAAGATAGAGACCAAACAGCGGCACTTTTTTCAGGGAACTTTTGGCGATGGTTTTATTAGGCCCGGGAATAAAAGGCGAGGAGAGAGGCGGATCAAGCAACGAGTTATGGTTGCAGGTTACCACAAAAGTCTTGCCTTTGGCAAAATGTTCTTTCCCCCTGATGCGGAAACGGCAGCCGGCCAGTGGCAGCCAGATACTTATCCAGATGCGGGCAATGCCTATGAAAATGGCCTGTCCCCTCCGGCCGGGCATCAGCCAGCATAACATAGAAGGGATGTAAAACAGCAGGAAGGTTGACATGAATGTAACCAGTGCCCAGAAGGCAAAAAATCTTGCAAGTATATTTTTCAGCAGTTTCATATTATAAAGTCCAGTCTATCGGGTCAATACCTTTTGAAACAAGGTATTCATTGGTTTTGGAAAAATGTTTGCAGCCAAAAAATCCGGCATTGGCCGAAAGTGGCGAGGGATGTACCGAACGAAGTATGCAATGGTTGTTTTCATCGATCAGCGATCTTTTTTCCTGGGCAAATTTACCCCATAGAATAAAGACAATATTGCTTTTCAGCGTTGATATTTTTTTAATCACTGTATCTGTAAACTCAGCCCAGCCGATACGGGCATGACTCATAGGTTCGGCAGCCCGTACAGTAAGTGAGGCGTTGAGTAAGAAGACACCTTGTTCGGCCCAGCGGGTCAGGTTACCATGATTGGGAATGGAAACACCTGTGTCAGCATGCAGTTCCTTGTAAATGTTGATCAACGATGGAGGAGGAGGCACGCCATGCTGTACTGAAAAACAAAGTCCGTGCGCCTGCCCCGGCCCATGATAAGGATCTTGTCCCAGTATCACCACTTTTACTTTGTCAAAAGCGGTGGTGTTGAAAGCATTAAAGATCAGGCTGCCGGGCGGGTAGATGGTTTTGCCCTGCGATTTTTCTGTTTTTATATGCAAAACGATATGCTGAAAATAGGGTTTGCTGAATTCATCTTTCAGTACTTCTTTCCACGAAGGTTCGATCTTAACGTCCATTAGCCGGGTTGTTTTTGATTCTTGCAGCCAGCAAGATATACAAAGCTATCCATGCAAGCGGAAAAGGAAACCACAAGGTGCCGGGAAGGGAAAATTTTGGCCCGGCCACCAGCAGTAAGGAAGCAATATTACCAGACAGTGTAAACCATACAAAATAAATGACAAAGATGACGGTGGTGATGATAAGGAACCAGGTAATATAACTGAGGATATGCTGAATCGTAAACTTTCTTTCCTGCTGGTAAGCCAGGCGGAATAAAAACACAAGGGAAGTAAGTTGAACAAGAGAATAGGTGATGGCCTGCATAAGACCTGCCCACAGGTAAGCAGAAGCCGGAACAGGCTGGAAACGGATCCCTGATTTATCTGAAGCTTTCATCAGGCTGAACAGCCCCCACGAAACCAATGTGCCATAGATAAAAGAAATAACAAACAGGGCAATAAACAACAGGATAAAGAATTTGTAAAGCCTTTGCATAACATAAAAATAAGCACTGCTGTGTGCGGAAAATAAAAAAGACCACCATTGCGGTGATCTTTTCTTTTGTGACCCGGATTGGATTCAAACCAATGACCTACTGCTTAGAAGGCAGTTGCTCTATTCAACTGAGCTACCGGGTCAGGTTTTTTTAGCGGGGCAAAGATAATTGAAATACGGGTATGATAAAACTCAAAATGCGCCTTGCCTTATTTCACCGGGAGGCGGAATCCATCAAGGAAAAGATTGATTTTCTGCTCAGGAAGTTCTTTTACGCTGTAGGTATACAGGAAACCTATATAATAGCCATCCGTCCAGGCTTTGATCTTCCAGTTGTTCTTGTCCTTATCCTCCCAGTAATCCAGTATGCCACGGGTATTTTCGTTGTTATTAAGGTGATGGCCTTTGCCATAGCCGGCAGATTGGGTGATATTAAAACTGCTTTTGAGAAAATCAGCATAGGCGATCAGCAGGCTTTCGGCCATGGTCAGATCGGTAACCGGGTTGAGCAACTTCACACAAATCACGCCGTAGGTAATGGCATCCTGTGTACATTCACCGGTATAAACAATGGAAGAATCCTGGCTTTTGCTCTGGTCAAATTTTGCCACACAATACATATAGGCCGAACAGCCTGAATTGCTGACCGGGTATTTACGCAGTGATTGAGCATTGCCTGCATTCACTGCCAGTAAACCCATGACCAAAACCAGTATATATTTCATTCTATAGATATTAAGAGCATTTACTTCATACCCGGAAACCGTAACCCTTCAAGGAAAGTTTCGGCTTTCTTTTCAGGCAGGTCTTTTGAGCTGAACATGTACAATACGCAAATATAGCCGCCGTTTGTCCACGCTTTTACTTTCCATTTGTTCTTGTCTGCATCCTCCCAGGTATCGTATACCCCGCGGGTGGATGGATTTTTTTTCAACTGGTGACCTTTATCATATCCCTTTGCCTTTACGATGCCGTAATCCAGTTTCAGGAAATCGAGATAGGTGATCACCGTATCTTCAGCAGCATCAAGTCCGGGCAGAGGTGTTTTTAATTTTACACAATAAATACCATAGGTAACGCCGCCTGTCTCACAATCATCAGCATACACCGTAGAGCCATCTTCAATATCATACACATCAAACCGGCCCGGGGCGCAATACACTTCAACGGTGCAGCCGGTATTGGCAATAGCCACCCGTTTGGTTTCGGGTTGTGCCATACAAAGGGTGCACAAAAGGGTGGTGGTGATACTATAAAGCAGGTGTCGAATCATTTTTCTCACATTAACAGGTGGCAAAACTAAAACTCACTATTATGGTGTAAAGATAAACCGGGAGAGGTGTTAGTTGCATTATGGTGATATGTTCTTTACAGGATATGCTGATGGCGTAACCGGCAGCTTCCCGGTGAACCGGGTTGTTTACCAGTTGCCTTAATTCATTTACTTTGCAGGCTAATTAACTGCTATGCCTGCCAGATTCCATTATGCCACTGATCCGCTTACAGTTGAAACGGCCCTTTTAATTGCCGGAGGCCAAACACATGGCCTGCTCGACGAGGCCGCCATCAGCCGTATCAATGCAAGCCAGGCATCTGTACAACAGATCGTTGAACAAAACCGTACAGTATATGGCGTAAATACCGGCTTCGGTATCCTGGCCAACACTCCAATCTCAGCCGCAGATACGGCCACCCTTCAATATAAGATACTGCAAAGTCATAGCGTAGGCGTGGGCGATCCTATTCCGGCAGAAGTGGCCAAACTGATGCTGATCACCAAAGTACAGGCGCTGGCAAAAGGTTACAGTGGGGTGCAATTATCCACCCTTCAGCGGATATGCTGGCATATTGACAATGATATAATCCCTGTGGTACCTGAAAAAGGAAGCGTGGGTGCCAGTGGCGATCTTGCTCCCCTTGCACATCTCTTCCTTCCGCTGATAGGCTTAGGCGAATGTTATTATAAAGGTGAGCGCCATCCTTCGGAATATGTATTGCAGCAGGAAGGACTCAGTCCGGTATCTCTCGGCCCCAAGGAAGGGCTGGCATTGATCAATGGCACCCAGTTCATCCTTTCATTTGCCGTAAAAGCGGTGCAACGGATGCACAACTGCCTCGAAGCGGCAGATATTATCGGCGCCATGAGCCTGGAAGCGCTTACCGGTACCAAGGCTCCCTTTGATGAGCGGCTGCATGCACTCAGGCCTTTTGCCGGTAATAAACTGGTGGCACAAAGGCTTCGACTGCTGCTTCATGATTCAGCTATAATGCAAAGTCACCTGGATTGCGGCAGGGTACAGGACCCATACTCACTCCGCTGTATGCCACAAGTGCATGGCGCTTCCCGAAATGCCTGGCTGCACCTGAAGGAACTTACCGAAACGGAATTGAATGCGGTAACCGACAATCCCATTATTCTGGGTGCGGAGGATACGATCAGCGGAGGTAATTTTCATGGACAACCGCTGGCCCTGCCCCTGGATTATGCCTGTTTTGCAGCAGCCGAACTGGGCAATATCAGCGACAGGCGTTGTTACCTGCTTTTAGAAGGTAAATGGGGCCTGCCTTTGTTGCTGATGAAAGATGTGGGATTGAACAGCGGTTTTATGATACCCCAGTACACCACCGCCGCTTTGGTATCTGAAAATAAAACATTGTGTTTCCCGTCCAGTGCGGATAGCATACCAACCTCTTTAGGACAAGAGGACCACGTAAGTATGGGCAGCATCAGTGGCCGTAAACTCAACAGGGTGCTGGATAACCTTGAGTTTATCCTTGCGATAGAATTATTATCGGCCTGCCAGGCAATTGAGTTCCGGCGGCCCCTCAAGAGCAGTGAATTGCTGGAATGCGCCCATAGCCATGTGCGGGAACTCGTCAGTTTTGCAGAGCAGGACCGCATCTTTTCGGATGACATCAACAAAGTGGCTGGTATTATAAAAGATTTTTCTTTTGTAAAAAGAATAGATGAATTTGCCACCCAAAGAGGTATACTGCTGAATAGGGGGTATGAAAACTTTACCTGACCAGGCTGTTCGTTGCGATTACTTTTCAACTTTCAAGGCTCGCAACTCGTAGCTCAAAACTCACAACTCAAAACTTACTACTCACTTCACCGCCGCTTCAAGCGCCAATTGCATCATGGGTAATAAGGCCCTTTCCCTGTCGTCGGCTGAAATTTTTTCATGTGTGGGAATAATATCCGAAACCGTAAGTATTGTTGCCGCATTTTTATTCAAATGTTTTGCATTGGCAAAAAGGGCAAAAGCTTCCATCTCCACAGCAAGACAGTTGGTTGCCGCTGCAATGGCCGGCTTTTCAGGATCTTTCCGGTAAAAGATATCGCTGGAGTGAATATTGCATTGGCGCAATGGTATATTCAGCATCGCGGCAGTATCATTGATGGTATCAAAAGTTTTTCCCTGGTGGGGTAATATATGCTCTTCAATACCCCAGGCATATTTGGCAAAAGTGGATTCACTGGCAGCCTGGTCGGTATTGATCAGGTCTAATAATTTCAGCTCGGTGCTGTAAGCTCCACAGGTGCCGATACGGATGATGGTGTCTGCCTCATATTCTGTAAACAGTTCATACGAGTATATTCCAATGGACGGGCAGCCCATCCCGCTGGCACCCACCGTAATGGTTTTTCCGGCATAGGATCCGGTATAGTAGTATGCATTCCTTGTCTGACTTACCAAAACTGCATCTGAAAGGTATTTTTCAGCAATGTATTTAGCCCGCAGCGGGTCGCCGGCCAGCAGTACCGTTTTCGCAATATCTCCGGGTTTGGCGCTGATATGGATACTCATGGTTTACCAGGTTTTACCGGACAAGATATATTATTTATGTAAGATTAACGACTTTTGCAGCAGCTGTACAAACTGCTGATTATTGTATTTTGCAGCGCTCATTTTTCATCATTCAGCTTTTAAAATTCAGCATTATAGGTTATGAGTATCCTTACACGCAATTATGATCCGGTAAAGTATAAAACGCCCACCGGCAGCAAACTGAACTGCAAAGGATGGATACAGGAAGCGGCGCTTCGTATGTTGCTGAACAACCTGGACCCTGAAGTGGCCGAACGCCCCGATGACCTTATCGTGTACGGCGGCCGCGGTAAAGCAGCCCGGAATTTTGAAGCCCTCGATAATATCATCAAAGCTCTTAAAGTACTGGAGAATGATGAATCATTGCTGATACAAAGCGGTAAACCGGTAGGTATACTTAAGACACATAAAGATGCGCCAAGGGTATTGATAAGCAATTCGCAGCTGGTACCCAATTGGGCCAACTGGAAACATTTTGAGGAACTGGAACAAAAAGGCCTGATGATGTACGGGCAGATGACGGCGGGCAGCTGGATATATATCGGCAGCCAGGGAATAGTACAGGGAACCTATGAAACCTATGCCGCGGCTGCTGATAAACATTTTGGCGGCACCTTAAAAGGTACATTGAATGTAACGGCAGGACTTGGAGGTATGGGTGGTGCACAACCACTTGCTATTACGATGAATGAAGGTGTGGCGCTGATTGCGGAAGTGGAAGAGTGGCGCATTGATAAACGTATTGAAACAAAATACCTGGATGAAAAATACACCAGTATTGATGAAGCCATAGATGCAGCTGTACAATATAAACAGCAGGGGGCAGGAAAAAGTATTGGGGTGCTGTGTAATGCCGTGCAATTACTGCAAAGACTGATCGAACGAAACATCATTCCGGATACTCTCACAGACCAGACCTCTGCTCACGACCCGCTTATCGGGTATGTGCCGCACACACTGACCAATGAACAGGCGAATGTATTGCGGACAGAAAATCCTGAGGAATATAAAAACCGGGCCTATGAAAGCATGTACCTGCATGTACAACTGATGCTGCAGTTGATGGATAAAGGTGCCATCACGTTTGATTATGGCAATAATATCCGGGCAAGGGCCAAAGAGTTTGAAGAGAGGGTGATTCAACTTGGTGCCGACCTGAAAGATTGCCGGCTTACCAGTCATGACCCGTTTGCTTTTCCCGGTTTTGTACCCGCTTATATACGTCCCTTGTTTTGCGAAGGCAAAGGGCCTTTCCGTTGGGCGGTGTTGAGTGGAGATCCGGATGATATTGCCGTAACCGACGAACTCATCATGAATATGTTTCCCGCAAACAAAGGCATGATCCGTTGGATGAAGATGGCAAAAGAACGGATAGCTTTCCAGGGATTGCCTGCCCGTATCTGCTGGCTGGGACAGGGCGAAAGGGAGAAGGCAGGACTCGCCTTTAATGAGTTGGTGAAATCCGGAAAGGTGAAAGCACCGATCGTCATCGGCCGTGATCATCTTGATACCGGCTCAGTGGCTTCGCC
>JAEUVM010000281.1 GCA_016787125.1 Chitinophagaceae bacterium | reverse complement strand
AGGTAAGGTTCCTCGCGTATCATCGAATTAAACCACATGCTCCACCGCTTGTGCGGACCCCCGCCAATTCCTTTGAGTTTCAACCTTGCGGTCGTACTTCCCAGGTGGGATACTTAATGCTTTCGCTCAGACACACACAGTATATCGCGTATGTCGAGTATCCATAGTTTAGGGCGTGGACTACCAGGGTATCTAATCCTGTTTGATCCCCACGCTTTCGAGCCTCAGCGTCAATCACCGCGCAGTAAGCTGCCTTCGCAATTGGTGTTCTATGTCATATCTAAGCATTTCACCGCTACATGACATATTCCGCTTACCTTCACGATATTCAAGACAGATAGTATCAACGGCAGTTCCCAAGTTAAGCTCGGGGATTTCACCACTGACTTACCTGCCCGCCTACGCTCCCTTTAAACCCAGTGAATCCGGATAACGCTTGCACCCTCCGTATTACCGCGGCTGCTGGCACGGAGTTAGCCGGTGCTTATTCCTCTGTTACCGTCAAACACAGTAGAAACCGTGCATTTCTTTACAGAGAAAAGAAGTTTACAATCCAGAGGACCTTCATCCTCCACGCGGCATGGCTGGTTCAGACTTTCGTCCATTGACCAATATTCCTTACTGCTGCCTCCCGTAGGAGTCGGGCCCGTGTCTCAGTGCCCGTGTGACTGGTCGTGCTCTCACACCAGTTACTGATCGCAGGCTTGGTGGGCCGTTACCCCGCCAACTACCTAATCAGCCGCACAGCCATCTTCAAGTGATAAATCTTTAACAACAAAGTGATGCCACTCCGTTGTACTATGGGGTATTAATCCAAATTTCTCTGGGCTATTCCCCGCTCGAAGGAAGGTTCTGTACGTGTTCCGCACCCGTTTGCCGGTCGCCATCAGTGTATTGCTACACCATGCTGCCCCTCGACTTGCATGTATTAAGCCTGCCGCTAGCGTTCATCCTGAGCCAGGATCAAACTCTCCATTGTAAATGTTGTTTGATACTGACATTTAAAATTCTCAAGAGAAAATTAACGTGTCAAATCTAAATTGTATTTAGCTTGACTTACCTTGTAAATATTACTCTGTAAAAACAGAATAATGTGCTATTGCTTCCCAACTTTCAAAGATCTTTTGGCTTCTTATCGCCACCCCGTTTTTGAACGGGAGTGCAAAGGTAAGGGCCATTTTATTTCTACCAAATTTTTCTTCATTTATTTTCAGAAAAAATCCGATCCATTTGGCGTGAAAATCAACTTGTTTTGTGAAGAACTGTTCCCGCTTTTTAAAGGCGGACGGCAAAGGTAGGTGTTTACTACTTACCAGCCAATTTTCAGGCAAGCTTTTGTTCACACTTGCCTCACATTTCTTTCACTTTTTATCAGAGAACTATCCGTTTTGCTGAACGGGCGGCAAAGATAAGGGTGATAGATTTCCTGCCAAATATTTTTGAAGGCAAATTTGTTAAGAATCAGGCAAATGCAATGCAGGCAAGGGTTTCAGCGGATAAAAAAAGAACGGACTCTTAGTCCCAACGATCGAAATACGCCTGAAATTAAAGATATACTGAAGATTTGGCTGGCGAATCTGCCCACTTGTAATACCGCCCAGTATTCTCTAAGTGTTTAATATAAAGCTATTTGAAGTAACTATCAGGGTAGTTTACTGCCACAAGGTACAGCCCATGCGCAGGCACAGCAAAGCTTGCTTTTGTACAGTCTTTTGCCTCTATCACTTCTCTGAATTCCGCTATTGTCATTTTACCCCGGCCTACCTGAAGCATGGTGGCCGTCAAAGCCCTTACCATCCCTCTTAAAAAACGATTGGCTTTTACATTATAAATCAGCTCATTAGCTGTGTCAATCCATTGGCTTTTCTGCACCTGGCAGAGAAAACTTTTGACCTGTGTATTTCGCTTCGAAAACGATGAAAAATCCGTGTACTCTATAATAATGGCCGCGGCCTCATTCATCTTCTCCCTGTCAAGCCTGTATGGAAAATAATATGACCGGCCAGCCAGGAAAGGATCTTTGCTGCCATATATATGATACTTGTACTCCCTGCTCAAAGCATCAAATCGGCAATGCGCAGTCTCTATCACCTGCTGAATGCTTTTTACCACAATATCAGCCGGTAATATTGCATTCAGTTTGTAAAGAAACCGGTCCTGATCTATTATGTCCCTCCAATGGGTGACCGGCATGTCCGTATCAAAATGAAAATAATTCTGCAATGCATGTACGCCTGCATCTGTACGTGATGAACCGGTAAGAACCGGGGAGAGATCTCCTTTAAGGACGGCCAGCGCCTTTTCTATCTCAGACTGTATAGTAACGGCATTTTGCTGGGTTTGGAAACCGCTGTAGTTAGTGCCTCTGTAAGAAACTTCCAGGAAGTAGCGGGGCATAAAACGATCAGTTGCGCAACATCGCTTTGAAGCGGGTGATGTAATATTCATCTTTCAGGCCCGCCTGCAATGTGCTGAAATTCTCCGGATCAGCCGCGTAGGGATACGCTGCATCAAAAAATTTATACCGTCCCTCATCGGTCAGAAATAATGTACTGAGGTTACTTATCTGCAGCGTGGTGAAACATCTTGTCTTAAAATACTTTGTTGCCTCATTGATCATTTCGGTATCCGATTCGGTTGATACCATGAGTTTGCGCAGTTTGAAAAAGTCAGCTTCAACTGCTGTTTCCGCACACTTTACCGGAGAAAGTGATTTGGCCTCTGTTACTGCCACTTCATTTGCCGGTGCGGATTCCTCTTTCTTTTTTTCTGGCTGTTGTGTTACTTCAACGGGAATGTCGAGCATCTTTTTTTCTTCCTTTGGCTGTTCCTGCACCGGAGTAACCAGGGGCTTGGGGTTAGGAATTAATAAACGAATGGTGTCATTTTCTCCATTGGCATATTTATCAATAAAAACAAGACCAAACCCTTCTGTTGTTGAGCTTTCAGACCGCCTTGTCACAACGGAAGCCTTGTACTCCTCAGAGGCCTGCTTTACTTCTTCATTTACCACAGGTTTGCTCTCCTCCGTTTTTATGATAGGGTCTTCTTTCTTTTCCTCTTTAGTAGCCACTGTAGGTTCTTCTATCTTGATTTGTTCCGTCTCTTTCGCTGTTTCCGCAACCACAACTTCGGCTTTTGTTTCAGCGGGTTTCTCTTCCACTGGTTTTTCCTCAATAGGCTCCTTTGGCTTTTTCTCCATTTCGGTGACAACAGCTATAACAGGTGCTTCTGTAACAGCCGCCTCTTTAATTGGCGTAACCGCAATCTTATTTTCAGCTGGCTGAGGTTGTGCCGTCGGACGTTCTCTTAATGAAGGATCACCCGTGGCCTTGACCAGTAATTCTGTAAATGCTGATACCTCCTGCTTTTCAGTTGCCATACTGGCAGTCTCCTTATCGGCTGCAGCCAGAGACATAATGACCCCCATCGTCTGCAGGTCAAATAACCCCCAGCCTTTTTCTCCAAAATTCTTCAGGAGGTAGCCGTGATCTTTTCTGTCAATCTTTACAGTGAACTTTTGCTCTTTCCATTTATTCTGCGGAAACCCGATTGTGAATGTATAAGTGCTGTCAAGTAATTTGGATAAAATAATATACCCGCTTGCTGAAGAGCTTTGCACTTTGCTATCCTGCCTGACAAAAAAAGGCTGATCCTGTTCGGACTGGATGTAAATAAAGTAGATCTTTTGGGCTGAAGCGGAGAGGATGCAAAAGAAGGATGCTAGAACAATGATGAGTTTTTTCATTTTTCCGGAATTGGGTGGTTATACAAATTTAAATGAAATACCTGTACTTCAACCAGCTATGCCAAAACAAGTTGTTAAATAGCCCCGCCACTTATATAATTTGAACCGGCAAAAAATTTATTCTCTCTAATTTTGCGCCACTAAAAATGACATATGAAAAAGCTCCTGTTCGCATTTCTTCTGTTGATTGTTTCCTGCCAGCTATTTGCTCAGCCAAAAACGGCTGCTGATACATCGTGGAAGAAACTATACCGGGAAACACCCACCCGCATCAACAATCTGGTGCATACCAGGCTCGAAGTAAAACCAGATTTCAGCAAATCTTACCTCTATGGTAAAGCATGGATCACACTGAAGCCTCACTTCTACCCAACCGATTCACTGAATCTTGATGCCAAGGGTATGGCCTTTAATAAAGTGGCCATTATAAAAGGCACCCAGCAAATGCCGCTGAAATATGAGTATGATGATTTTAACCTGCGCATCAAACTGGACCGTACTTACAAAGCAGGTGAAGCGTATATGATATTTATTGATTACACCGCCAAACCGGATGAATTTGAAGAGAAATATGCCAAAGATGCTATGCTGGGTATTAAAGGAATGTATTTTATTAATCCCAAAGGAGAGGAGCCCGGCAAGCCCACACAAATATGGACGCAGGGTGAAACCGAATCAAGTTCGGCATGGTTTCCCACCATTGATAAAACCAACCAGCGCTGCACACAGGAACTCACTGTAACCGTTGATAATAAATACATCACCCTGAGCAACGGTAAACTGATGAGCCAGAAGAAAAATGCGGACGGTACCCGTACTGATTATTGGAAAATGGACCTGCCACATGCTCCTTATCTCTTCTTCCTTGGAGTGGGCGAATATGCCATGATAAAAGATACCTGGAGAGGCAAGGAAGTAAATTACTATGTAGAAAAAGAATATGCCGCTGTAGCGAAAAAGATATTTGGCAACACTCCTGAAATGATGACATTCTTTTCTAAAATCACGGGTGTTGATTTTCCCTGGGTGAAATATTCACAGATCACCGGGCGGGATTATGTGGCCGGCGCTATGGAAAACACCACCGCCACCATTCACCAGGAAACAGCCCAGCAGGATGCCAGAGAACTGGTGGACGGAAATATCTGGGAAGGCACCATTGCACATGAACTGTTTCACCAATGGTTTGGCGACTACGTAACAACAGAAAGCTGGAGCAATATCACCCTAAATGAATCTTTTGCCGACTACAGCGAAACCCTCTGGGATGAATATAAATACGGAAAAGATGCCGGTGATGAGGTAAACTACCGTGGTATGCAAAACTACCTGCAAAGCGGCAGTGAAAAGAAAGACCTTGTTCGTTTTCATTATCATGAGAGAGAAGATGTGTTTGATGCCGTAAGCTACCAGAAAGGCGGCCGCATCCTCCATATGCTGCGTACACATATCGGCGACAGCGCTTTCTTCAAATCCATCAACAACTACTTAACCACCAATAAATTCAAATCAGCGGAAGCACACCAGCTTCGCCTGGCATTTGAAGAAGTAACGGGGCGTGACCTGAACTGGTATTTTAACCAATGGTATTTTGGAAGTGGTCACCCCAGTGTGGATATTGATTATGTATATGATGATGCAGCCGGTAAAGTAACCGTGATCGTAAAACAAACACAGAAAACAGGTAAATATTTTACCCTTCCCCTGAATGTGGATGTATATAATGGTACGGGCAAAACACGCTATACCGTGTGGGCCAAAAATGCGGTTGATTCTTTTACTTTCAATTATGCTACCCGGCCCGACCTTGTGAATGTGGATGCCGAAAAAGTGATGCTCTGGACGAAAAAGGATAATAAAACACTTGATAATTTCATACACCAGTATAAATATGCCGGTAATTATATGGACAGAAGAGAAGCTATCGAATTCGCTTCAAAGAAACTGGATGATCCAAAAGCAGTTGAACTGCTGAAAACGGCACTGAACGACCG
>JAEUVM010000276.1 GCA_016787125.1 Chitinophagaceae bacterium | reverse complement strand
CTAAGGCGCAAAGCAGTAAGACACTCCGGTCTTTCAGCAATAATCAATAATAAATAATTAGTAATACCCCATCCGCCAGCTCAATTATTCTTCGCCGGTACGATCATTTCAAACGCAGGAATTGTAACCTCGAAGGTTTTGCGGCTGGCAAGGTTTTCCATTTCATAGGTTCCGCTCATCTTACCCATTTCGGTGCGCAGGTTGCAGCCGCTGACGTATTGGTAATTATCGCCGGGAAGGATAGTAGGTTGCACCCCCACCACCCCCTCGCCTTCCACTTCCCGGTGGGTGCCGTTGCTGTCGAATATATACCAGTGGCGCCGGTGCAGTTTTACGGGAAAAGAATTGTGATTTTCCAATGTAATGCGGTAGGCAAACATAAACTCCGACTGCAGCGGATTGCTGTAATCAGCCTGGTAAAATGTTTCCACACTTACCTTCATGCCTTCCGTAATCAAACTGGTCATACATTAAAAGTAGTCAAAATGTACGAAATGCCATTCGATGTACGATGTATGATGTACGATGTACGAAGCCGCCTCCCGACTATCGACTTTCGACTTACGACTTACGACTTATCACTTACGACTTCCAACTTCCCTCCACATTTAATACATAAATCACCCTCCACCACTTAATTTTGCGGCACGAATACAAAAACAACGAACGATGAAAATAGCAGTAGCAAAAGGTGACGGAATCGGGCCCGAGATCATGGATGCAGTACTCAGCATCTTCTCGGCCAATAATGTACCCCTCGACTATGAAACGGTGGAGATGGGTAAATGGGTTTTCGACAAAGGCTTTAACAACGGTATGACACCGGAGGCCCGGCAAAGTATTGAATCGTTGGGGCTCCTTTTCAAAGGTCCGATGGAAACGCCTAAAGGAAAAGGTGTAAAGAGTATCAACGTTACTGCACGGAAAACCTGGAACACTTTTGCCAATAAGCGTGACTTCCGCACCCTTCACGGCGTGGATACCGTATTCAGCAAGGCTGGTATTCCGATAGATATTACTGTGGTACGGGAAAACATCGAAGATACATACGGCGGTATTGAGCACATGCTCACTCACGATGTGGCCCTCAGCCGCCGCTTCATCACCCGGCCCGGCAGTATGCAGGTCATCCGCTATGCATTTGAAATGGCCCGCCAGAAAAAAGCCCGCCGCATCACCTGTGTGCACAAGGCCAACATCATGAAGATCACCGATGGCCTCTTTCTTGAATGTTTCCAGGAAGTGGCTAAAGAATACCCCGAACTGAAAGCCGACGATATCATCGTGGATGATTTGTGTATGAAACTCGTCACCCGTCCCGATACTTTTGATGTGCTCGTTCTCACCAACCTGCAGGGAGATATCGTATCCGACCTGTGTGCCGGACTGGTTGGCGGATTAGGATTTGCACCTTCGGCAAATATCGGCGACCATATCTCCATCTTCGAAGCGGTTCATGGCACAGCGCCCGATATTGCCGGTAAGAATATTGCCAATCCCACTGCATTATTGCTCAGCGGCCTTGCCATGCTTCGTCACGTAGGACTGACAGAAAATGCTGCCATCATCGAAAATGCATTACTCTATACATTGGAAACCGGTGTGCATACCGGTGATTTTGGCGACAGGTCAAAACCATCTGTCAACACCACAGAATTTGCCGGTGCCATCATCAGCAACTTTGGTAAAAAGCCTGAAGTGGGTGCCCGTGAAATTATACCTAACAAACCCGGCACTCCCACCCCGCTGAAACTGGAAACCAACCCGATGATGATCAGCAAAGAAGGCGAACAGGAAACGATCGCCGGTGTTGATCTCTTTATCGAAAGCGATCAGCAGCCTGCCGTAATAGCTGATAAATGCAAACGACATGCGGGGGTAAAATTCAACCTCATCAGCATCAGCAACCGCGGTACACAGGTATGGCCCACCGGTTCTGTATATACCAACCTGGTAAACCAGTACAACGTACGCTTCGAAAGTATAGACAACGAACCGCTGAACCAGCAGGATGTGATCGGCCTCTATGTAAGCATGAGCGGCAATTTCAAGGTTTGTTCACTGGAACTGCTCAACAGCTGGGGCGATAAGAAAGCCTATTCGCTGGCGCAGGGACAGTAATATGCGGCTTAACGGTTGAGGAGTCTTTTTGCTTTCCGCTGCTGCGAGAAACTATTTTCTGATTACTGATTATTAATTATTGATTATTGCTGAAAGGCCGGAGTGTGGTTTTGCTTCGCGGCTTTGCGGAAATACATTTGCCACATAGGCATATAGAAGCATAGTATTACACATAGCTATGTGATCTTCTATGATGGCTATGTACTCCTATGTGGCATCTCTTCGGTCTGTAACGTACTATTATCTCTTCTCCATTATCTTTTATCTTTTTTGCTTGTTTCCAAAAAGTCGCCTCGTAAACACAGACCGTGCCAATTTTGCCGAAAAAAAACCGCAGAAAAACGCAGTATTAAAAATATGCGTACTATGTTTTTTGACCCCCATTCTTTTTCAACCTTTTACAAAAAAACACAAAACTTATTTTGTGCCTTGTAGAGATTTCTCTATAGCCTTGTAGAGATTTCTCTACAAGCTTGTAGAGATTTCTCTACAGCCTTGTAGAGATTTCTCTACAAAGATTCTTGTCGGGAAGCTGAATTTTTGCCTTGTCGATATCGACATAAAAACTAAATCTTTTAAAAATGGCAAAAAGCACAAGTGAAACAGGACACGTAAAAAACCTGAGTGTATTTAATGAAATGATCGCTTTTGTGAAGACGTATAAGGAGTACAATCCTTCTACGCCGGCACTTAAAGTGGATGAACTGGTTAAAAAGTATGAGGCGGCGAACCTGGTACTGCAGCAGGTGAACACCACTGCTGCACTGCTGAATGAAACGATCCGTACGCGGATGCTGACCTATGAACATGTGGATCAAACGGGCACCAGTGTGGTGGCGATGCTTGAATCGAGTGAGGCGAACAAAGAGATGATGAAGGATGCGAGAGGGCTTAACAGAAAACTGCATGGTAACCGTGCCGGTGAAATTGTGGTGGCGGCTGAACCGGTGGAGGGACAAACAGCGGAGGACCTGCTGCCGACCAACATCAGTGTAAGCCAGCAGAGTTATGTAAAGCTGGCTGATAACCTGGGGCTGATGCGGGACCTGGTGGCGATGCACCCCGGGTACCAGCCTAATGAAGCGGAACTGAATGTGGCGGGGCTGACCAAATTTGTGGATGAACTGACCGGGCTGAATGAAAAAGTAGCGACAGAGTATGCGGAAGTGACAGCGAAGCGAAATGAGCGGGATGAAATATTTTATAAAGTACCAGGAGGACTGAAAGCGGTGTTTGACGGGGTGAAAAAGTATGTGCTGGGAAAGTATAAGAGTAATAGCCCGGAGTATAAGCAACTGACGAAGCTGCAAATGAAGAATCTGAAGAAAAAGCCAAGGACGAAGCAGAGCAGTAAG
>JAEUVM010000705.1 GCA_016787125.1 Chitinophagaceae bacterium | reverse complement strand
CCTTCCGTAGAAACGGACTGACCTCTAACGATTGCTTGCCATATGAAAATCTTAAAGAGTAGTAGTTTTTGCTGACTCTTGCCATCAGCGCAGAAGATTTTCGTTTTACCTTTGACCTCTGACGTTTGCCACTCTGACGATTGCTGCCGTATGAATCAAATCTTCTGACACGAAAGTAGTGCGCCATGCTTTCCGCCTCAAACCAATTACGCCTCCGTTTCAGGATGCCTAACCGGTGAGCACGGAAGCCAAACTCTTTCTGGCAGCGGATTTCAGCAAAATCTCTTTATGATGCCCAACCGCAATACCGACATACTGTTCCAGCTTATAAAATCACTGGAAAAGGCCGAAAAGCGGCATTTCAAGCTCTATATCAAACGCAGTTCGGGCAATGAAGACCTCAAGATCGTTCGCCTTTTTGATGCCGTGGATAAACTGAAAGACTACGACGAGAAGGCCCTGCTGAAAAAAATGGACGGGGTAACCAAACCCCAGCTCGCCAACCTGAAAACACACCTGTACAAACAAATAATGGCCAGCCTGCGCCTGCTGAAAAGCACCGACAGTATGGACCTCCAGCTCAATGAACAGTTTGACTATGCCCATATCCTGTACAAGAAAGGCCTCTTCATGCAAAGCCTGCGCATCATTGACCGGGCTAAAGACCTGGCAAAGAATAATCATAAGTTCAACTTCCTGCCGCAACTGATTGCCCTGGAAAAACGAATCGAGAACCTCCACATCACCCGCAACATTCAGCACCGTGCCGAAGCACTGGCCACCGAAGCCAATGAAGTGAATACGCTGATAGATAAAGTAACCCGCCTGTCTAACCTGGCGTTGCAACTCTTCAGCTGGTTTGTACAACACGGCCATGCAAGGGATGAATATGATGAGAAGCATGTGCGCAAATTCATGGCACAAAACCTGCCCAGCGGCGCCTGGAAGGAAAAAGGTTTTTATGAACGCATGTACCTGTACCAGAGTTTTACCTGGTATGCTTTTATCAGGCAGGACTTTTTACAATACTACCGCAATGCCAAACGGCTGGTTGACCTGTTTGAAGAATTCCCCTTGATGAAAAGGGTGGAAACGAGTCACTACATCAAATCCATCCACTACCTGCTGAATGCACATTTTGACCTGCGTAATCACCGTGAATTTGAGAAGACCATCCGCTACTTTGAAGCCGTGGCCCAAACAGACAGGGTGAAGGATCACGACAACTTCCGCATACAGGCATTTATCTATATCAGCCAGGCCCGCATCAACCAGCATTTTATGCAGGGCACATTTAAACAGGGCCTCACCATCATACCGCCGATAGAAGAGAAGCTGCAGGAGTATAACCTCTTTCTCGACAACCACCGCATACTGGTGCTGAACTATAAGTTTGCCATGATGTATTTCGGCAGCGGTGATTATAATCGTTGTATTGATTACCTGCAAAAGATCATCAACGATAACACCACCCTTCGCCACGACCTGCAATGCTATGCCCGTGTGCTGCACCTGATGGCCCACTATGAACTGGGCAATGATATGCTGATGGAATCACTCAGCAAATCCGTCTATCGCTTTATGGCCAAAATGAAAAACCTGACATTGGTGGAAGAAGCGATGTTTAAATTTTTGCGCAGCAGTTTACCATTATC
>JAEUVM010000252.1 GCA_016787125.1 Chitinophagaceae bacterium | reverse complement strand
CGGGCCTTCGATCACTTCGAGCGGAGCGGGATATTTCTGTCTTGCTTCTTCGGTGTCTGCATCAATATAATCGGTGATGCCGTTTACCAGGGCATGTTTCAATCTTTCTTCCACGGTGCTGTTTCGCCAGGCTTCATCTTTCATTTCTGCCTTGCCTTTTGATTTTACGGTTTCGGCAAAGGCGATGAGTTTTTCGGTGGCTTCATTGTTGTCGTTGTGCCTGTTGAGTATCACATCTTCGCAAAGGCGGCGCAATTCGGGTTCTATTTCATCGTACACCACCAGTTGTCCGGCGTTTACGATGCCCATATCCATACCGGCTTTAATAGCATGGAAAAGGAATACGGAGTGCATGACTTCCCGTACATGATCGTTGCCACGAAAGGAGAAGCTGAGGTTGCTTACACCACCGCTTACTTTGGTCAGCGGCATCAGTTGTTTTATTTCACGGGTGGCTTCGATAAAGTCAACGCCATAGTTGTTGTGCTCTTCCAGGCCGGTGGCTACGGCAAAGATGTTGGGGTCGAAAATAATATCCTGCGGATCGAAGCCCACCTGCTCCGTCAGTATTTTATAAGCACGGTGGCAGATCTGCACTTTTCGGTCTTTGGTATCGGCCTGGCCCTTTTCGTCGAAAGCCATCACGATCACGGCGGCGCCATAGCTCTGGCAGATGATGGCCTGTTCGATAAATCTGGCTTCGCCCTCCTTCATCGAGATGGAGTTCACGATGCATTTGCCCTGCACACATTTCAAACCGGCTTCGATGATCTCAAACTTCGAAGAGTCTATCATCACGGGTATCTTCGCAATGTCGGGTTCACTTTGCAACAGGTTGAGGAAGGTGGTCATGGCCTGCACGCCATCCAGCAATGCATCATCCATGTTCACATCCAGCACCTGGGCGCCGTTTTCCACCTGCTGGCGGGCCACGCTGAGAGCTTCTTCGTATTTATTTTCTTTGATGAGGCGGGCAAACTTCTTCGAGCCGGTAACATTGGTTCGTTCGCCTACGTTGACAAAGTTGGTTTCGGGTCGTATTACCAGTGGTTCGAGGCCTGCGAGACGTAAGTAAGGTTTGATAACAATTGGTTCTTGCATCTATGAGTTCTTTTTGACAAATACTTTTCTGAGAAGTGAAAAATTGTTCACCACGAGAATGAGTAAAGCGATTGCTATGAGGAGTTGGGGTATTGTCATGCCAGTACGGTTTCTTTTTCGGGAAGCGGTCTTGGTTTCAGTCCTTTTACTTCCTGTGCTATATGACGGATATGATCGGGCGTGGTGCCGCAGCATCCGCCAACGATATTCACCCATCCTTCACGGGCCCAGTCTTCGAGGTAGTGACCGGTTTCTTCGGGTGCTTCATCGTATTCGCCCATAGCGTTGGGAAGGCCGGCATTGGGATAAGCAGATACATAGCAGGAGGCTATTTGTGACAGCTCCTCAATATGGGGCCGCATTTCTTTGGCACCGAGGGCACAGTTGAGCCCGATGCTCAGTGGTTTGGCGTGCAATACGGATGTATAGAAAGCTTCGAGGGTTTGTCCGCTGAGTGTACGACCGGAGGCATCGGTGATGGTGCCACTGATCATGACGGGCAAAGGCTCCCCGCCATTCAAAGGAGGGTTCTCCCTGAAATATTTTTTGATGGCAAAGATGGCTGCCTTGGCATTCAGTGTATCGAAGATGGTTTCGATGAGTAATACATCCACGCCGCCTTCCACCAGTCCTTTTACCTGTTCGTAATAGGCTGTCACCACTTCATCGAAGGTAACGGCCCGGTAGCCGGGATTGTTTACATCGGGTGAAAGGGAGAGGGTTTTATTGAGCGGGCCGATGGCACCGGCGATGAATTTTGGATTTTGGGTTTTAGCATTAGGATTTTCTGCGTAAAATTCTTCAACGGCTGCTTTGGCGCACTTGCCTGCTGCCAGGTTCAGTTCGTAAGCGAGTGATTCCATGCCATAATCGGCCTGGGCGATGGCGGTGCTGCTGAAGGTGTTGGTTTCGATGATATCGGCGCCGGCATCGAGGTATTGTTTATGAATGGCGGTGATGATATCGGGCCGGGTGATGTTGAGCAGGTCGTTGTTGCCTTTTACATCGGAGGGCCAGTCTTTAAAGCGGTCGCTGCGGTAATCGGCTTCGGCGAGCTTGTACCGCTGTATCATGGTGCCCATGGCGCCATCAATGATGAGGATGCGTTTTTCGAGTTCCTGTTGAATACTGCTCATTTGTTATTCTTTATCTCCTGCTTTGGCGAAAATGCAAAGGCAGGAGGGTGCTTCCAAAATGCCCGGTAAAATTACCGAACGATGAAGTGAGTGACCCCGCATATGGCGGGACAGGCACAATCCCGTACGTACGGGACCAGTAGTAATGTCGCCCGCCTCCAAATCATTACGACAGGTAAACCGGTTATTATACTGAACTATAAACGCTGGAAAACCGAAAGTGGGGTTTCGCTGACGTTTATTAGTTCTGTTTTTAGACAGGCCGAACAATAAACAAATCCGCCTGTAATGAGTGTCAAAAGTACAGTTTATCTTTTTAATAAACAATATGGCCGGGGTATTGGGTTATTGGGTAATTGGTTTATTGGGTTATTGGGGTATTGGTGGATTGCAGTTAACAGGCTTTCCGGCTTCCGGACTTTCCTTTTACCTGTTGCTTACATAGCTTTCCACCGGCTGGCGGTTTTGCAGGCTGCGGGCGAGGGTCATTTCCTCAGTTTCCTCCTGATGAGGATTCACGCAGATGTTATTA
The DNA here is from genome assembly GCA_016787125.1 of Chitinophagaceae bacterium. GTDB lineage: Bacteria > Bacteroidota > Bacteroidia > Chitinophagales > Chitinophagaceae > JJ008. Next base: position 1,300 of record JAEUVM010000252.1, on the reverse strand, counting down.
CTTCCATAAATGAACGTCAGATCATCTGCGTTTTTTTATTCCCAGGCATGGCCGGACGGGGACCGTCAGTCCGGGTATTAAATAAGACCGGCAGAAGAATCTGCCGGTCGTGGGTGCCGGGGTGAGGTGTGAGACGCAAGGCGGGGTGAGGTGTGAGACGCAAGGCGGGGTGAGATGTGAGACGCAAGGCATTGCGTTTCTACCGGCGTTTTTCCATGGAGTAGCCAAATACGCCTACTGCCACCAGTGATGCTAAAGACCAGAACATATACTCTGGTATGTACCTTGTGAAGAACTGCTGTGCAAGCCAACTTGCCATTAAGGCAACGACGAGCAGTGCGGTTGCTATTTCACGTAAACTGTAACAATTGTTCTTGTTTTTAAACATCTGCTGCAGGCAGGGCTTTTGGCGTGGTATTGCCCTCCGGGCGGTGGGTTTCTTTTTACACATTGTATCAGATTTTCTGTTTGAAAGGACCGGGCCCGCAGGGCCCAGTCCTTTTTTGATTATCCCGTGTGGATTAAGACACACTTACTTCAACAATGGAAAGGGCGTTGAAGCTGAGGTTGCTTAAGGGATAGGCCACCCCGTTCACCTCCTGGCAGAACTGGATACCGGCCAGCAGGAAGAGTCCTTTGGTGCTGGCGGCGGTTACCTGGTTTTCCAGATGGATGTTTGCAGTGGGCACCGCATTGAGAGGGATGGGATCGGAGACTGTTGCCTGGGAAACATAGGTCTCGCCATCGAAGTCCACCTCTGCACCGGCAGAGATGATACGGATGTGTGTGGCACCCTGCGCCGGTGTTACGACTGCTGAGGGTACAAAGGAGGCAATGTCGATTGCCAGTTTTCCACCCGGGCGGTCGATGGTAGCGGTGATGGGTGTGTTGAACACTTCGTTCAGCATGTTCTGGCCGTTGAAGTTGAAACCCTTCAGCATATCCAGATTTGCCTGCACCACTTTACGCTGACCACGGGCACCGGTGGGGTCTGCTTTTACCACTTTGCTCATGTAGCCGGTGAGCCTTGAAGAAGCCCGCGGGTCGCTGGCTGCTTTGATGGTGGCGAGCATGGAATTGCGGAGCAGTTTTGCTGCTTTGCCGGCGGTACCAAACTCGGCCATGTTTTCACGGGTACGGATGAAAGAGGGGTCGGTCATGAGCCGGGACTTGGTGACCGAGGTTTTTTGCTTTGCGATGAAGCCATCGGCTGTTTGCACGAAGGTGACATCACCATAGGTGCCGATGAGTTTCAGAAAGCCTTTTTGTTTTGCCATTCTGATTTGTTTTTAATTGTTAA
>JAEUVM010000700.1 GCA_016787125.1 Chitinophagaceae bacterium | reverse complement strand
AAAGACAATTCATTATTTTACTTCTGTGGCATCAACAATGCTTACGGCGCCGATACAATCTTTACAACAAGCTAATAAAAGCCCCATCCTGTCCCGTTCGCTCAGCTTCCAGTTTTTTTGGGCTACTTCCAGCAACCAGCCCTCTGGAATCAAACCGTCAAAAAAGGGGATCATCGTTTTGCTGTTGACAGGTATATCTGTCAATGGCAGGGTAAGGCTAACAGCCTTTGCGTGTTCTGAATTCAGGTAAGCGGTATCATACCAGAAACTGTAGCCATCTTCTGTTTCAGCCAGGAAGCCAGCTGTATGGCCATTCATCAAAACATTAGCTTTCCTCATGGATCAATAAATTCCGATCAAGTAATACGGGGCCCAGTTCATGACCAAAGAGTTTAAGCACCTGGTTTACCTTGTCCATTTTGAGGGTAATTTTTCCTTGTTCAAGGTCTCTTACAAACCGCAAACCCACGCCAGCCTTGGTGGCCAATTCGGGCTGTGTAAGCCTGGCTTGTTTTCGTTTCTCCTTTATAAAACGGGATAAAGTGTTGCTTTCGTTTACCATAATTTACCCTTTCGGGTATAAAAGTAGTGAATTTTACACAATCATACCCAAGGGGGTATAATTTTAAACATATGCGGTCCACTATACCGTTTAGGGTATAAAAAGGCAAAATAATAAACGAGTTTATTAAGGCGTCTTGGTGGCAGATAAATAGCGGTTATGTGGTTTACGCCTTATGTGACTATTTTTTTTGTGGTGTGAGGTGGGGAGCCGCCGGTACAAGGATCAAAACTATTGTTTAGTTAAGATAAACTCTCTAGGTAATGTCATACCGGTAGCGCCGGTAAACTGGCCATATCCTTCGGCGTCACGTTGTTTCCATGTCATTATGGTGCCGGTGGCATTCAGGGTAACGGTTATGTATTTGGGTTCTTTTGCCTGGCTGTAATCAGTAATCACACCGTATGCCTTTTTGATCGTGTCGTTGCAATATTCGGGTTCGCTTCCCATCGTGATGCCTATTGAAACGCTGTTATTGGAAAACGTATCCGGCCTGCTCATATTCATGAAGCGGTTTTGATAAATGCTTTCGATAACGGTATTGCCTTGCTTGTACTCGTGCCAGCCGAATAAAACATCATCCATTGTATTGAAGGATGTGTTCAGGTAACGGGCATAGCGAAGGCAAATCCGGATGGTATCGTTGCCGTTTGTGTAGCGCCATTCACCGGCAAGCTGCTGCAGATACCTACAGGTATCATGACGCATTTGAGCGCCGGGCTCTGTGTTCAGAAGGAAGAAGCATAAACACAGGAAAAGATAATTCTTCATTTCACTAAAGGCTGTTTTAATCCTTGGCGCCGTTACTGCCTATTCAACGTCAGTTCCCGAAGAATAGTGAAGCCATAGTCAAAAGGCAGACCGGTGCTTGTTACAACAAGCCACTTTCTATTCTCAAGTTTCCATTACCAAGGTAATCATTTCAACTAACTCATAAATCGCTACATCTTCTAGACTAACTATACTCATTTATATTGTGCGGGTAATGATTATTCATTCAGGCCCCTGCAACCTATGGATTACTTTACTGTTTAAATTCATCCGTATCTTTGAGATGCTCATACAGATTAATCCTTTGATTTTCAACACAATAACGTTTGGGTCAGCCGTATGCTTGATAAAATAGTTAGACAGGCTTTCCATAATACTGTTTTAAAATCAGCTCATTCTGATTTGAGAACAATCGTTATTGATGAACTTGGTCTTAGGAATGGTGGTGTGCGAGCTGATATTGCAGTTGTTAACGGAAGGCTAGTTGGATATGAGATAAAAACTGAGAAGGATACATTAGTTAGACTTCCTTTGCAAATTCAAGCCTACAGCGAGGTTTTCGAGAAAGCTTTTATCATTTTAAGCGATAAACACTTGGAGAAAGCATCTGCAATCCTTCCTGACTGGTGGGGAATTTATAAGATAAAGAAAAAGACGGATGGGGGCTTTACATTTTCTTGCATCCGGAATTCTCGAATTAATAGGCATCAAAATACTTTTACATTGGCTCAGCTTCTATGGAAACGAGAAGCATTGGACATAGCAAATTCGGTTTTTGGAAATCACGTCAACTCAACTTTTACTAAACAGGCAATTTATCAACTTCTATCAAAAAGCTTTTCCCAAAAAAGAATGAGCAAATTTGTAATTCAATATCTCAAGCAGCGAAATAACTGGCGTTAAGATCTTTCAAGACTTTAGTGAAATGGTGATTAAATCCGATTTTATTCCAAACAGTAGGATTACCGCTTGTTGTCTGTCCATCTGAACATTTTTTTAAGTGCAAATCCCCAGCGGAAAAATTCTCGCCAAAAAAATAGCCGGACTCGGTAACAATATTTTTTGCCAGATCAAAATATTGTGCGTGACCTTCTAGCTTTAATGATTTTCCTTTAACAACATACCAACTGTTATTATGAGTATAGCGAATATTTGCACTACGATCCATTTTTAAAGGGTCATATTCAAAATGTCCCGGAGCAACAATACCATAATCTCCATAATTGATCTGGCGTTCAAAATCTTTATTTTTCAATTTCTCAACAAGCTGATTATAGAGTGCCCATTCGCCTCTGGGTATTTCATTCACTCCCTGTTTTAAAAGGTTAGTTTTAGGAAAAGAACCGCCGCATACTGTAACGGATTTCCATTCTTGGAAAAATGGAAAATCACGAAAAAGATCAACCAACGTATCAGAGAAATCTGAAGTGTTAGAAAAATCTGCTCCGTTTAAATCTAAAACCAAATGACAATTTTTCGAGTCTTTTACAATTTTTTGAAGCAGGATTTTTAACTCCTCGAGCAAGTCTAGAGAAACCATATCCGCTACAGTCAGTCTAATTGCCGCTTCTGGTAAATTATACTTTTTCATCGCTTCGTTACAAGCGGCAAGGATATTATCTGGGGTCAAAAATTGAATTACAAGAGATGGAATTCCTGCGCCTTGCTGTGCAAACCTTTCATACATGTATTCGATACAGTTTTTTCCATCTGGTAAGGTATCATTTACTAGGTATGTATCAATAAACGCATTGCTGCGTCCCCATTTTGTAGATATGCGCTTACAGATATTTTCTAAATGCTTCTCAATTGTTTTGGGTTTCGCGTTTTCTGCATTATCAAATTCCATTTTTGCCACTTCTACTAAAGGCATAACTAGACCCTTAACATCGGGGTTTAAAATTGATAACGCATCAAATTCACCCTGCTTTGACTTAATAATAGGTAAATAAAATTTACTAATCATGTTATACTCCTTTTATTTCACTATCTAATGATTCTCTAACACTTTTAGCGACTAGGGTAGTGAATTGATAATACTTGCCCGTTTCTCGTCTTATCCTTCCCGCTATAAGTGCTGGATGGATTTTCATTGCCTTTGCCTGATTAATGATAGCCTCTTCTGATGGGTTAAATCTTACGAGGGATTTCCTCCAAACTTCATCGGGTATAAGTGCATTTAAAGCAAACGCATCGGCCTCTTGTTCTATCCCGTCGATTTTTACATCGAGGTCATCAAATATTACAGTTAAATCTTCGGACAAGTGAAGATGTATGTGAGCCAATTCGTGAAATAAAACAAACCAAAAGTTGTCCATACGATCATGTCGCAAAGTCATTGCAACAATTGGTTGACTATTTTCCCAAAGAAGGGCTGCACCATCTAAAAAAGTTCCCTCAAGGTGTGGTTCTAGTACGAATCTAATTCCGTTTGCACGTAGATATTTGGCTGCTTGTGCTGGACCATTCGGTTCACTACTTAGCTCTGCCAAGTATCGTAACCAAGAAGTTGTAATAGCGCCTCTTGTATATATACTACCCACTTCTTGATACTTTGCTTTTTCTAAAACTCTAGCATACCATGCATTGAGCGCAAATGTGTTCAGCGTTGAACCAGAACGGATTGATTTCCTCGTAAAGCTGTATTGAAAATTCCCAACACCAGCAATTTCAAAGAACCTCTGCAACAAATTCTTGGAATCAACAACTGCATCATTGTATGAGCCGGAAAAATTCCCAAACCAGTTTCTTTGATACATTTGTTTAAACGGATAGTTGTTTATATCAAGGTTCTCGGGTGCTTCAATTGGCTTAATTTGAACATCCGCATTAATTTTAATAGATAGTCGATCTGCAATTTTCATTAATGTTTTAACGCTAGCTGTATCATACAATTCAGACTCATATCTCTGAATCTGCTGCATTTTCACGCCAACCCTTTCGGCTAATTCGGCTTGCGTAAAACCGTTAGCGATTCTGGCCTTTATCAGGGCCAGGGGCAAAGCACTAAGACTATTTACTTCGGCTATTGCAATTCTACCCTCTTTCAAATCCTCATACTCGTGTACTTCTTTGATAAGATCATCCAACTGGGATTCAATAGCCGCTTTTTGAATCTCGAATAATTTTGGGTGAATATCTTTAACGGTTTTTGCAGAAAATTCTAATTCAGCCAAAGATTGTTGGAAGTTGTCTATCTGGCTCTTTATAATTTTATATTGCCTGTCATTAGTAATCATAGCGAACCTCCTTTCGTTAAATGGTTTAATAAACGCACGATACCTTTTGGCTTTCCTGTACTCTTATCGATCTGAAAAAACTCTAAGAATGGCCTCCCGCTAAAACCTTCCTTAATAGCCGCAGGAAAGAACTCACCGAAATACTTTTTCTTTTGTTGGCTCCTTCCATTGCTAAAATCAAAAAACACAGGGTCAAGCGAAGTAGGGTTAACAAATCGCATATCCCAACATACTTCGTAGTCATTGGGGGTGGGCTTTCCTGTAACATAACTACCATCTAAAAAGACTTGCGGACAACCACTGCCAAAGAGATTTTCCAAAGCTTTTACCATGCCTTCAAACTGTGCCTTCCTTTGAGCATTCAAAACATACCTTTCATAAACCTCTTCCAAAGTTGAATCGTGAATACCCGGAGGTAATAAAGGCCAGGGAGAGCCAATAAGGCTAATAAATTCTGGTATCATGACACAATCATATTGTTGTGTTTACAAATGTATTTAAAAGAGCCTAATCCTCCAATTCTTTTTTAGGATTTACGAGCATTAACTGGCTGATTTTATTGTAACTATATTATACCCAACAAAAAAGCGATTATCCTTTTTACTTACTAATCGCTATTTTTTCTTCGTGGTGTGGGGCGGGATCCCTGCCTGCTTGACGCAGTCAGGCAGGGAACCGCACGACGACTGGCATTTTCAGTAAACAAAAAACCCCGGCGATGTTGCCGAGGTCTTTGTGGTGTGGGGCGGGATCCCTGCCTGCTTGACGCAGTCAGGCAGGGAACCGCACGACGAATCGCATTTTCAGTAAAACAAAAAACCCCGGCGATATTGCCGAGGTCTTTGTGGTGTGGGGCGGGATC
>JAEUVM010000698.1 GCA_016787125.1 Chitinophagaceae bacterium | reverse complement strand
TATGCCACCGCTGCCTGGATCAAAACCAATGCCCCCGATACAAAAGTGCTGGCCCTGAGTATGTATGATGATGAGGAAGCCATCATTAAAATGCTGAAGAACGGCGCCCGTGGTTATGTGCTGAAAGATGCACACCCTTCCGATCTCAAAGCAGCAATAGAAGCCGTGGCCACCAAAGGTTTTTATTATTCGGAAATGGTGACTGGTCGCCTGATGCGAAACATCATCGACAGCGGCACCGAGGAAGAGAAGGCCGCAGAACTGAACCTTACCGAACGAGAGATCGAATTCCTCAAACTCGCCGCCTCCGAACTTACCTATAAGGAAATAGCCGAGAAAATGCATGTAAGCCCCCGCACCATAGATGGCTACCGTGACGACCTGTTCGAAAAACTGAATATCAAAAGCCGGGTGGGACTGGTTTTATATGCAATTAAAAACGGAATCGTTACTGTATCATAATCGCAGGCAGCACTTAAGACGTAGTACATTACCCTCACCCTGTTAAGGTGTTTTTCCCCTTTTTTGCCAGCGGCAAACAGGCCAAATTGCATTATGCCTGATCTGCAACAATATGAAACGCTGCTGTACCAGCATGAAGTCTTGCTCGCCCGCCTGCGCATACGGGAGCATTACCTCGGTACTGTGGTTAAAGAAGTGTATGAAAACATCGGGCAAATGCTCAGTCTCATCCGCATCAAACTGCTGGGGCTGCATCACGACTTCAGCGATAAAACAAAAGAAGCAATAGATACTTCGGGCGAAATGGTGGGAAAGACCATCCGTGACCTCCGCCAGATGTGCCGCCTCTTCTACCCGGAGGAAGATATTGTTGCTGCCGCCGGTTTTTACAGGGTGCTGGACCAGGAGTCAGGTTCCCGTTTTCCCAAAGCAACGATCACGGCAGACCATTCACAGCCACTTCCTCCTGTACTTGCCGGCGAAAAGGGTCTGCTGGTATTCGGTATCTTACTCGAGCTGTTTGATGAATTGGAAAAGCAACCGGAAGCAGAACTGGTTTCCCTTACCGTTACCTGCGGCAGTAAAACGCTTATTACCCTCACACACACCGGCCATCAGCCATTGGTGTTTTCCGAAAAAGCCATCTGGCCACTGCCTGCAATGAACTGCAGCAAAAGGGCTTCCTTGCTGGGAGGGAAAATCCGGCAGAAAAAAGAAAAGACAGGGCATAGAAAAATTATATTACAATTGCCAAACGAACCATGCCAATGACAAAAGTAAAAATAGCTCTCGCTGACGACCACGTACTGCTCCGCAATGGCTTTGCCGGCCTTGTTACCAACCTGGGCTACGAAGTACTGTTTGAATGCAGTGATGGAAACGACCTGATCAGCAAGCTCGACACGAACAACCTGCCCGATGTGGTGCTGATGGATATTAATATGGCCGGTATGGATGGATACCAGACCACCGCCTGGCTCCGCCAAAACCACCCGCTGGTAAAAGTGCTGGCCGTAAGTATGTATGATGATGAGAACGCCATCATCCGTATGCTGAAATGCGGCGCTAAAGGATATATATTAAAAGGCGCCGATCCGGTAGAACTCCGCCAGGCCATTGAGGATGTAATGACGAAAGGAGTGCATTATTCGGAACTCGTCACCGGCAAACTGCTGCATTCTATTTATAATGTAGAGGGTGCAAACGGCGGCAGCAAACAGGTGTCTGACCTGAACGACCGGGAAATAGAATTCCTGAAACTGGCCGCTTCCGAACTTACCTATAAAGAAATTGCAGAAAAAATGCACCTCAGTCCCCGCACCATTGATGGCTACCGCGATGCCCTCTTTGAAAAGCTGAATATTAAAAACAGGGTAGGGTTGGTATTATTTGCCATCAAACAGGGTATCGTGCAGATGAATTAAATTTTCTCCAGCTTAATACTTGTTCCTTTCTGCTGCAATGCAGTGATGTTTAGCCGGTACCCGATCTCCAGTGCCCGCCGCTTCATATTTTTCAGCCCGTTGCCTTCCCCGGTTGCCGCCGGGTCAAACCCCTTTCCATCATCTTTTATAAGTACCGACAGTTTGCCTTTTTGTCCCCCGATCGCAACGGTTATTTGCCGGCAGGCGGCATACTTGATGGCATTGTTAATAGCCTCCTTCAGTATCATATACAGGTTTCGCTTCTCCTCCTGCAATAGTTTATAATCACGGATCTCGTCAGCAATATCCGTCACATAGCTGATGTTGTTGGCTTCGCAAACCGGCCGGGCAAAGGTATTCACCCTGTTCACCAGGTGCTCCAGCACATCCTTACTGTCATCCAGCACCCAGATAATATCCCGGATGCTGCTGATGGCATCCTGCGTACCCTGTTTGATCAGCGGCAGGTATTTATCAGCCTGCTGCTCCATCATGGCCAGGTTGGTATATACTTTCACACTGTTCATCGTACTGCCAAGATCATCATGCAGGTCGCCGGCAATCTTACTCCGTATCAGGTTTTCCTTTTTCAGTTGATTGATACGCATCCGGTACAGGGCATAAGCGATGGCAACAATAACAAGCCCAAGTAATACTTTAAACCACCAGCTTTGGTGCCATTTTGGTTGTACATAAAACCGGAATACCAGCGGTTTTTCAAAATCGCCCCCCGATTGTTTCTGGTAACTTATCTCAATTTCATAATTCCCGGGCTTACTGATAATGAGATCGATCTTATTATCGTTGTTTACCGGCAGGTATTCTGTGCCTGAACCCTTCAGCCGGTAATAGAACTTTACCCGGTGTGAACCCGGAAATTTCAAGGCGGCACAATAAAGCGTTACAAGGTTAACAGCCGAAGGAAGTCTTACCTTATCCCAGTTCAGCTCATATCCGGTAAACTTATTCCCCCGCCGGTAATAATCCATTTTATAAATGTAAACCGGGAAGGAAGACTGGTCCGATTGATACAACGCTGTATTGATCTCCGTAAAACCATTAAGGCCGCCGAGATACAGCAGGTGCCCGTTCCTGAAGTACCCTTTCTCATCAAAAGAATTATCCTGCAGCCCGTCCTCCACAAAAAAGTTCTCACAGGCTTTGGTAAAATAGTTCACCCTTGAGATACCCATATTGGAACTCACCCAGAAAATACTGTCCTTTTCAGGCAATATGGAATAAACACTGTTGTTGCACAGCCCGTCTTTTTCAGTGATGGCATCCCAGGTATGCGTTTGTTTATCCCATGCATTCACACCGCCGCCATAAGTGGAGAACCATATTTTTTTGCCATCATCATACAGGTCAAAGTAAATACCGGCCAGGGGGCCCTCACCGTTTTTATTATACGCAATCACCTGTACTGCACTGTCCTTCCTGTAATCAAACCGGGTAATGAAAAAATCCTGCAACAGCCACAGGTTACCATCACGGTCAGTCTTCAGGTTATGTATATGATTTTCCGGAAGACCTCCGCTTCGTTCGCCGCCTTTCTTAAACTGTGTGATCTGTCTTTTTTTTATATCCCACTTAATAAGACCTTCCTGTTCATCACTGGCAAAATAGAATGCATCACCCAGCCGGATCGAGTTATTAAATATCTTCTCCCGGTGCGGTGCCCATTCGGGATAAAGCTTTTCCACCTGGATGCCACTGCTTATACTGTTACCGGCAGGATGCCATAATAAAAGACCGTTATCCGTAAAAACAAGATATCGCCAATTGTCAGCTTTTTGAATATGATGCACCGTACCCTGCCCGGCTGTGCCCGTCACCAGGCGGCTGATGCCCGTCAGTGTATTGGTTACAAACAATCCGTTTTTCCCGGTGGTGATGATTTCCGTGGCCGACAACGTATCAATGGTATAGATATGCAGCAGTTTGGTATCGGCAGTGCCGCTGAACGCCCGGAAAGGAGAAATACCAAGACTGGTCACCTGGAGCAACTTCGATGAACTGATCCAAAGGTTATCAGAGCGGTCAATAAACAAATGCGAGATCAGTTCATCTTTCAAAGGCCGTAAAGCAACAGGATCAGGAGTGGTTATCGTTACTTCACCGATGCCGGGTATAAGTTTCCCCAGTCCATTATCCGTACCGAGCCATATAGCAGTGTTCTTTTTGCCGGCAGCAATGGAGTTGATCGTCAGCGATTGCAGTGATGCTGAGGTATGAATTGCCTGCAATTGCCATTTGTTATTGACAACAGAACCCGCAGCCACCCGGTGATCAAACGCAAGAAAGATCGTATTGCCCGATACAACCGCATCATTGATACTCTCAGCGTTGCCGGGTGCCGACAGTGAAGCAGTCGTAATAGTATTGATCACAGCACCCGAAGCAGGGTCAAGAAGCAGCAAGCCATAATTACGGATACCGGCCATCAGCACCCCTTCACTGGCAGGTACAATGAAACTGATATCAAGCCTCGCACTGATACCGGGTATGGCCGTAATGATCTTCGGCGGCCGGTGCCCCTCGCGGTCAAGCATGGCAATAAAGTCATTGCCGCCCGCCCACAGCTTTCCTTTATAATAACAGATCTTCTGTATCCATTGATTAGGCAATTGCTGGGTAAGCTGTTCATAGGCAGAAGTAACCGGTCGTATGGCAAGTGTGCGGGTGTTCACGGCATCAATGCCTGTGGGAAATACGGCCACATAAATGGAGTCACCGGGTCCGTTGCAAACATCAAATACAAAGTTTTCACCAAGACTGTTGGATGCCGGTGATTTTTTCAATGCATCAAACGAAGTACCGTTGAAGCGATACAAGCCATCCTGTGTGGCAATCCACATAAAGCCATACCTGTCCTGAATGGTCTTCTGGATATTGGAGGCATTTAAACCGTCTGAAAAAGAATAAGAATCAAAAAGCAGTTGCTGACCGGACATAGCCGTCGGTATCCAGCATAAGCAAAGAAGGAGGAAGCGTTTGAAGACAGGCATGGTTGGTTGTGCAGTTAAAAATAAACATTTATCTTACTGGAAACATAAACCACCATGTCTTCAGCCATCAAACAACTCTACCAACAGGGTGCAATTCCTGCTGCCAACTGGACCATCATCATTTATCTCAATGGAGAAAGCGACCTGCTCGATGATGTAAAACGAAATTATAACCAGGTGGCCAAATTCGGCAGCGAACTGGGCAAAGTGAATTTCTTGGTAATATTTGACGGGTTAAAAGTGCCTGCTGCTGCGTCAAACAAAGCCATTGCCGGCACAGATCTTCCGCCACAGGTGTTTTATGTTTCGAGGTTTGAAAGATTTACCGAAGCAGAACCGCTTGAAGAATTTCCAAAACAGGAAGACTTGACCAAACCCGGCAACCTCTCTCATATCATTGATCTTGTCAAAAAGAAGTTTCCGGCGAAGAAATACGGATTTATTTATAATGGTCATGCACAGGCAGGCGGACCTTCTGTTGAGCATAGGCAAATGATGGTAAAACTGGATGCCAAACGTCCCGGAGAAAAGGATGAAGATTTTGAAGAACGAATGAAACGAAAATACCAGAAGGACGGCTGGAAATACGACGGATCCAGCGAACATATCGACAACCCATCCATTTTCCTCATTGTTCTCTCCCGGGAGGGTAATGAACGGTTTCTTACATATGAAATGATGGGAAAGGAATTGTTGAAATCCGGTTTCAGCCGCAAGAATGAAGACCTGGGATTTGTTTGCCTGGATTGCTGCTGGGGACAAACCTTTGAAGCCGCACTTTGCTTCCGCGATAGCACCCGTTATCTTATTGCCTCCCCGGATGAAGCAGCTTTGCTGGGTATCGGCTATGATGATTTTGCAGAGTTCCTGTTAAAGAAACAAAATACCATCCGCTACGATGAACTGGCCAATAACCTGGTGGGCATTTATTTTAAGCATAATTACGACGACTACCTCAGCAGCGATGAATTTAAAGATATGGGTGTATCATTAAGCTGTGTTGACCTGGGCGATTATTATGCAACGGATGAGTTTGATGGAAAGCTGGACGATGCCATCATCTGGAAAATGGATAACCTCGCCAACTACCTGTCTGAACATATCAATGAACTTTGGTGGGTGGTAAGCTGGGCAAGGAAAAAATGTGTGGATTATACGTACCAGGATAACCCGGACGAATATGCCACCTATAATATCGACTTTCTGTGGTTTCTCGAAAACCTGATGCACTATAACTGGCTCTACCAGGAATACGGCGGAAAATATGATCCTGTACTGCATGCTCATGCTTCCCGCCTTATCATGGAGGTTTCCATGCGCCTTATCAAAAGCAACATGGCAAGCAACTACAAAGCCCTCAAGATCAATTCCACCACGCCCCAACTGGGTGGAAAAGGAATGGCCATCACCTTTCCGGCAGATAAGGACCAGTTTGAACTGTCCATTTATGGCAACGGTGCCTTCAGCGGAAATAAGGCCTGGCGCACTTTCCTGAAAAAATATGTTGCCCTGGCAGATAATCCACCTTTTGTAAAACCCGATGGTCAGCCGGCGGATACAAAAAAATGGAAGGGATGGAGAAAGTAAGGATCGCCGACCAATGACGATAATCATCCGGCATATATTGCATAATTAATAACATTGCAGCCGGGCAGGTATTTTTTTTATCCTGCCTTTATTGAGTAATTTTCCGCTTTCTATTTATAAAAAGTAAATAACTACTATGTCTGCCGCCCCCGCAATCTTCTGGCCGCACTCCGAACACTGGTCTGTAAAGATCCCGGCCAAAACCGATCACTACCGCATGCCTGTTCTGGAAGAAAAAGGCTATGCCATCATGCAAACCCTCGATACCTCACATATTCCACCGGCCGAGTGGGAAACCCTCGTGTACATGGACTGGAAAAGCGGTGGCGATACCAACTTCGCACCACTGGCCTCCTGCGACGGTACCAATGAGTGTAAGGGCTTTTGGGAAAATGGCAAAACAGATAAAGATGCCCTCTGGACACCCAATGCTGAATTGTGCCCCAACCTGATGGCATACATTAAATCTATCCCGGCCAATTTCGGAAGGGTGCGCATCATCAAACTGGAGCCGCAAAACCACGACCAGGCCATCCGCTCCGTTCACCGCGATGATAATAACCGCCTCAATCCCGAAGGCGAAGGCTGGGTGGTAAGGATGTGGATAGAACTCACCGACAACCCCGACAGCTATATGCTGCTCTACGATAGCGATGAAAATAACCTGCCCATCAAAGAATCAGAAGCAAGGGTACCCATGCCCAAAGGCGCACATTTTGTAGTAGACTCACAGCGGCTCTGGCATGTGGGCGTACACAATGGCGATAAACCCCGATATGCCGTCATCATCAGCACCGAAAGCTCACCCGAACTGGACGCCTGGATAAAAGCAAAAATGTAATCAGCAGCCTGGCGAAGTAATTAAAGTATATAAGTAAATAAAGTATATAAAGTAAATAAGGTATCTAAGTAGGTAGTGTATATACTTAGATACCTTATTTACTTTATATACCCAATACCTTAATTCAGCACCTTCGTCTCCTTCACGATCTCCGCCCTTTCCTGCTCTTTGATCTTACTCCATCCACCCACCACATTGCGCAGGTTATGAATGCCCTGCTTCTTCAGTATAGAGGCGGCAATAACACTGCGATAACCGCCGGCGCAATGCACATAAAGATTGTCGGTATCCTCAATATTAGCCATCGAACCGGGATCGGTCAGTTCATTCAGCGGCAGGTTCACGGCATCTTTCAGGTGACCATCAGCATACTCAGTTTCGCGGCGCACATCCACCACCACCAGGTTGTCATCATGCGGAATGTCCATCATCAGTTCATCCGCTTCCACATCAATGATCATATCTGTCGGCTCACCGGCAGCCAGCCAGGCTTCATAGCCTCCGTCAAGGTATCCTTTTACTTTATCAAAACCCACCCTTGCCAGGCGAACAATGGTTTCTTTTTCCTTACCAGGCTCCGTTACCAGTACAACCGGCTCAGTAAAGGGAAGCAGGCTGCCCGCCCATTCAGCAAAGCGGCCTTCCAAACCAATAAAGATGGAACCGGGTACAAAACCCTGAGTAAACACGGAAGCGTGGCGGGTGTCAAGAATAATGGCGCCCTCAGCGGCCAGTTTTTTAAATTGATCGGCAGAAAGGCCCGTCATACCGGTAGCCACCACGGCATCAATACTGTCATACCCTTCTTTATTGATCCGGGCATTGACAGGGAAATAGGAGGGAGGGGCTGTAATGCCTTCCGTTACTTCCCGGATAAATGCGTCTTTACTTTCAGCCTTCAGGGCATAGTTAGTTTGCTTTTCTTCCCCAATGGTACTGTGGGTATTTGGCCCCAGGTTTTTACCGCAAGAGCTGCCCGGCCCGTGAGCAGGATATACGATCACATTATCGGCCAGCGGAAACAGTTTGTGCTGAATACTGTCATACATCATACCAGCCAGGTCATTCATCGTCAGGTCTTCACCTTTCTGCGCCAGGTCGGGCCGGCCCACATCACCGGCAAAGAGGGTATCGCCGGTAAAAACACAATGGTCTTTACCATTCTCATCTTTTAATAAATAACAGGAAGACTCAAGTGTATGGCCCGGCGTATGCAACACCTGGATGGTGAGCTTACCCACTTTGAAAAGCTCCCCGTCTTTTGCCACGGTAACAGGGAAACGGGTCTGCGTGCCGGGGCCATATACGATCGGGGCACCCGTGGCTTTACCCAGGTCAAGATGGCCGCTTACAAAGTCAGCATGAAAATGGGTTTCAAAAATGTATTTGATGGAGGCCTTTCTCTCCTCAGCCAGTGCCAGGTAAGCATCAATATCCCGCAGGGGGTCAATTACCGCAGCTTCACCTTCACTTTCAATGTAGTAAGCAGCTTCGCTGAGACAGGCAGTATATAACTGTTTGATAAACATGTTTCCGGAAATATTTAAACAGCAAAAGTAGCTTATAAAATGAAAACGTCCTGCACAAGCGGCAGGACGTTTCAGTAAAAAGGTAGCAGTGGTCAATTCAGCAGCTCGGCAACAAATCTGTTCAGTTCATTGATCCGGTCCGGGTTTACTGAATAATAAATGTATTTACCCGAACGCTCTGTTTTCACAAAGCCGGCCTTTCGTAAGATGGCCAGGTGCTGGGAGGCCACCGATTGCTCCAGCCTCAGGTTTACATAGAGGTCGGTTACCGTAATTTTCCTTTCTTCATCAATAAGCCGGAGAATCTGCTGTCTCAGCTTATGATTGATGGCCCGTAATACCAATGCCGCCTTCTTCACGTTGAGCAGGTCAACTTTCAGAAGCGAACCGGTACCCGGATCATTGTTGAGTGTTAGCGTGTAATTGTTCATTTTAGCGAGGGGTTCTATGGTTAACAAATGGAAAGCAATTTATTCAGGGATACGATTTTTTATATGTGAAAATTTATAGACGTACTAAAGTGCTAATCCTTTCGCTTTACCGTGTAAAATTCTTTTATATAAACGGGTTCTGTATAAACAGTATCAGCATGATCTTCTTTCCTGAAAAGATCAGCAGCAAGAGCCACCAGGTGAGAGGCATCTGCCTGTATATTACTGATGATATGCCTGTGGTTTAAGAAATCACCGGGTACTTTTGGGGAACCATTTCCACAAAAAAGGATATCCGCCTCCGCTTGATGAGCCAAGCCCTGCAATAAGGAAGAGAATCCTTCTTTATCCAGTATCATTGCATGCGGGGCCGTTATCTCAGTAAGTTGTTTGTCGTACACAGCAGCATACACTTCCATCCGCCTGGCATCAATAAGCGGGCAAAC